>JAPLLV010000029.1 GCA_026387405.1 Candidatus Omnitrophota bacterium
ATTGATAAATACGGGCAAACATCGACACACGACGACCAAAATGGTCGCGCCAACTACCGCTAAAAAGAACCTGTCTATGTCACTGCTGCCATCACCGGGGGAAAATCCAGCCACCCCAAGCGGAATATACGCATTCTTAGCGCCTAACGTATCAGCAGAAGGCAAACCCTCTGCCAGCGGCGCGGCGGTGATGGCCTGCTGGGCAGCCTCGGCTAAGCCAGTGCCAAAGAACAACGCGCCGAGGGCAAAGACAATGACGGAAACGATCTCCTTGGACGACAGAGACCGAGGATGCTTTTTACGAGGATACTGTTTACGCGGCACCTTCAAAACAGGCTTGCCCTCTTTGCCGATAGGCGCGATAAAAATTGTTTTGCCTTCCCTTACCACCCTATACCCAAACACCCGCTTTCTATTAGGGTCTCTTTGCACGGCAGTATGTATTACCTTAAACGCCTGTCGCAAAACATTATCAATTTTCCCGCTTTGTACGCTTATCTCTGCAACGCGTTTATTATCATAAAATATCTGCAACACTTCATTCTGATATTTGCAAACCATATCTTTAAGCATATAAGAAATAATTAACCACAGGCCTACCCAACTGTACGCATGCATATCCTTGAATAAAGAATCATCAGACATCCCCACCATCCCGCAGAACGCAAACATTCCCCCCAACGAAGCAGCAGCCGGATGCCAGAGATTACCAATAGCCGCAAACGCGAGCAATTTTGCGATAATAAACGTTACTGCCTGCGGGATTTCCGGCAACATAATTATTATGATGATAAAAACAGTGGTGAAAATCAAAAACTTCAGCAACGGATCAAATATCTTATCCGGATCAACACTGGCTTTCTCTATTATTGACCGGGGATGAGAAAAAATCCCCCAAATGATAGAGGGTGATGAGGTAGAAAGCGAATCCAATATCTTATCCGGATCAACACCGGATTTCTTTATTATTAATTGAGGATGAAAAAGAATCCCCCAGATAATATGGGGTAATGAGACGAAAAGGGGGAACTGCGTCTTAACAAGATCGATGCCGAGAAAGATCAAGATGCCAAAAAACTCCAGGAAGAGGAAAGTTAACAAGGTAAGTTCAAACAGGGAACGATAAAACGCAGGCTTATACTTTTCCTCAAGGCCGGTCAATGAAAATCCCTGTTTATGCAGAAGATAATACCTTAGGCATATCAATAGTGCGAGCCGCGCGAAGTGTGCGATGCCAAAATCATAGGCGAAACCACACAAACAGGCAATACCCCAATCAACCAATACGATAAAAACTAAGGATTCAATTATTACCGGCAGGATAATCCAGCCAATCGTATACCCCAATTTCCCTGCAGCCCCACGATATAACCAATACATCAAGGGCCATGCGCCGCCAAACGTAGAATCGGCACGCACGGTTACCGGTTCTGAAGGTACGACGCCTCTTGTCCCATCAATTTCCTTAAGCCCGTGAAAAGTCAGGGCAAGACAGGCCAGAAAGAAGACGAAACCTATGGCCAAGGCGCACAAGTCAATCTGAATACTCCAAAAAATAAAGGTATTTGCATACCACACCAGGGCCGGCCAAGCCAACATCAAAAGGAGTTTATTGCCTAAGCTTTTTCCTAATATGATTTGTTTTTGCGGATCGGCTTTTTTCAGGCAGGCAAAGACAATGATATTAAAATACGGCGTTGCCAAGCCGACGAGTATTACCTGAACCGGTTCGGAAAAGCAGGAAAAGATAATACCTAGGGCTATTATCCAAAAAGGTATGCAGATTTTTAGAATCCTCTTGGCGTTCCAGAGGGATTGCGGCAAAAAACTCTCCATGGGAGGACAGCCTTTCGACAGCCAGAGGGCGTAAAAGAGCAGCGCCAGAGAAATAGGCGAAGTGGTCATCTGATCAGGAAAGCCGGTCAAATACGCAGGCAGGTGACCCCTCCATAAACAAAAGCCCATCGGCCAAAACCAGCCATTGATGGCGAAAAAGAGCAGCGCTATCGTCGCTACTTCTTTCCAGTCTATGTCTATTTTCCAGCTAAACGTGCCTTTCCATTCGTTTGCTTTTCTGATTCTTATATACTGCCCCAGAATATTTCCTAAGACAGCGTAAGCAATTAGACTGCCACAATTCTTCAAATTCACTAACCACAGGAGCGGGTCCAGATCTATCCACTGCGCAAGCCATCGCGGAGTCTGACTAAAACCAAGGCTTCCCAGCGAAGTTTCGGGTAAACTTACGAACATTAACACCAATGCAGGCACTACTATCGCGGTAATAAGAACCCAGGCAAAATTATTCTTAATGAAATTAATCACTCTATCTAAAATAATCCCTAGGGACCGTTTCCCCCTATCCTTTTGAGGCGCTTTCGGTTGCGGATGAACTGTCCCCAATATTCCCGCGCAGGCCAAAAACTTCGCCGCGGCAGCCGTCTTCACATTTTCCCCACCCTCAAGTCCAATGATAATAAGCTTCAGAAAATTTCCTATCCCCTGCCCGAGCGTATCTATCACATGCGGACACACAATGATCATTATAATCACGGTAAAAAAACAGGCAAATGCGCCGCTCCATAACCATGCCTCACGGTTCCGGCGCGCTTCTTTCGCTTCCTCAAATTTCATTTCGCACAGCATCATCGCGGCATACCATGTGAAAATACACAACGCACTCATCTTATCTATTCTCAACAACTTGATGGCCGTGATAAGCACTAACGGCATCCAAGGCAAATGCGTCATCCATGCCATTAAGTCCCCAATTAAATGGCTTGAGAAACCGCCTTTAAGATTTTTGGGATCAGGGCTAAATTTATCCTTGAGATCCACAGGCAGGCTGTATATTTCTCTGTCGCACAGACGGGAAGGCACGTACAATTTTTTCCTTGTGTCAATAGCAGTAAGTATCTCCTGTTTCTTATTAAATATCTTGATTGATAACGACGCCAGCGCTTTCGGCGGGATCGTTTGAGCTTTAATAAAACGGATTATTGTGTCGTATGCGCCGGCATATATATCTGTAGAACGCATCTCTCTGGCAATAACCCCCATATCTTCCAACATTTGCTGCGAATACTGCGCATGATCTCCCTGGCTTTCCCTGAAATTTGTGGCGCCAAGATAAAGATTGTATAGCGCGCCGTTGTTGACAGGTTTGCTAAATTTTTCGTACGGCAACGCACTGCATATCGATAAAAGAAAAAATATCACTGCCTCGCGCAACTCCTCTCTGAAAGTCTCTTCTTGTATATCCCCGATTATAATATCCGTAGGCTTATTCATATACTGCCTGTCAGCCGTGGAAAAAAGCGGTTGTTTACGGTGCAGCCTGCTTAATTCCAGATACATAAGATAACCGCATGCCTTACGCACGGCGGGAGAACGCAGCTGTACGATGTTATCCTGAATGATCCGTAACTGCCTGGTTACCTCGCGGTATGATTGTGTATATGCGTCAAAGACTCCTACCGCGCGAAAGGCTACTGCTTGCGCTTTAAGCGCTTGCCACTCATTGCCCTTTTTGCGGTGTGTATGCTCATGAACATGATCAAGAGAGTTGCGGGTAAAATCTGAAAGGGCCAAGCCGCCATTCGGTAAGGGCCATTTACCGCACGGCTGGGTATTTGCTACCGGCAGGATAAACGCGAGGAAAAGAATTGCGGAAAGAGTTACGGGAAAAAGAAGAATGAGTAAAGGATACGTGATCAGGCGCAACAGAGGCGGCCCGCGGATAATCAGACCTGCAAGATAACGGATTTTTGCTACATAGCACTCCCATCCCACGCGTAAAAATCCCTTTATCACCGCCGTGTTCCCTTTCAAAATACCAAAAATTACTGATCCTAAAAGCTGAGTGATAACACGGCAATGTTGGCGGGACGCAGGTAAGTTATCGCTATGTTGTGGTAATCCTGATCCTGATCCCGATTCCGGTTTTACCCGCAGCCTGGATGTTTCCACGCTTCCTGTGATCAACGGAAGCACGATGGTTAATTGCGCTCCGCCGCCAGGAAGATTTTGCGGCTCCAGTTTGCCGCCCCATTGTCCGACCTCTCTGGTCGCCTGCACCAAACCTAAACCATGCTGCAAACCATCAGAAACAGTAGTGCTGAAAAAACGCTCTACCTGAGAAGTAGCGGACAGCTGCTCTAAGACTTGAGGATCGATTCCCGGCCCATTATCGCAAACCCGAATAACAGTATGCGCATCGTCCCGATAACGGTCGAGGCTCACAGTAAGCCTTCCATCCGGATTATTTGCTTTATTTAAAGCCTTGGCAGCATTCACCATCAGGTTCAGCATCACCCGTAAAAACCCGCCTTCCTGCAGTTGGACTATCAACGGCCCCGACAGAAGCTGAAATATTACTGTTAACGACGGATGATGTTTTTTTGCCCTTTTCTCTAACCAGCGACGATGTTCCTGCAGCACAACCGTTAGATCCATTGGTTGCATCGGTAGCAGCTCCCCCCGTAGCTCAGCCAACATATCGCTAAGCACCGGTAAAGTGCCAAACTGCTCTTCTTTCCAAGCCTGCAATATTTCTTTATGCTGAAAAACATCCTCACCATACCCAAAAATCTGTTCAAATAAAGCAATATACTGGACAATAAGCCTGATCGCGGCATTTATAATTTGGCCCTGCCTGCCGAAAGAACGAGTAGTTACAAATTCCCTCTTTGTAAGATTTACTCCATGTAGCGTATTCTTAGTTTCTTGCTCCGGAACAGTTACCTTCTCGCCATCTCCTAATGCGTCTACTATAGCCTCTACACCGGCTAAACTATTTCTTAAATCATGCTCAACCTGATCCACTAAAATTAACTTGCTCCTAAGCCCTGCCAAAACCTCCTCCAGTCTGTACTGTTCCGCAACAGTAGCACTCTTATCAAGGAGTTTCTCGGAAATATGGGCTAAGCCGTGAATTTCCTCCGGGCTTAAACCGCTTCCCTCCAAAATAACAGCAGTATATTCATGCTGTAAAGACTGCAGCAGCCGAATCAATAATGCATCTAAGCGCGCGCAGTGTTGAAAATCTCCGGCAAAAAGTTTGGCAAAATCCGGATGGAGGATGATCACAACATAATCATCACTATGAATAAAATAAAAAGCCCAAAACTCTCTTTCTACTGCTCTTTCCAAACCAGAGAAGGCTTCTTCCGGGCCAATAAAAATTATCCTGTTTTTAGTTAATAAATCTATTTGTGCAGCGTATTCAGAGAACCTATCTTGCAATAGCAAAAAATCCGCCGTATCTCCATTTAGCAACCCACCAAGGACCGTAGTATTTTTTATCTGGGCTTGAAATCTCTCTCTTTCTTCTGCGGTCAAAGCCGCGCCTTCTTTATCTTTGGTGCAAGTTTGATCAGCGCCGTTTCTTACTACGGGATAATGCGGGACATCTCCTGTTGAGATTGCCTGTCTGCCAGGTGAAATCGGATTAGAACAAAGAGGATGCGTATCGCCATTTAAACAAATAGTAGTAACCCGCTCGCGGAATGGCTCATCCCAACGTATCCTGCTCCAAGTGCCATTTTTTTCTTCTGCCCACATTGTTAAACGCCCATCTTTGATCGCTTCCAACAACCTCAACGTAAACCCGATCTCCACGCTTTGCGCTCCCAAATCTAACACACCCGTCTCAAACTGGGCAAAGAGGTCCAATGTATCAAGAACTCTGCCATTTTGGGACGCGTGCAAAGGGGACGCCTTAGACGCTTTGGGGCCATTGCTATCGCTAGAGTTAGAGATCGTCCCTACAACAAGTGGGGTTCCGGCAGCCATCGCACCGGCTGCGCCTAAACCGGGTATTCCAAGCCCGCATTGGAATCCCTCCTGCACAATACGCATTTGCGTAAAGGTACCCGCGGCCCAGAACCCAAAGACGCAGGCGCAGACAACGAGGACAAGCCCCAAAAATAGAAACGGCACCGATTTTCCTACGGCAGAAAACCCTGATCCCCCATTAGAGAACTTGCCCGGATCCGGCGGCGCCCCTGGATCAAAACCGTTCTCCTTGATCTTAGCGGCAAACTCTTCAAAGGTATAAATGCTGCCTCGATAGCCATTGCTGTTGTGGTTATTGCCGTTGTGGTGATTGCCGTTGGAGAAGTCTCCCAGGATGCGAGTTAAATTCCCCATTTGTTTGTGGCTGAATCGTCCTGCCCAAAAGGCAACCATGAGCTTTCTGCGCAGATATTTTTTTTGGGCGCTATTGGGCACCACATAGGCATAATGATGCCCTGCGTTTATTCCCCAAAGCCAATATTTGAATCTCTGGCTGATACTTTGACTTGGCCGGCAGAAAACCCGGCTTACCTCCTGGTCAAAAACAACCAGGGCATATCCGGATAGGGCAGAAATTTTGTCCAGGCGGACGATCTCCTTTTGAGAATATATCCTTAAAGGGGGCGGTGCCAGGCGCGGGAAAATAAACCTTAAAAAGAATAAAAGCAAATAAACTAGAATATACACCGGTAGAAATAAAAGGTAAGTGTATAACGCTCCGGGGAACTTCTGCTCAAAAATAATTCCCTCTAATTCCCGGAGGCCGGTGGCATAAGCAAACGGCCTTTCAGATTTGCTTATTTTCTGGCTAAAACAGCGAAAATGTTCCATCTCTTCCGGGGTTAATGACTTGGCGTCTAAATCCAATTCTATTTTTTCTTTAGCGTGCGGGACAGGTGGGGCGGCCGGGGCAGGCTTGTGTTGTTTAACTTTCTTAGGGACTGGGGTTTGCGCATGGGCCTCTTCCTTGATTTTCCTCGTAGGAAGAATAACTTTTTCCGCTGCCTCTTCCGTCTCAATTTCCACAACCGGCTCCCTGGAAGATTCCCTGACAATGACAGACTCAATTTCTTTGACAGCTATGCTTTGCACGCCGCGAGAGACACGCCCTGCACGGAAACCACCATAAAGCAGCCGTATTTCTCCGGAGGCGGTTCTCCTGTAACCGAGAAAATTACCCGGTCCAAGAACCTGCTGCGGCTTAGCGGGGCTAGGCCGTCTTAACTCAATAAGGATAAGAAGCATTCCCCCTTTTTCCGGAGAATCAGGCGGATAAACTTGCATAAATTTATCAGCCGGTATCCTTTTGCCGGCGAAACCAAGCCACCGGGCCGGCGGCGCCTTCTTAGGAAGCTCTGCGTGACGCCTTGGTTCTTCTTTAACTGGTGAATCCTGTTTTTCCTTCTCGGCGGTTAAATTGGCTTCGGCTCGATGCAAAAGAATATTCACTGCCACCCTTTCTTCAGAACCTAAATCCTGCTTTTGTCGAGCTGCAGCTACGGTTTGAATAAAATGCCTTAAAGCTAAATCTAAATCTTCCTTATGCTTAGTAAGGAGGTATTCTATCACCTGCATCTTCTGGCCTTGAGAGAATAAAGGTAACTGATTAAGCTCTAAAATCAGCTGTGACAGCTGCTCCGGCATTCTTACAGGAATTATTTCCACAGGGATTTCGCCTGCTTTAAGCTCCTGTTGGCTTACTTCTTCTATCTTTGTTATTGATTTTTTGTTTAAACCCCGAACCACTAATGCCTCTATCAGTCGAGGAATAAATTGATCTTTATCTGCTAATCTTACAGCGCGTATGTGTCGCATAATTGGTTTAACTTCATCTTTCTCACGGATTATTACATCAGAAGAGGCAAGAATCAACAATAAGGCCTGCCTTCTTTGTACCGGGCTGATATTCGGTAAAACGGAATTTAAAACCATCAAAACCCTGCTTATCTGATCACTGTATACCGCGCCTATCCATTCATCGGCGCACACCACTGCCGGAAGGAGAGTAAGAATAATTACCTTATCCCTGTTAGTAAAATTATTTACATTATTTAAGTCGCTTACTGCCTGTGGCAGGTTGGGAAAAGTAGAATTGGGACGACTGGCATTAGCCAGGAGGACCTGGAAACGGTCAAAGATATTTAATTTTAACTCCTTCAGGCAATTATCACCTACAGCGATGTTGGCCATAGACTGTTCATCTGGAAGCCTTGCCATCATCTGCTGGATCTGGCTGGGATAAAAGCCTTCTCTTTGCAGATACTCTTCTGTCTGTGCTGCTAATTCGGGATGTTTACTGCCATTTTCTACCTGGGCGGCTCTCACTACCGGCGGCAGATCCTCTTCTTTCTCCGCCCTGTGGTCAACTGGTTTTACATGCTTCTTGGCGCTCTTGTAATAAGATTGGCGGCGGCCTAGATCATGCTTGAGATCACTCATAAATTCATTATCCTCGTGTTCGGTATGCTCCAGGGCGGCAAGGAGCTCGTGCAGGATATCGGCAGGCTGGAATTCTTCGGTGAGATAAATATTGATGATATCTTCGGTTTTACCGTATAACCAAAAAGCCGGCCATTTGGGGTGGGGCGGAGCACGGATAAAATGGATTTGTTTCCTTGCGGCGCTGACTTTATTGCGGGTTAACTCTTCATAGAGACGGATGCCTTCATTGATCTTGGTAAGCGCAGGACCTGTTCTTATCTCTCCCCATTCCCACCTTGGATAACGCTTTTGCAGTTGCGCGAATTCCTTTTTTGCCTCTTCTTCTGTTGCCCCGCCCGAGGCGTGGTCAGGCGCGGGGGAGACGGCAGATGCAGAAGGCTCATCTTCTATGAATCCCCAGCGCCCACCCTGACTAGGATCAATACCCTGGATATCTCTTAGCTTGCATGAAAAAAACTGGGAAAATATATCCGCTAAAAGCTGCGCCTGATCTTCAATCAATCTTTGCCTCTCTGCAAGCATTGAGACTATGATCTTCGTTAACTGATTAAACTGCCCTGATAATGCACATTGCTCAAACGGGGTCGGAGAAACAGCAAAGCCTGGCTGCGATAGTGAAAGAAGCCCTAAAAGCGGTGAAAGATACCGGCTGAGACACTCTTCATGAAGAACAGATTCCGGAAAACCTGCCTCAATAAGCAAAAGATTAACCTCCGCTCTCCACTGCCTTATCAATAAATCTCTATTATCGTGTTGTATCGCTGCTTCTTGCATCGCTGTCTTTAGCGCCGACTTATACGCGCGCAGAATAGGCAATCGGCCATCAACGAGCGCGCCGATGCGAGAAATCTTCTCACCCGCTGAAGATAAAGGTTTTCTTGTCAATATACAAGCCACTGCTACTTCTTCGTAGAACTCCCCCGGAGCTACGCCAGGACTATGCATTGTCCTGACATTGCCATGGATATCAACACAGCTATTTGCTTCTCTGGAGAGAGAATGAGGAGCGCCGCTTTCGTCATAAAAGATATCATGCCTGTTTTCTCTCGAACCGACATTAGAACGGAAAACCTCGCCGTTATAGAGGATTTCAAATCCGGCGCGTCTAAGACACCAGGCGAGCTTCAAATTAAAATAGTGGTTAATATCAAGGGTGTAAACGCCTAACGTTTGCATGCATTGCTCGGAACACCGCGCGTATTCAGCCGATCCAGGTCCATGTATTTCCAATGCCTCCTGTAAGGCTTTTTCGGCTTGGTGCACCCTTATAAACCCTTCTTGTGAGATGAAAAAAACCGGCATGCAATCGCAGGTCCTATAGCCTAATGCCTTTAATTCCGGAAATAATGCTAAGGCTTCATTTTTCATAGTCTGGAAATTAATAAAAACACTTCCCGGAGCCGCAGCGGCAAAGAGTTTTTCGGCCGCGATATCCGGCCGTATGAGCGTATCCCAGCCATCCACGCTTATGTATACATCTGCGACTTGGGCCTCTTGAGGATAATCGCGCTCTACACTGCCGACCACACACCAAGGAGCTAATCCCAGCCGCCTTGCTGTATCAAGGTGCGCCTGACTATGATCAAATAGAAACACGGAATTATTTTGAAGGAACTCTTTTCCTAAAACCTCCTCCAAAAATCCTTCTCCGGCCATAAGGTCAACGAGGCACAAGCCTCTCATAGGAATACCAAATTGTAAAAACGGCGCTTCCAGCGCTTTGCGAAACGCCTTGATTCGTATAAGCCGGCCTATCCCTGCTTTAACTTCTTTACGCTCGGAGGTCCATTTACTACGAAGACGCAGGTCAGCTTCTTCTGTAGATGAAAGCGCGTAAGGCCTGTATGTCTTAAGCCGACGGGGAAGAACATTGGTTGTCGCAGCAGCATCCTGGCTTGGGCATATCGCGGGATGAATTGCCGCGCTACCCTTCTTAGCCGTCCGCATAATCCACTCTACGATATCATCATACGGGTTACCGGATACTGCAGGATATTTTCTGTGTTCGCCCTTACGGCAACCATAATCTGCCATCGCCACCGGGGGGCCGGGTTTTTTGCCGGACAACACTCCCTGGTTGTGCAAGGCATGCAAGTTATTGGCAACTAAACAACAGGCCTTTATTTCTTTTTTATCACCCTGGTCAAGCGCCTCTATAAGTCCATCAAACCACTTTTCTTTTTTAACCACTGCGCGCAAGGCCTGTAATTCTTCAGGAGTTAAGACGGCTTTATGGTCCTCGAAAAACTGCTCTAACCCGCCGCCTCCAGGCTTGATAAAGTAACGCCGCGTCTCCCGGTAAGGGGCAATATCCACGGCAATAAAATCAGCTACCGGCCCAAGTATTTTATGCCACCAGCGCTTACCGCGTTTTATCCACCAGTAAAGCCGGCCATACCAACCACGACAGGCAACACCAGGGACAACAGCAAGCCTCTCTACCCTTTCTATGCAGGCTTGAGTTTCATCTTCTCCCGGCTCGCCAAGCAGTTGCGTAAGGCCGGCTCTCATATTACCCAGTCTGGCGAGCACCTGCGGGTCTAGAGCAGCAGGGCCTTGCGTCTCTAAACCGGAAAGGTAAGCCGGGATCTCCTGTTCGCGAAATCGAGCCAGCCTTGCTTCAAATCTAAATGTATCGGCAACAAACCAGGGATCCTGATGCGGGATGAATGCAAAGGCTTTTCTTAGCGCTTCGTCTTTTTGTAAACGGCATTCCGTGGAAAGTTGATGCGCGAGCAAGGAAAAGCGCGCTATGAGAACCTCCGCGCCGGAGATACTCCTTCTTTTCATAAGCAAATGCTCGCTTACTCTTTGCAGCTCATAGAATTTTGCCAGCGCTTCTTCCTTGGTTACCTTACCCTTGGGATCAGCCATGCGCGTCAAGAGCGCAGCCACCTCATGTTCCTGCCGGGATATACAGGAAGCCCACCATTCTCTATTTGGATCCAGGATGCGCACGGAAAAATCAGACAATCTTCGCTCAAACTGCGCGGTCCAGAAATATTGTTCCTGGCGGGTTAATTCCCCGAGTATATCCTGAAGGTGATTAAAAATATTTAACGCTTGCTCAAGGCTCTGCGCCTGGGCCATACGTTCCAGGTATTTATCCATCCATCTCTCGGTAAATCCCTTGTCTTCTTTCTCAAAATCGCCGTCGGCCCCGTGAATGATCCAGGTGAGCTGGCTGATAAGCTCCGGGGCACCAGACAGATCCTGATGGCGCGCAAAACAAGCCCTTAAATACTCAAACTCAAATAACCTATTCAATACCTCTTGCGTAGTTAATTTGGCATCCTGATCAACTACGCGCTGCATGAGAACCCTTAGCTGAGGCATTTGGCCTTGCAGACACAAATTCCACCAGTCGCTATCAAAAATCCGGCGCTCCAGCGCTATTGTTTTCGCTATGATACCTTCTGCCTGCGATAACTGCGTGCGCTCATTATCCGTAGAATTTAACCCGCAGCTTGCCGGCGCATGGCTAAAGGCCCTTCTTATATCCTCAAGCTCCTTGATCGCCCTGAACACCCCCTGAAACACTTCTTGCTCCAGCGGCGCATTGCCGGTAGCAACCATCTGCCCTCTCAATGCCTGCACATTTTGCTCTTGGCAAGATAAACATACTTCCCAATACCTGCCGGAGACAAATCCGGTTTTAAGATCCTCTATCGATGTGATAAGGCCCTGCGTGCCGGGCAATTGCCTGCGTTCAGAAAGCATAGCCTGCATCTGATTCAGCTCATCAAGTATATCTAATGCCTCCCTGGTAACATTTTGTATGCCGTGCCCGGGCCGCTGGGCATAACCCCCCTGGGCAAAGAGCGCGTTAATACGGCATTCCTGGCCGCCTATACCTGCCAGCCATAATTCCGGGGCAAAGTGCTGGGCAATGATCCGGCTCAAGTTTTCTATAAGCTGCGCCTTTTGCGGTAACGTTGAATGCGCAACCAAAAACCCGCGCATCTGCCTAAGTTCATTCACTGTTGCCAGAAGCTTTTTTGCAGACGCTTCCGCCGGGGAAAAAGCCATTTCGCGGATGCGCCGGCGGCAAGAGTCCAGATAAGCCTCCCACCATTGCGGTTGAAAACTCAAAAGCACCCTCTTGGCGGCGGCCTGGATCGCAGCAGATACAGGACAAGCTCCCCTTCTCTCTTTTAATACCCGTTGCATTTCATCAATTTCATCAAGCACTGCCAACATCGCCGATAAACTCAAACCGCTGCCGGGCGCGGCTATCGATTCCAGCAGCTTATTAACGCGGAGCGGTATCCCCTTATCCGTAAAATACCAGTGCCACCATTGGATACCCTCTCTCTTCCCTGTTTTTTCCTCCATGGCCCCTATTAAATTTCTTAATAAAACATACTTATTTATAATACGGCCGCGCCGGGTAGTTTCAAAATAATAAAGTAATGTGTCATTAAAACTCAGGTAGATCTTAAATTTTGCCAGCAGTTGCGCAATCCTGACTACGTCTTTATCCTGCAAGGCCTGATAAATTTCCTGTAATACGTTGCGCATAAGCGCTTCCAAAAGCCCTATATTCTGGTGTATTATCAGCAGCAAAACCAGAATTATATTATTTAGCGGCATCTCCTCTTCGGGAAGCTTACGATACTCCTCAAAGGGAGCATTTAATCTGGCTTTAAAATAAGGATCCTCCTTTAAACCGTCAATATAGCGCAACAGATCCGCATAATCCGCATTCCTGCCTGGCTCCACGCGGCATCTTGTCTTCTCATTAATATCGGCCAACTCTGCTACTATGTGGTCTATCTTGCTATCTATATCTCTCCAGTTTATTTCCCGGGCTTTCACCGGGCGCCCGACTAATACAACTTCTCTTCTCTCGTCTGTGGCTATATCGCTTTTATGCACTGCGCGCCGGGCCAGAAATTCATCCGTCCTTACTTCTAAGGAGGGTGTAGCATTGGTGTGGTTTCCCGGAAAAACCCTCTTCCTTTGTTCAAGGGTAAAATAATGCTCTTCGTCCAATTGCACAAGGATAAACTCCGCGGCAAAAACCAGCGGCAGACCCTCCACCATCTCTGCGCAGAAATACCAGGTTTCCTGGCTGCCGGTTGCTTGAGGAGCGCGGAAACTAAAAATAGGCCGGACATTTTCCGCCTGTTGCGGCATAATTACAGGGCACTCCTTCCAGCGGATCTCTCCGGCCTTAGCTGCCAAGGCGCAGTAAGGCTCCCCGACAATAGGCAGGGCCCTTACAGTTGCCACCTTTGCCTGTAAGAGACCGACTATTGCCTCGCGCCTGCGGCTGAATATCGGGCTGAATTCATCTTCCCCATCAAGGCCGCGAGCTGCCATGAATTGTTGCGCTTGGCAGGCAGCCTGGGCCTGGGTTTCTCTTTCAAGGCATATCCTGGCCTGGGCGTCCTGTTGGGCAATTCCTAATTGACGCTCTAATTCAGCTCTTCTCTCTGGATGAACAAAAGGAGAATCATGTATCTTGATTTCCTCAAGCCTGCGCAGCCACGCATCAGGCGCTCCTGATCCCGCAGCATCATTAATAAGTTTCTGCACGCGGGCTATCTCCTGCGACTCTATGGCCTGCTCAAGGGCATCTGTGAGCTCCTTGCTTAGATCATTTAACTGCGCGATATTGATAAAGAGAGTTTCATCGATCTTGATTGCCCGCAGCGCCTGGATCCGGGCATGATGATCTGTTAATTTTCCGGTCTCTGCAATGCACTGCCGCACCCGGGCGATCTCCCGGGCCTCTATTGCATTCGTTGCTTTTTGTCTGGCAGTGTTTAACGCGGCCTGCAGATCACCCAGCGTTGCCGGGCTAAGACAGGGATTTATCGTAATTGCCGCGAGTTGCTCCAGCGCTGAACGAGGACTTTTGTCCGTTACTGCTTGAGCCCCGGCAATAGCTACCCTCGCCTGTCTTTCTACTATCCCCGCGGCTTCCTGCCGGGCAGCTTCTATTTTCTTACCCAGAGAGTCTCTTGCTCTGGGATCGCTAATACATACGGCAGAGATCCCGCAAAGGGCGGCAAGTTTTTGCCCTGGTTTTAATCCCAGGGAATTTTTATAGGCGCTCTCCACCTTATCGATAGCCCTGATTTCAGCCTGGGCCAGTTGAATGGTAAATGCTAATTGCGCGCTTAAAGCAGTGTTTAGTAACGGGGAAAGAGTCGAAGCTTGTTGCCCGCCAAGAGGAAAAGATTTTTCTCTTAGCGCGCAAAGCGCCTTGGACCTTGGCCCTAGCTTCATCCCTGAAGCTTCTTGCATCGCCGTTTCTATGCGCGCAACCTCTTGCCCTTCTGCGCGCCGGAAGGCCTGCCGGTTTGTTTTTTCCGCCTCTTGTAACTTAGGCTGCTGGGCCTCAATATCAACAATCTCTTTTTTCATCAGCACAACCTGCTGCGTTTTACTAGTAATGTCAGATATACTGGCTGCTTCTGCCTGAAGATGCGCCTGTCTTAACTCAAACACAGCAAGGGCTTCCCGGAGAATTCTCAACTCGGCGCTGAATGCCTCTTGACCTGAGTATTGACCACTCAACCTCTGCGCCGTTGCTATCAATCCCGCAGGTGGGGTTACCTCTTGCGCAGTAGCGGTATCCAGGAGCTTTAGCGCTATATCTATCAGTTCTTCCCTGGGCTGATCCCTGGCGGCCTCTTCCTGCTTTTGCCTCAGGCGCCCTAAAGCTGTTTCTGACTCCTGCCGGAGTTGTGCTTTGAGGCCTGCCGCAGCCTGCCTCAATTGATCTCGCGCCCCCTGCAAATCATCCTGCCGGCAGCCAGCTTTCTGCAGCTGCTCCTCTTCCCGGGCCCGGGACAGCCTTTCCGCTTGCAGATTCAACTCTGCGATTTTTTCCAACGCTGATTTTTGCTGCCCTGCCAAGGCAGACGCCAGGGGATGAAGGTCTTTCTCGGAGCCATTACCTGCGCCATTTACCATAAATTGCTTAAAATAATCGCGATGGAATGCTATAGGTATGCCGCAGACTATCGCCTTAGGGTCAATTTGCTCCGTCAGTATCTTTGATGCCTGCTCATAACTCACAGGCCCTTCTGCCATCACCTCTAACGCATGCACATAGCTGCTCAATGCCAGGATACTCTGGTCTTCAGTAAATAAAATTCCAGCTTCGCTGATAATTTTTTTTGCTTGTGCCAGATCAGCCAAGCCCAGGGCTGATCGATAGATCAATAACTCCGTCAAAGCAATATACGCGTAAGGAAATTGCTGGATACATTCCTGGACGCCTCCGGAATCGCTCAAGATCGCCAATACCCTTTCTCCCTGGTCATCCTCGGCAATGACGTGGATAGTGGAAGGGTGGCGCTGCAGAAAGCCCATTAACATACCCCGACCATTATCGGGATCAAGGGAAAGGTTTATCTTTACGAAAATCGCTCCGGTAAAGGCATCGCTAAAAACATCTTCTATATACTTCTGTTCAACGATTATTCTCTGGGCAGTCTCGGCATCACCGGCCCTATAATAGGCATTGGCCAGGCGGCCCAGCCAGAAAAGGTTTTGTATGAAGACTTGTTTTTCTTTATCTTTCTTCTTTTGTGCGAGAATTTGCTGCACATCGCTCCGGCAGGATTCCAGCAAAGTAATGCCTTCAGGATTTCCCCGTTTGATCAACCTTTCCGCACGGTTGATCCTATCAATGACTGTGCGCACTGCAGGCTGCGCCTGATTTAATCTTTGCGTTTCAAATTCTTTTCTGCATCCACAAATATATTTTTCTACTGTGCAAACGCCTGCCTTAGGACCATTTCCCGCGGAGGATGCGGATACTTCTGTTTGTATCGCTGACTGCGTTTCTCTCTCTATCCCGGCTAAAGTGTCCTGAATAGCGGAGATTAAAAGCGCGGCGAGAGTAACCTGGCCCGCGGAAGCAACGGCAAGCAGATCATCTAACTGGATAGCGCAAAGCATGCGCAGTCTCTCTGTTGCAGGCGCTTGCGCGCTATCTGCAATCGCCTGGCGCACGCGCAGGACCTCCTGCTCTTGCTTGTTGAGCCGTTCGGCAGCTTCCGCCTCAAGCTGGACGCGCTTTGCAGCCAACTCTGCTGCGGCAAGGGCATCCTGGAGTATTTGCACCTCGGGGATGAATGCCTCTTGGCCTGCGTATTGACCGCTCAACCTTTGAGTAGTTATTCTTAATTCCGCAAGCGGGGTTACCTCTTGCGCAGTAGCGATATCCAGAAGCTTTAGCGCTGTATATATCAATTCTTCCCTGGCCTGATTA
This sequence comes from Candidatus Omnitrophota bacterium, assembly GCA_026387405.1. Lineage (GTDB taxonomy): Bacteria > Omnitrophota > Gorgyraeia > Gygaellales > Profunditerraquicolaceae > JAPLLP01. The sequence goes on from JAPLLV010000029.1 coordinate 16,472, forward strand.
GCGCTGACCAGCTCTGCCTGTTCTTGTCTCAAAGCTTCGCTGGCTGCCTGCAGAGACTGGCTTACTCTTGCCCTTAATTCTTCTGCGGCCTGCCTTTGTTGAGACACTAAAACAAGTTCAGCCGCCTTTTGCTCTTTCCGGGCAGCCTCTTCTTTTTGCTGCTGCTGCAAGGTCTGGGTTTGGGTTTTCAACTGGGTATTCAGCTCTTCTAATCTGCACAACGCGGCTTGCCTTTGGCCGGCAGCAGCCTGCACCTGGGGATTGGTATCTTTCAGGAATGCATCCAACCTGGAAGGATCATTAATCCTATTTATTCTTTCGATAACCTGTTCTACTCGTCCAGATTCCTTGCCTGCCAGCTCTTTGGCTTTTGTGCCGGCTTCAGACACAAGACAGACAAGCTTACTGCCATTGCCTGCGGGCAAACTAACTAATCCTAAGGCTGCCAGGCTGCTAAAATCTATATCCGGCGCAAAAAGCCTCTGTAAATTCTCCCAGGCCATAAGCTCCAACTCCAGGTTCAGGCCTTTTACCCATCTTAGCGCCAGCTCTGCCCTATTCTTAAACCAGGCATTATAAGCTCCCGGTTGCTTATCCTTTAATGGAGCAGGCGGTAGTGTTCTAAAATATTGCATCAGCTCCTCCAGGCTTCCCGAAGGCAACGCCTGCAACACAGCTAATAACGCAGCATTAATCTCCCGCGTGGGATGGCGCTCGATAAGGCCTAAATTATTCAGCATCGTAAAAAAGTTATAACCTAGCAATTTATCGCGCCTGGTAGCAATAAGCTCATGGGGAATTTTTTGCTCCGCAGGCCATTCTCTGATCAGGGTTTCCTCGGGAAACAGATTTGCTGCGGCTGAAGGATCTTCTACGCACTTGCCGGTTTTTATAGGGCACCGCTCTTGGGCGCCCAGGAAAACCGGGATAGTAAGAATAAAAACGCGGCTGCCGCCTGAATCGGATCCAAGCAGCGCGGGTAATTGTTCTTCAAACACCTGCCTAATGCGCGCCTGTTCAACCCGCTTGAGGGCCTGAAGGGCAATTGCGGACAACTCCAGGCATTTATCTGACCCGTGCATAAACTCTCTCAAAGCGTCATCCCGGGCAAAACCAGCCCGGCCAAAATCCTTGACCATACCTATATTCTGTTGTTCAAAAACCAGCTTAAGGCGTTGATTACCCCGGATCTCCTGGGCAATACAATGCACTAAACCTTTTAAGAAAGGAGGAGGAGTGAAATTAAGTCCCCGCTCGGTTAATTTGATCTTACTATCAACCATAACGCATAGCTCTTCCCAACTCCTCCCCTGGAATGCGCAAGATAAAGAATCGGCTGCCTTTAAACGTAAATCAGCTGCGCGATCAAGTTCGGGGTCAGGCTGTAAGTAGGAAGTCTTCATAAGCTGCTGGTGATATGCTTCATCCATGCTAAAACAGCCGAACTCAAAAAGCAGATACACATCCCCCTCTCCTTCATCAAGGAAGGCCTGTAACTCGCTGACAATACGCGCTTTATTCGCCGCAAAATCAGGAGAGGCCTCTTTGTAAATATGCATTAGCTTCCATTGCGCGGTGAGCCCGGATGATCCCTGGGCAACCCTGGAACACTCCAAAACCGCATTAGCTATATTCATAAAAATCTGCCTGGCCTTGGAGGATGGGCTAGAAGGAGATTGCCGGGCCTCATCTAAATCCTCATATAATCTTTTCCTGCTCGCGGAAGGCCTTGCAAGGCATGCGATGCTAACATCTGCCTGCTGGACATATACAGGATGACCTTTTACATAAAGCTCCCGCCCCATTGCGCATTCGAAATCCTGGTCGTCTAGCGCCGCATTTTCTACTTGGGCTAAGAAGGCTTGCGCTCTCTGCCAATACCCATCGGTCAAGGAAGCCCGCTCAAGATCCGGCTCGCTCAACAGCCCCCGCGCAGTTTCCGCCAATTCTAATATCTCCGGCTTTACTTTTTTTACTCCGGGTTTCGGGTGCTGATCCTGAACCGCGCAAATAAAAGGAAAGACCGGCCAAGCCGCGGTTACTATGGCAGAATGAGCGGAATAAAACTGCGAACCAAGGTAAAATATCCCGTATAAAGCTGCAAAAACGAAGGCTATAAGCACCATTTTTAGATATCCTGTTCTCCTCAGGCTATCTAAGCACTTTTTAAAAGTTATTAATAAGCTACGCAAAGAGACCTTTATGCTTTGGATTATGCCAGGGTTTACACCTATCCCGAAGCTGAAATCGCGCACCCGGCCGAACCCGCCCCTGCCCCTGATAAGGGCCCGGATATTTATATACCTCCGGAAATCTGACCGTTCTAAATCTTTAAAGTTCCCTTGATCAATTAATTCATTCTGCTCGTGATCCACAGAGAATAAAACGGCCTGGATTTCGTGGGCGATTTCTGCGGGAGTGGTATTTTTAGGCAGGATAACGAAATATGCGTATTTTTTTAGCTGGGGGGCAAAGGGGTTTTGTCTAACGATGATACAGGCGCCAAAAGGCCCATTAGTAACTCCTTCATCCCAATTATCCGGGGCGCGCGCGAAATAAACATTGCGCCTTTTAAGAAGTTGATAGATTATTTCCCAGTCTGTTCCCAGATGGCCGGCAGCAAGCTGTATGCCTTCTTTTATCTGGCCTTCCCGCCACATCTCCTGCTCTAATATCTTTATGCCGCTAAACTCGCCTTTCATTCTAAAATGCTCCCTTACTTCTTCCCTTGACCTGCCCCGGGAAGAGGCGTCTTCTATGCCATCCAATCCCAAACATTCTTGCAACATCTGCATACAGCTACTTCCACTTACTAAGCGGTAATAAATATCACTCACGCGCCTGGAAAATTCCGGGAATTCAGCATTAAGATCAACGCCCCATTTTGCTTTATCAGCCAAAACCTTTCTTACTGCTTTCACAACTTCCTCTTTTTCTTTGCTGAACATCCCCAGCAAGCATTCTGCCACGCCCGGAGGCTGATAAGCATCAAGAAACTCGAAATTATATTGCCTCGCCCAGAGTTGCCGGTTACTTGCCTTAGCGTATACATAATCTTCCCTGGGCCTTGAATGATCGTCCGTCTTGCCTATGTATACTCCGCCATCCCGCTTCTCTACTGCAGTCAAATACCTGAATATGGAAGCGACTGCAAAAGCCATAACCCAAGATACCTGGCCATTATTGGCCATAACGGTGGGCAGAAGCCGCTGAAATATCTTTAAGGCGCTGTTCTGGCCGATAGTAAAGTGCATATGCGGGATGTTGGGATTCCTTAAACGCCTGATCCACTCCGCGTAATATTCTTCTGCCCTCATCCCCTCTATAGGCATATCGTTGAGTGCCGGAAGGATATCCGAATAGAATAAGGAATTCAGGTACCGCTCAATAATCGGCTCGGCAATACCTTCTCTGGTGAACTTAAAGCCGCTTAAAGCCGCAACCGGCACCATCGCCGTGTGGGTCGCATTCAGTATGCGCAACTTCCAGGCTTCGTACTTTTTGATCAGGCCTGGCTTGCGGCAAATGATCACCGGCCGGCGGCCCTCCACTTCTATCCTGTCCAAAGGAATGGGGAATCTTCCATGGGGATCATCTATACAAAGCCTTATCATGGGAACCGGCTCTGCCACAATAGGATCCTGCGGCCGCTTAGGAGAATCCACTATCCTGTCAACCATAGTATTATGAAAACTAACCCCCTCATTCAGCCACCGGAGGAATTGCGGATCGCTTCCGGCAACATCCAAAACGCCTTCTTTGATTTTATCGCCGTTGTCCGCTGCGATATCTGTGCAGAGAATAGACAAAACTGCCTTGCTGCCGTGAATACGAAAATAAGCCTCCAGAAAATCCTTTAGGTCCTTAATCGCCGGGGAGCCCTTAGTTATCCCCTGCTCAGTAACTCCTATGCCGATAACATCGAGTTTGAGTTTGGCATAATCTAAAAATCTTTGCCGGTCATTTTTGATGGCGAGGCATTCGGCAACACAGTTAACCTCCTGAGTAGTTTCTCTGCCGTCCGGATACTTAGTAATTATCCGGTATACTCTGCCGTTCTTATGAAGGTATTCTGCGGTTTCTGTGCCTCGTGGCTGAATAAGCACAACCCTGCCGTTATATAATCCTCTTTTGCGAAGCTCATCTATCATCCCCACCAGCTCCGCCCTGATAAAACCTCCTGTTCCTATAACCAACACCTTGGGCGTTTTACCCGGCGCTAAGTTAAGCAAGGATTTCCAGAAGAAAGCCAACCGACGCAATATTTCTATAACCAATGGCAGAATAAAGATTTGCGTAAAGCGCCTGCCATGTTCAATTCCCGCCAGATAATCCTTGGGCGTGATCAGGCTGCCTCGCTGCGCTATGAGTTCGTCATAGGTGTAGCGCGGCTTCCCAGCGGGAATGCCGGCTTTATCAAGCGTGGCATGCCAAGTGCATCGCCCACTACGAAAGAAACAGATACCCTGGGTAGAGAGAGTAACTCTTTTTCCTTTACTTGCTTCCTCCAGCGCTTCCACAAAGTCATTGAAGAGGATTTCCTTCCCTCTCTTTAAGGTGCCGGGTTTACGCAGATTAAGCCCGGCATCTTCTAATCTGGCGCGCGCCTGGCTGCGGCTAAGATTATTCCTTTTAGCCAGCACCTTAATGCCGCAGTTATAGCGCACCATACCGGTGAAGGTTAGTTTTGCTTCTCCAAACCACTTCGCCTCAGTATCCCTCTTCATTGCCTCATAGTCTGTTTCTATTCCCAGAATCCGTAAGAGATGGTCCACGTTGGTCTTCACTGACATCGGCATTCCGGTAAAGGCGCGCACTCGGGGGTTTTGCTTGCGCACCAGGTTCAGGAATTGCGAACGGCCGATATCAACTACTATGGCATTATCACGGATATTTCCCAAAACATGGGCATATCCAGTCAGGCTGTTATTGTCAGTAGCGTTAATAATCAGATCGGCAACAGAGAAATACGCGGCTGTTGCGTTTTTGTCCCGCAGGTTTGATATTTTAGTCTCAAGGTCAACGTCTAACTCTTTCAATTTGGCTTCCAGGCTGGCCGCGTTTGCCGCCCTGGCGTCAAAAAACGCGATTTCCATGGGAACTTCGTCCGCCAGGCGCGCGGCAATTGACCGGCCTGCCCCGCCGCAGCCAATGAGCAGAATTATTTTTCCCCTTAATATTCTTTCCTGGCCTGTCTCCGCGTCCAATGCCTCGACAAAACCATCTCCGTCGTTATTGCGGCCTTCAAAATGGCCGTCAGGATATTTCTTCACCTGATTCACTGAACCGATATCTGCGGCAATACCGATTAATTTATCCGTCTTACCGGCCCTAAGGATGCCGGCGGCCTCAATTTTATAAGGGGCGGTAACCACAAATCCTTTTATCTGCGGATGTAAGCGTATTGCCTCAATGACACCGGGTAAGGCTTTTCTATTTTTCACCGCGTATGAAACCACCGCGGCGTCACACCCCATCCGCCTGAAGGCGGGCATAAACCATTCATGTATATTCAGGTATTTCCCTCCTAAAAGCACGATGACTTGAGTTTCAGGCATGAGCTTGACTCTTTTCTGTATGGCCTCATCCAAAAGCAAGACTTGCTCAGCGTCTTTTGCTTGCTCGGATAACTTACGAGATAAAGCTGGGTTATTATGGAAACTAATTGTTATTAGCTTCTCTAATCTTTCCCTCCTGTTCCGTACTCGTACTATCTTTCTATGCGTAAAAAGAGCGAGAAGAGCCAGGCTTATTATAATTATTATAAATATCCCCGCTACCGCGCTTGCCCGTGAGAACGCGCAGGTCAGAAGCGCAAGCGGCAGGATAATCAATTTGGCTGCCTTGCGCAAGGCTATCCGCGATGCGTTTTCTTCAGGAAAAGAAGATATCTGGCCCGCTCCGGAAACGGTTTCTCGATAAGAATCCGCTGTTCTTACGGCGCCGCCGGCAACCTTATCCAGGCTATCTGCCCTAATATCCAATATCTTTTCAGCCCAGGTAATGTTACGCTGCTCCATTTCTTCTTTTGAAACCGCATGCCACTGACGCAACCCGGTCTTATAGGCAAAGATTTTTTCGCTCGCGCTTGCAAATTCAGTGGCACGCAAGATTACTTGCAGGGGGCCTACTAAAATTGACCTGCCGGAGATAATTTCTTGCTTTCCATCTTGGCTATGAAGCCTTTGACGTAATACAGACTTCAGCGGGAGCGGGCCAAAAAGCCGGAAGAAACAATTGATCGCATAAGGTAACGCCCACAGGGTTTCTTCCGGAGCAAAGGCATCATCTCCTGCGCTAACAAATTCTCCTACGGTGATTATATAAGTATGTGGACTCTGTTCTTTAATAGCGGTGGTTAATTTCCGACCATCTAATTGCAACCCGGAATCTGTGATCACAATATCAAAACCTCCCGGCTCTTTGCAGAATAACTCCCAAGCCTTGTCAGCATTGGGTGCGGTTTTTATCTTGAGTGCTGCGTCCTGCATCTTCAATGCTCTTGCAAATATGCCGGCGCGCGTTTTCTGGCTTAGCGCTATCAATATTTTTTCTGGTTCTCCGGCAAGATAAATGCCATACTTTTCCGGATTACTTAACACTTCCTGCCAGGACCGGCTGCATTCAGGACAGCTTTTTAAATAAGCATAGATAAATTCGTGGTCTTCTTTTTCGCTGGGCCTTTTGTCTTCAGGCATCCTCAAGGAGAGTAAATGGCAGAGCTCATCTAAACAGGTCAGGAAAATAAGCCTCTGCCAATCCGGATCTTCGGGCGGCGCCCGGGTTAAGGCCGCATAGCGGAAATTAATGGTTTTATCATTTAGAGTGCGGGCTAATTTATCTTCTTTTACGGTAATACTAACGAGGTTTAAGTTAAACACATCTCCCATATACTTGGTAAAATCATCAGGACGCTTTTCCTTTAATTTTCTCAAGGCATTTTCTAAGTTTACCACAAATGCCTCGGCGCGGCCTTCTGACTGGGGAACAGGCATTAGTTGGCGGCGATCCTGGGTTTTTCTTCCGGAAAGCCATTGATAGATATTATTCCTTAAGTCATTCCTGTTGGTTATCCGAGCTTCTGAATCAAATTCTACCGTGAGCATTGGCGGCTTACTTAACCCTGACTCATCCTCTCTTTTTTCCGCATTAAATAAAGAGTTGCGGGTGCTATCAGTAACGTCCGGCAAAGGTCCCGCAGGCGCTGGCTCACGCTTTTTAAACAACGGGCCGTAAACATCATTTGTATGTCTACGCTCCATAGCCTTGGCAGTAACTTTCTTACTGGCAAGGTAAGACTTGAGCATAAGGTTTTTCCACTCTTGCGCATTACCATAAAATATGGAAGATAACACCCCTAACTTCTCAAGGATATCTAACGGGCCTTGCTTAAAGAACTTGTCTCTGTCTACCTCTTTCCTGCCATCAACCTCCTTCAGATACGGCCCAAACAATAAGCTGATTCCCTGATCGGTCTTGACCTCCCCATACCAATCCTTAGGACCGGCGCCATTAAGCGCGATGTTGATCCCGCCGCCCCTGCCTGTCCTCTGGTCGGAGGTCCCGCAGGCTTCACCCAGCGGCAATGGACAGTTAACACAGATATCCGCGGCAATTGCCTGCATCTTTAATACCCGCGGCTCAAAATGTTCGATATAGACAAACCTGCCTTGCAATCCCGGTTTTTTGGCCCATTCTTTAAATCGTTCCGCCCAATATTTTCCGTCATCATCCACGATAGGCCCGCCGGTTACTACCTGCATACCCAGTCCGCATATCTCCTCCCGCTTAGTAGGAAACAGGATTTTCTGGATCGCTATCGCCAGGTCACACACCCCGTTACGGTAACCATTATCCTTGATCTCCGGTATATCCTGTTCCCACAAGTTCCACAACTCGTCTATAGTAAATTTTTTATCGCGGTCGGCGCAGATTATACGCACTATAAAGCGCAACATAGGATATATGCTCTTATATTCAATAAACCTGCGCACCAGCCAGGCAGTAGGCCTGCTGGGCTCAAGGGTAACGCCCGTACGATGCCTGATCTCTTTATAAACTTCGAGCTTATTTTCCTCATGGATATCCCAAAGCTCTTTGGCGGTAGGCTCTTTCTTCTGCCTCTCCATGACCAATAATTTATCGCTTACCCAGTAATCCCCCGAGCCATTGAGCACGGCGATCACCTCTTTATCAAAATCACTGCCATAAACCCTTTTAAAGAGCTTGGCTGTTTCTTGCGCGTGTTCTTGGCTCACGCCGTTAATTACATCCGCCAGTTTCATTGCCGCCTTACAGAAATCAATCAAGAAATTATCCCGGATAAAATAACGCACAAACTCTTCGTAGTGGTCGCCATTAAGCCCTATCTGATATATCATGCGTCCGCAACTGACCCCCAATGACGGCCAGTGGAACCTTTCCAATCCCCCCTCTATTATGGTATGGTTGGTATAAACGACCTTGGGATTATGTCTATTGCTCTTGAGGATCGCGGCCACGGTTACCACATGCGCTTCGTTGAGATGCACGATATCGGGAATGATATCCAACTCCTTCATCACCTCATACGCGGCTTTTCCAAAAACCGTCTCCTGTGTGAAACGGTGGATCGCGGCGCTACGCAGGTCTCCGTGGTGCGTTTCCTTGTCCGGATAAAGGATGTCGAATACCTGCGCATTATCCCCGCCGCTTTTTTTTCTTTCCGGGGTCATTAAAATATAACCCGGAGTTCCGGCGCGATCAATCACCCAGACTTCAACCTCAACCTTGATATTTCTCTCCAGGTTGTGTTCATCCCAGGTCTGCACGGTAACGGTAAGGGGCAACCCGTCCTTATGCACCCTTTTAAGGATACCTCGCTCTTTAAGCGGACCGTAATCGATTTTTTGCCAGCCATTTTTGTGGGTGAACACATGACTGTAACCCGGCTGCATGCCAAACGCCCTGCCAATACCGAGTTTATGCAAACCCTCCAGTTTATCTCCGTAATAAGCTCCTAGTCCGCCGCGGGTATTCGCATTCTGGGCGTCGGCAACGCTCTCAAGCTCCGGGATATTACCTTCCATACAGAAAGTTCCGATGGATTTCCCGAATAGCTCCGGGTGTTTTTCGGTAAACCAGAAGAAATTATCCGTATCCTCCATCGCGGCGTTATCCTTATCGGATAGGCCTAAGACAATGTGGCTGATAAACTCATGATAAAGTACTTTAATTTTCTCTTTGGAACTAAACCAGGAGGGGTGGATATAAACGGTTTTGGCACTGATATCGCAGGAGGCTATGCAGATATTTCCCTGATCATCTGTAAGCAGGGATTCGTCGGTAGTAAAGACCAGGCGGGCATTTCTGGCTTTTTCCATGATTCCCGGAGGGCCGCGCAGGGTCATAGTGACCCAGAGTTCTTGAAGCTGGGAGTGTATTACGCTAAAGTCAAGACGCCTATCCCAGGAAGCAGTTTTTTTATTCAACAAGATATCCGAAACATCAACTTCCTGCGACTGCCAGTTTTTGCCGAACTTTCTTTCTGCCTGACCCAATCTTCTCTCATCAATAATCTTGGGAAAATTATTTCTTTCTTCCGGAGCAAGAAAGGCGATCTCGGTGAATTCCGTCCTTCTGTTTAAATATTCTGTGAGCGTGATAAAATCTAACAACCCGTTTTCATGCGGAGGATTAAAGCCGCTGCGCTCATCATAAACGACATACATCTTAGATTCGCTGCTCAAAGCCCAGCCTACCAAACCGGCAGGATGCATAAAAAGGTAAGGCGCGGCAAGCGCTTCAGTTCTTAACTCTGCCTCCTCCGGCTCAAAGCGAATAAAATCATTACCCACCTGATACACTATCCCGCAGCGCGCAGTTTTCTTAAAAAACACTCCCTCTATAAGCGTAACGGTATCCTCTGTCACCGCGCACTGCCACCAATCCTTACAATTTTTCCCTGCCTGCCGGAAGAGCGCTATTTCCCGGGAATACGGCCAAAGCAGGCGATATTCCGGATTAAAATCTTCTGCTATACAGAGTATGCGGGAGAAACGATTATGGAACTTAGGCTTATTTGCCAGGTCTAAGAATCCCTTGTCCACCACAAACCTTAACTCCCCTTCTTGCGTCTTAACCACCCCTAATAACGGCGGCTGGCCGGAGTAATCAGCTTGTTCCAGGGAAGTCATGCCACCTAAGAAAGAAATACTGGTGTTGGCCCCGAACTTAATGTAATTGTCTGCCTTAAAACCCGCATAGAGATGCCTATTGAACAAAATGATCTCCATCTGCGGCGAGTGGACATCTTTAGGGTCTAAGGCCAGGCGCACGCAGGGAGAGCCATTACGGTCAGAAACTTCCAGATCAAATGCTTCTTTGATAGCATCAAATACCGCGCTATTAACTTCGGTAGGAACTAAAGACCGACTCTTATCAAGCAGGGCCTGCATCCATTGCGGGGCAGCGAGCTTTGGTGGAGCAATTGGTTTTGGCGGAGCAACGGGATTTGGTGAAACAACTGGTTTTGGCGGAGCAACGGGATTTGGTGAAACAACTGGCTTTGGCGAGGCAGCATCACTTTTATTTAAACAGGCGTTTAAATCTACCTCTGCCTGGGGCATTTTTGCTTCATCCAATACCGAATATTCTTTTCTCCCGCTCGAATCTGCCGTGGCAAACACAATCGTGAGCGTGGTATTAACCATATTCATAGAAACCGTAATCCCTGTTTTAAAATTATTGTTTTCCCGCAACATAACTATATTTTCATGATTTAATTCCAGGTCAACCTCCTGGCTCTCGCCTTCTATCGAACAGCGCGCGGTCCACTGTCTTTTATCTGCGAGCTTAATAAGTTTTATTTGGGTAACATTCGATAATGAAGGAATTTTAGCTTTAGCCGTGGGGGCTAGGGTAGCAGGAGTTGGAGAGGGAAGCGGAGCCTGGACCGCCCGCGAATCCACAGGAGCTGGTGGGGAAGTAGACGGTCTTCTCGGGACATCCATACAAAGGATAAATTGCTGCTTGAAAGCCCTGATGGCCGCCTCTTCATTTGTAAGATGTATATCCACTCCAGCGATAGATCTGATGGTGCCGTCCGGATAAAAAACAATAGACGGAGGCCGGAGCAGCAAGGCGCGAGCCTGCCAGGAATTCCAATTAGTATTTTGCATCACAACCTTAATCTCTCCGCGATACGACACCCTAAACACCTTAATTGAACCTAGTGTTATTATTGTCACGCCTAATTCGGGAAGGGGATCAATATACTCTTCTGCCCCTACCCAAACCTTAGCCAGGTCTTTTGCTTCGGCAAGGACTGCGGCAAGCGTGGTTTCGCCGCCCTGGCCGTTTTCCGGAATATGGTAGACTTCGATGCCGTCTGCAAAACAATGACTCAGTTTTAGAAGCGGAACCCCTCGATTATCTCTGGGTATTTCTCTATCCAAGGCAGTGCCTCGAAACGCAGGCGCTTCTAAACTGATCGTTGTTCCTTGCTCAGTCCTAAAACACATCTGACATTCTCCGAGCTGCGCATTATTAACCAAATTATCGGCTATTTGAGGAGCGCCAGCCTGATAGTAGCGCACAATACAAGACCCTCTTAATGCGCGTTCGTCCAGGCCTTTTATTTTAACCCCCAGGTTGTATTCTGCCCTTGCGCCTGCGTGAACGGGAATCATTTGCGGTGTGCTAACGCCGCCAGAGCAAGCACCATAAGTAGATGCCTGCGTTACATCCCATGTATCAAACGTAAGAGAAACCGTCTTTCCACTATTTGCTCCACAAACCAGATTCTGATCTCTTACTCTCTTAAAACACCTCTCGATTTCCCTGATGACGCTCCGCGCACTCCAGTGCAAGACTTCTTCTCCATCCTGCCATTCCTTCTCCGCGAAACTTTCCGGTAAAGTGATCCTTACTATATTCCCTGGATCCCGACAGGCCGGTATCGCGGATACCGCACTTTCAAAAATACGCTCTAAGAACACATAGAAGTTTTCTAATGCTTTATCGCACGCCTTTTCAAAAGTATCCATAGGGTGCGCCATCATGTAGTAAAGCGGAATTTTACCGGTAGACAAGAATATATCTACGCTGACCTTATCATCCCTGAGCATGCTTAGCAATATGCGCACTTTAGTGTCCAAGGCGCCATTATTCTTATAGGTAAAGGAGTGCCGGTAGAACTTCCTTGTATTCGCTAATCTGTTTATATAGGTTTTTGCTTGGATAGGATTATGTATCGGGTGGGAAAGCGCAAAGATCCTGTAGAGTATATCTTTAGGAGCAGCGCCGCAGGGTATGATCACTAAGGCTTCATTATCAAGATAACAATGCTCAACACCCGCATCCCACTCAGGAGGAGCCCTGACAAAACGGACACCCCTCCGCATAAGTTCGCTTACCATTTCGTTGAAGCCAAAGAAATCCAACGCATCCAGCGGAAATTCTTTCAATTCCCTAGTCAATAAATCGGCGAAAGAACTATTTTCAAAATTAAAGTGTTCGTAACGAGACATCTCCTGCTTTATTTCTTCTATATGCCTATAAACCTGTAAAAGCCTGGCCTTATAACCGCTATCAAGTTCAATTTTCCCTTCTCTATCCAATTCCAGGAGCCTGTCTAATTCCGGGAGCGAATTGGCAAAAGAATAATACAATATACTTCCCTCCTGGGCAGCTTCATCACTGCCAAAGATCAACTCTCCCAACTCATGCCGGATAACATCAAGCCCAACCCCGGCCTTACGCAAGCAGGACCAAGTTATCTGAATATCATTTCCAATGCAAGCGCCTAAATTAGTCCTGTGCGCAGATGGCCTTTGGGATGTAAAAGGCAAAATAATAAAGTTTATGCTCCTGCCGACAACGGGGTGGTCTATTGTGGCAGAAGAAAGCTCAAGGGCAACTTGAAATCTACCCAGCCTTTTCTTAGCCATTCTCCTTGATTCTTTCGGTAATTCATTAATTATCTCCCGATCCCAGATAAAAGCGGGCTTGCCATCTTCGTCAAAGGCTACTTCGACCTTGAGTGCCGGCAGCCCCTGCTCTTTTTCTGACGGTTCAGTTGTCCCGGGATAATTGCGCTGCCTGGCAGCAGCAACTGCGGCTGACGGCGCAACGCCACTAACCTGCTTACCTTGGGCCGACTCAACAGGCACCTCTAAAATATTCCGGACTTGCTTGCCTGCACCGGCTTTTTCTTGCGCGTCTTTAGGATCGCTCGCGGGGAAGGCGTGTAAACAATTATCCCTGTCATTCCAACAGACGAAGATATATTTGGCATCAAGTCTTAATGCCCTATCACTTTTTAAAGACCATTGCACCGCTGAAAAATCAAGGAACCTGCCATCAAAAACCTTCGCTAAAGAGCTGGATTGTTCAAGTGCCTGCTGCTTCTTTTGTAGTTTATTAAAAAGTCTCCTACGCAAGAAATTATTACCTTGTGAACGGGGTACGCAGTTTAAGCAAAAGCCCAAAGTATTATCGTCAATTTCTTCTCCGGACCAATAATAATCGATACCTCTAATTAAGCTAAGATACTTACTTCTCCAACAATCAGGTCCGTGACACATATACACCATAAAGGTAGAATGATAATCCTTTTTAATTGCTTCTATTAATCTAAGCCCTCCGCCTTCAGGAAGATTATCCGGATCGATATCTCTCTCTGTAAAAACAACATCAAAACGTTTTCCTTGCCCAAATAATGCCATTGCCACTGAAAAACTATTAGCCCCTATGATTTCGAATGGATATTGAGGATGCTTTTGTAGTATAACTTGTAACTTCCTCAATATACTCTCGAGCCGCCGATCATCGTTATCCACCACCAACACGCGCAGGGGGAGCTCTGCTGCGCCGACTTGAGGAGGAAGTTTTTCCCTAAAGTTTCCAAATCCTTCTGCTTGTCTTCGTCCCGTTTTCCTTACGGCAACGACAGCTTTCGCCAAAATTTCTTCTATTTGTTTTAAATTAGGACGAAGCTTGCCCTGTATATTTTGTTTATTAGTTGTTATATCACTATGGAGCGACCTCAATTCCTGCAAACAGGCATTGGCATTTTCACCAAAGAAATAAGCAGTTTGAACAGCTTGGAAAAGCACACTATAATTTATATCCTCTCTGCGCTTTAATACCTCGTTCAATACAGGGCAAACTTTACCAGCCAAATCTTCAATTTTTGTAACTTTAACTGCGGCAAAAATTGCAGCCAGATGGTCTTTTCTACTTATTGGATGCTCTTTCGTACTTCTAGTTCTCCAATTAACATCTTCTATATAGCTATTTTTGTGCCTTGCCACCTTACCTAAGTCCTTGAGGAATCTAGCAAACTGATTTTCCTTCTTTTGTTCAAATAATAGTTTATTGCTTCTCATCAGCTGGCAAATTAATTCAATTTCTTCTTCATGGCCAGTAGCATAGAATAGGTCTTCAGCAGTCCCAATGGGGTCGTTGGTAGCTACCGGTATATGTACATTGGGGTCTCCGCAAACCATAAATTCAATGTGCCGAAGAACCGGCGGCGGATTGGCAGAGGGCACTGGAAGACCCGAACCAACAAGTTTGACATGTTCCGCCAATCCGGGCAAGACAGGAACGACATCAGGTTTTTTTATTTCGGTTCCCGTAGCACTTATCATAGAGAGCATTGATCCAATATCATTATCGAGCGACGGCTGAGCCTCTGCCGCTGCTTGACTTTTATTTCTATCTGCGATTTCTTTAAGAAAACATTCTATTGCGGGCACAAAGGCAGCGATTTGTTCGGCTAAAACACCCAAGGTCAAAATTGCCCCGCTGCGTTCTATGGGAGGCGAGCTTTCCTTAAGAATTATTCTTGCTTGTTGTGTAAACTCTATAGCGGTAGGTAAAATAATCTTTATTTCAGAGTTAGGGCACAACATGAGGCCTAAAATCTTTTTTACAAACGCAGTCCTTAGGCCGGCTAAACCCTTTTTTAAAATTTTTTCTAAAATTATCACTAAAAAAGAGTTTACAGTGTCCTTAAATGGAATATTGGGCTGTGTCCAGGCAATTAACCTTGATACTGCTTTAAAGCGCTCTTCATTAGTTTTGCCTGCATCAAGAATTATTTTTGCGCTCTGGGAAAAATCAATAGCCATCAACAGTACGGACTTTATATCAGAATCCACCCGTAACGCTTCAAATATCACGCATACAGCATCAGGCTTCCATCCTAAAACAAATAAATCATTTTCCAGAATTTCCTTGGCAATTAATTCCAGATAAAGATCTACAGCCGGTTTAAAGGTGCCCTCACATGCGGATAAACGCGAAGCTACTGCGGCCCGAACATCATAAGGCTCATTTTCATCGAGGATTGTTCTTGTGCTTTGGGCAAGATCAATAGCCATAAGCAGAATTAACTTTTTATCAGCTTTGCTATTTAATAATAAACCGGAAATATCATTTACAGACTCGCGCTTAATCCCCAAATCAAATAATTCTTTTTCTAAAATTTCCTTGGAAATTAATTTTAAAAGCAAGCAGATAAGCGGTTTAAATGCGTCGTTATTTTTAGTCAATTCTCCTACCGCGTTTACGCGTTCCGCGCAAGGTTTCTCCCCATCAATTATTGTTGTTACGATTAAGATGAATTTTATAACGGCTATTAAATCTTTAGCGGCTTCGTATCTTGGCTCAAGCATAGAATTCAAAATACCCCTTACATATGGTTCCCTCAAAGCCAAAAGAGCTAAAACAAAACCCGCCTTTGCACGCACATCACGATGTTGTTCTACATTTCGTAAACGTTGGAGGGCGGATATAATAACCGTGCTTCTAAGGTGAACCGGATCCCTATTCTGGCCTTGTCTTATTACACTCTTAAATAGCTTTAAGATTAATGGCACAAGAGAACCTCCAGAGTGCCTTCCGTTCTCTGTGCTCTCTGCCAGAGTATCTCCAAGAAGAGCCATAAGACTGCCATCAACCGCCTCTTCCACCACAGCCGGAGCTGTCAATTCCTGATCTATTGGTTTTTCCTGAACAGCCTCCGCTGTTGTTTTTTTGGGTTTACTCTGATCCGGTCTTTGCGGCTGTTTTTTGAGCGGCCTTTTAATGGCTGGTTTTTTTGCCAGCGGTTTTGATCCAGGAAATAAATCTATAAGAATAAATTTTCCCTTATCATCTTTCGTCATTACGACAGACATTTCAGCGGAGATTTTTTCCATTGCCTCTGTATCGTTAATGCCTGTCTTAAAAAATTCAAAATAATACCGGATATTTCTCCCTCTAAGAAACTCCAGCGCTTGAGGTAATAGCTTTTTTCTCTCCGCAACCAGCATACTGCCAATAATCACCCCTTGGGCAATTGAAGATATTTTAGGTTCACCTAATGCTTTCGGCAGGCTTTTCCGTGCCGGGTGAAAAAGAATAAACATTCTTAAGGTTGTTTCGCGCTTGAACGGCCAAACCTTGATAATTTCTGCCCCGCGAGTTCCGATTTCTCCCAAAGCTCTTTTTGCCCGCTCTAATAAGTTAAACTCTGAGCTGCCTGAAGCGCTTGTCCCCGCAAATAACGCCCCGTTACAAAGTAGCGAATACACCCCACCAGCCACGGAAGGAGACGATTCGCTAAATAATACTGACTTTGTAACGGGGCACGGAAGGCAAGCTAAAAATATGATTACCCCACAGCAGACAACGATTATCAATACTGTTGTTATTATTAAACTTCCTCTTGCCCAAGTTACTACCCCTCCTGCCCCGCGAAATTCCACCGCGGGTCTGGAAGCGGGAGCCGGGGCTTTCGCTCTGGCGTTTCTCTGCAATAAATACCATATTCCTACGGCAAGCAGCGCGGCACAAACCACCCCAATCAGCACCAGGCCTATCATAGACCAATGAATAGCTGCCAAAACTCCTGCTCCTGTGGAAGCCTTGCCCGGTAATCCTACAGCCAGGACTAATAACAAATGAGCGCCGCCGTTTCTCCCTCTCTTATTATTAGGGTTATTTCTCCCGGTGCTACCCCCTTTCTTTGCTCTATGTCTATTGCCTTGCTTTGCAGCGCTCCCCACAACTCTATTACTTACCTGAATTTGCTTAACTATTTTTCTGCCCCGCCGTAACCAATACAGACTCGGTAACAACACAGCTAAGCCGCCTCCTGCCCCATACAACCAATACTTTGCAGCCGGGGATTTAACAGCAGGCTCTATCTGGACACTTGAGGCTTCTCTCTGTGTCTTAAGAGGTTTTATCGCCTCTCTTTCAAACCAGGCCCGTGCTTCTTTAGGAATATCGAGACTTATTTCAGGTAAAGGACCGAAATGCTCCTCAAACATATCTCCGGCCCAATGCTTAATAGAGGTAACAGGGGTCTTCAGAAGAATATCGCGGCATATTTGCGGCTCCAACATATTAGTGGACTTTGTCTCTTCCTGAACATCCAACTCAATTGAGCGTAACTCATCTTCCGTAGGCCCACGGCCGTACTTTTGCTTAAATTCCTGGATAAACCCTTCGCGCACAAGATTGGCATAACCCTGCCCAACCAAGAAAGTCCGGGTGATAATATCCCCCACAAACACATAGGCTAATCTCCGCCCTCTAGGGTATGGTAAAAATCCTAACCGTATCATCGGCAGGTCTTTTGAAAAAGCGTACATATCTGCCAGGGTGATTTTAGGAATATCGCTTTCATGAATTTGAACCCAATAGGCCCCCAATTCTTTTCTGGCATTATGCCGGACAGTAGCGGGAACTTGATAGGCATCAAATACGTTGCTAAGATTGATACTCGGTGGAGTAAACTCCATAGGTAAGGCGGTTAAAGCATGGTATATTTCATGAATAGTTATTTCGCGTAAGCGGCTCTCCCATACCTCTCTAAACGACCTGCCCTTGAAAGATTCAAGCCACCCTTCATGCGTTCCTCCCTGCGCCTCACGCACCTGCCTAAAGATGATATTCATTTTTATAAAAACGTGCCCAGCGCAGTGGTTTGCTTCTGTGATAAGATTAGCGCTCTGGCTTTCCACGAAATGCAATTTTATTGCCTGTCCTTTAATAACAATGTCGCGGCTGGTGATAATTTTAGATTCACTAAATAACTGCTGCAGGAACAAACATTCATACAAAGCATTTATATTAAGCCGCTGCGGCTGATTAACCGAGCTATCGGGGTAATCGTGCAGATGTTCCTGAATAAACTCTTCTGTCCCGCGCTTAAGTTGTTCCTCGGTAAGATTCATTTCTCTGTGGTTGGCGAATTGCCGCGCAATGGTAAGTATATTGTTAGTATTTGCGCCTTCACCAATAGCGAATATCCATATCGCTCCAGATCCAGAGGGAGCCCAGTCATATGAGAATTTCAGATTTTCAATACTGGTGTTGATAATCTGCGGGCCAATATTGGTTGATTGGGCTATTGCCTTATGCGCTAAAGGCTGGGCTAAGAAAAAGGGTATTATCCCGAGAGCGAACATTCGTCTGATTATTGAGCTTCGCGGAAGCCTTGCAACCACTCCCACCGCGGGTCTGGAAGCAAGAGCTGGGGTTCTCGCTTTAGCGTTTCTCTGCCATAAATACCAAATCCCCAGGGCAAGCAGCGCGGCACAAACCATCCCGTTCAGCACCAGGCCTATCATAGACCAATGAATAGCTGCCAAAACTCCAGTAGAAATCTTTGCCCCCGGTAATCCTATTGCCAGGCCGGATAATAGCTGGGCGGTACCCGGGGCTGGACTTAAATATTCCCTGATCGCTGTGCGCAACTTTTTTATATCATCATTGGCGTGCTGAATTGGATTGCCATAGCCGGGATAGTGCGAAAGCTTAGTCAAGGAATCGTTAAATTGAGTGGGCTTTATTTTTGCAAGGTATGTTTCGATCTCCCTAAGGCTCTGGTCGATTTGAGGAAAGACTTCTTGCGCCCGTTCTAATGTTGCTCTTGCCTCCTCCCTGGTAATATTGCGGTTGCCCAATCTTTTTGCCCTTAATTCTGATATCATGCCCCCGATCGTTGCATCAAGGGTTTTTATCCCGCCTTCTATCTCCCCAAATTCTTGAAATAAGCCCCGCGCAGCGCTAAGAGCGTGAAGGACCCCCACGCCTCTCTGCATTAATTCTGCCTGAGGCCCGGTCACGCGTTGCTCTTCAGGTATGGGATTTTCTTGCACTGGAGCAATTTTTGCCCCGATCTTCTCACCTGCCAAGCCCCTGGACAATAAATCTACTAAATCCCCTATTGTCGGCGGCTTTCCAAGAAATGCAATACCTAATTTTTGCATATCTGCCTGCTCAACAGCCTGAAGTTCTGCTACTACCCTGCCGGTATGCAATATGCACACGGAGTCATCAAGGACTTCTTTACCAAGCTCTCCAAACATCCACATGCCTGTTTCTAGCAGCGTCATATCATAATCCGCGATTATAACTTTGAAGGGCTCGTCTGCAAAGAGCACCTTATTAAGCCCCTCTCTCCCATTTGTTGCTTCTTCAACTTGTGTAATGCCAATTTTATTAAGCCGCTTAATAGTCTGGGGTCGATATTTTTTATCATCATCCACTACTAGCGCGCGGATGTCTAAGAGTTCTACGCTTAAACTTTCGGCAGTAGTATGATCTTTTACTAGTTCGATTCTTTCGTGCAGGATGATCTGATTAGGGGTCTTTTTTGTAAGCCAGGGCCTTTGAATATAGAGGGTTCCATCGAGGATACCATGTTCGCCATAAACAAGATAGGCTCCAAAGGTGCTCTCCACTACTTCTATAATTCTGAAGCGTTGCACTTGCGGAGGGCCTTTGATGCGCCCCTTCTTTACCGCAGCCTTTAACAAGCCGTTGGTGAAAGTATCGGCCATTTTCAGAGACCTTACCAAAGCCTGCTCCGGCTCATTTACGCTGCCCGTTATTGCTTCGGCTTCCTTTATCTGACGGATGATCTCTTCCCTTGATAGTGTTCCGGTCCCGCCCTGCGGCCCTTCCTGGCCTGGTATTGAAGTAGGCCTTGGATTAGACCTATCTAAGGCCCGGCGGGGAGAACGCTCGCGATCCTGGGTGCGGGCTTGCTCCAAAGGCCACTTCTGGGCATAGATATAGGCAGCTAGGGACAGAAGCGCAATAAACCCGACTATAATCAAAACGGCCGCTGCGCAGACTGCCCCCACCAGCCACGGAAGGAGTGCAAGTCCGATATTCCGCAGCGGCCGAATGAATGAAAACGCTTTCTTTTTGGCGAAAATAAAAAGTCCTGTTTGTCTCCTCGCAGAAGACCGGCGGGCGCCGCCGGAGGTACGGGCCTGATTAGGATCTAACGAATGAGTAGCTTGGACACCTTTAATCGCATCCTGCAAACTTAATGCCTCATTCCGCTTCACCCCCGAGGTCTGGCTCCTTAGGAGGTGCTCATCTTTGGCTACGGTGGTTACTGCGGCTCCGGGAGGTCCCATCTTTACTCCATCGGGAATACACTTTATACCGGATGTCTGAGTAGCAAAGGTCGCCTGAGAAAAGACATCAAGGGATGATAAATCACTCAAAATTTTCTTTTCCAGGAACGCCGCCACATCCGTCGCTAATTTCTTATATCTTCCTCTTTTAAATTGAGCGACGGCCTTGTTTAATAACGGCACCATCTCTTCTTCAAACTCGACTATCTCACTTAAGGTATAATTAGTAAAAATATCCGCTTTTATATCTTGCCCCGGGACCAGCACAACATCCCTCTCGGCATCGCGGATCCTATTACACCAGGCAAGAATGACCTGCTTTAATATATACAGCCGCTCCCTATCAGACATAGAAATCCTGAAACTGCGATTAGCCCTCCTTAACAACCGCAATTCCTCCGGGACATCAAAAAACACTTTTACCGTTTCTCTTTTCTTATCGCTCAACCAACCTAACAACCTTCCATCTAACGCAAATAGCGAGTCAATGCATAAAATGGAATCTTTAGATAGCGCTATTCTTTTTCCGGAATGGCGCTTACTATTGCCCGTATCTTTATCATGCGAAGGCAAGTCTATTTCTTTGCCTTCCAACAACGCAAACAGATCTTCTCTCACCCATTCCCAATTAAGCGCTTCCGGATGCTCCCAGTTAGCTTTACCAGAGGCGGTCTTGGGAGCGTCTTTTGATGATTTATAATACCTGTCTAAAGACCATCGGACAATAACGCCCTCTGCGCTATTTTTAAAATCTTCTCCCAATGCCCTTATAAAAGTAGTCTTGCCTGAGCCGGTACGGCCTCCTAAACAAAAGATTGCTTTCGCGGTTAGTCTTCTGCGTATCGCTTGATATCCAAGGCTGTTTTTCACTAACAACATCCTTACCTTCTTTTTTTGTATGCTTATTTTTGCCGCTTCTATCGAAGAACCTATATGGCTTAATCTCTCTACAATACGCTTAAGCAACTGATGTGACATAAAGCCGCCATAAAAGCCTAATAATCTCCTATACCAGCTTCTCGCCATCCTGCCTTCCTTAAATAAGCGCGCAAACTGTATGCAGGTAACCAGCCTGGTCAATTGTAAAATATTAGCATCTATTTCTTTGGGATTACGGGAGAAAATACTGGATACCGCCGTGTCTATATCAATATCTTCCAGGGGAAGGTGATGCAAGAGCAAGAAGAATAATATCGCCTGATCGGCCAAGCTCTCAATAAACCTAACATCTATGCCTAACATATACCAAATTACATCGTGATGCCGCTCCAGTATCCTCCAATTACGATAATCGCCAAACACGGCTTGCATATCGCCCCTAACAGCCTTCACTCCTGATAGCGCGGCTAAATCGGATAAACCGACAGCCTCAAAAGTGCTTAGGCAATCCCTAATTTTCTTAATAATAAATCGTACCCTTACTTCATTAGAGTCATACATATACTTACTCAACTCAGACCTTATCAAACGATAACAATCGGCGATCTTAGCGGAACTTAAGGTATCTGTCTCGTGGACCACAAGAGGCGCCTCAGATGCGTATTGCGCGGTATTCCCCACTTTTGCAAAAGGGATGTACTGCGCAAAATCCTGAGTCAATATCCTTGTTCCGAAAGACGCGGGGTTGTCGCCCCATTCAGAACCCGGATAAGGAACAGCGACTGAAATCCCTACATTGGTAGGGTCTGCTGTCTTCACAAATTCAATGGTCTTCCTCACATCTTCTTCTGTTTCCCCCGGGAGCCCGACCATTATAAACAACCTGACTTCTTCGATTCCGGATTTTTTAGCTAAACTTATGGCCTCAAGATTTCCAGCGACGGTTGTTCCTTTGCTGTTTCTATCTAATACCGCTTGGGAGCCGCTCTCAATCCCAAATGACAGATGAATACATCCGGCTTCTTTCATCTTACGCAATAATTCATCATTCACCTTATCCGTCCTCACCGTTGCCTTCCAAAATATCTCAAGCCTCTCTCGGATAATCATTTCGCACAAGGCCATTATCCTCTTGGGATACACGCCAAACCCATCATCTATAAACGCAAAATACCGGTAGCCTTTTAGATAATAATGCCTTATTTCCTCCATAATGCTTTCCAACGTCCTGTTTCTTATGATGAACCCAAAAACGCATTTTGCGCAAAAGCTGCATCGGGAAGGACAACCTCGGGAGGTCAAAATTGGCACCGCTTTATTCTCGGGATTAACAATCCAGAAATCATAACGCTCTAACTCTTCAGGAGGGATACGGGGGAAGGGAAGTGAGCCTAAATCTCTTATCATCTCAGGCGGCCCGGTGCTCATTATTTCTCCCCTGCACTTAAAGTCTATTCCTTTAATAGATAATAATACCTGAGCATTCCCGTATTCTGCAATGCCCATAACCAAGCGGGATAAAGGCAATTCTCCCTCTCCGGAAACCACGCAATCAAAATCGCTATCCTCTAAAATAACTCTCTTATCCTTTACTGCGTTGGCATGTACCCCGCCGGCAACCAAAACCGTCTCTTCCTTTTCTTCCCTAACTATCCGCGCTATGCGCAAGGCGTTAGCCGCAGATGGAGTAGCAAAGGAAATCCCCGCAATATCCGGGCGGAATTCACGGACGGCCCTGCGTAAGGAACTATCTACCGCTTCCTGATCAATATCTTCTAGCGCGAGGTCTAGAATTCTTACTTCGGCATTAGTAAGCTTTTCTAACGCGGCTTTTAAATAATAAAGCCCGATCGGTGGGCAGAAGTTATTAACCCCTAAAATATTTGTTCCTATCAATAATACCCGGGGGGGCCTTTGTTCCGCTCTTATACACGCAGAAACTCGCTCATATATAGAATAGGCTTCTTCGGGAGCCACTTTATTGCTTATACCCGATGTCTGACTCATTAAAAGGTCTTCATCAGTTGCTGCCTCGCCCGCGCCAGGAAAAGCTTTTGCGATTTTTGTCATAACTGCGGGATTGGGAGAAGCCGTTATCGTTCTATTAACGCCGCCTCTGTAACCAGCAAGATCAAGGAGAAACTCTAACGCATTCTGCCATTTAGCCCCCCCTTCCACTATTTTATCTACTGTCTCTCTCAATAATGCGTTGTAATCACTCTCCGCGGGATGTTCATAATGAAACAATAATCCAAATAATAAAGTAGCTATTGGAAATTGCTCCCTCTCATCATGCAATCTTGCCCCTAATCCCGCCTGGGTTAAACTTTGTTGGAAATCACTAGGGAGAATAACCTTTCCCTTTTTTTCTTTCAGGGCATCTCCTATAAGGACAATACCATCCGGATTGACTACTCTGGATATCTGGCCTGCCGCGCGGCTCCTTGCCCGCGGTTGAAAATAGCGAAACGCCCCATATGAAAGAACCATATCAAAACTATGATCGGCAAACATGCCTAGATCTGACACATCCGCAGGGACATGGACAACCTGGCAGGCATAGCGCGCTGAGTTAACCGCATAGCTCCTGATGAGCGCGCCTATCTCTGGATCGGTTTCCACTACCTCAAGTTTATCCCCGAAACGCGAGAGTAATTCAAGCGTAAACCCTCCTGAACCGCTGCCTATTATGAGTACGCGGTATTTTGTTTTCGGTACATGCGCCATATAAACTGCCAATCTCTCTAAGAACGGCCCCTCATAACGCCACCTTCCCAGCACATCCATAATCTGCCAATCCTTCCAAAGAGACTCGCCGTTCCTCTGGAATATCCTCTTATGTTCACTGTCATCAGCGCTTCTCTCTTGAATAAATATATGGAAATAATCCCTTAACATCTCTGCGAGCAAATACGGATTACCCTCGAGATACGATCTTAACCTCTGAACAATCGTTTCATGCCTTTCTAAAGGGCTCCTCGTTACTGCTTCACGCAATAGCTCAGAAAAATCATTCCTAAAGCCTGCTTCATCATCTTTTAGCATTATGCCTTTGGCGGCTAATCTTTTTCTTATTTCCGCGGATTTCTTTTCAACTCGCGCCTGTAAATCTGCAATAGTTGGGCACAACCCAGCCTCTCTCTCATCCGGGGCTTCATTCTTAAGCAACGGCCCCATTACCTTCTCGTATGCCTTACATATAGGCAGATAGGCCGTTAATAACGGACTATCTTCCAAGATCAAAGATTGTTGCGCAGTAATTAGAATTGCTGCCAGTTCATCGCTATGATCCCTTATTGATGCGTAAAGATCCTCGGCACTAAGGTTATACGTTATAGGATCAAGCAGATGGGGAATAACTATGCTCTCACACAAGGCATAAGCCTGTCCTCTTACTACTAAAGGATTCTCTCCTCGCTCGCTTGATATAGCTGCCCCCTTAGGATTACCCGTTACTTCCAATATCATTCCCCGCAGCTGCCGCCTGCCTTCAGAAGTGCTCAAATCAAGCTTAAATACCCGGCTAAACTCATACACTACAAGTGAAATAAACCCTTGCAAACTTACCCATGGCTTATTGCATTGTACTCCATCGCACTTTATCCCCGAGGTCTGGCTCCTCAAGAGGTGCTCATCTTTGGCTACGGTGGTTACCGCGGCTCCCAGAGGCCCCATCTTTATCCCTGAGGTGGTGGGGAGGGGAGTAGCGGGAGCCCTCTGCGCCCTTTCCTGATCCCCGAAGTAGGCAGCCCCAATGGCCTGGGCGAATTCACGGTAGAACTCTTCTTGCTCTCCGGTAGGTAATTCTATG
>JAPLLV010000036.1 GCA_026387405.1 Candidatus Omnitrophota bacterium
TCCTTTACCGGGAATTGCCGGCTCAGGTTGTGGCCGGCGGGGTGGAGGTGGGCTTAGCCGAGGTAGGCATGAGCGAAGAGGGCGTCCAAGGTATAGGCAGCATGGTATCCACAATGGTGAGCGGCTTACTTAGTAGCAACAAGTTTGCCAAGGAATATGAGAAAAAAGACCTTAGGGAACTGGAAAAATATGAGGCGCTTATTGAGGCCACGCTGGAACAAGATAAAGAAGCCGTGAATAACGGCGATAGGGGGCATATGCTTTCTCTGGACAAACTCCAGGAATACCATGAGCGCCTGCAGGCCATCAAAGTATTTGTAAGTTTAAAGAAGGAATTAAACAATGATCAGAGATGGCTGGCTGTTTATTCTGAGCATCCCAGGGCCGAGGCTGA
Source organism: Candidatus Omnitrophota bacterium (assembly GCA_026387405.1). GTDB lineage: Bacteria > Omnitrophota > Gorgyraeia > Gygaellales > Profunditerraquicolaceae > JAPLLP01. The sequence goes on from JAPLLV010000036.1 coordinate 395, forward strand.
TAGATATGTTAAGCTGCAGGCAAAAGAAGATCAAGGAAAGCTATTAGATGTAGAGAAAGCAGAGAAGGCCTGGCTTGATACTGAAATCAAACCGCCCCCGGAGCAGGTTAATCCCGTCCCGGTTATTGGCGGCGCGCCTGCCGGCGCAAAGGTGGATACCTCAAACGGGCAAGACGCGGGTAAGATTAAGCTCTATCGCAGCCTGATCCGCGACAAGCAGGCCGAGATTAAAGAGGCAGGAGCAGCAGGCGGCTTCACCACTATTCTTATTGATTCCGCTATTGCCGGGGCAGCTTCAGCCGGCCTGCAGTATATCAGCAGCAAAATGCCTACCGCAATGCACGGAGCAGTTTTTAACCTTTTTGCCACTTCCTTAATTAAAGCGATTCTTATCAAGAATACCGACCTCTTCAAGAAAACTGAAGACGGCGATATTGTAGCCGCATCCAAAGGCCTCAGTTTTTATTTTACCACCTTAGGCGGTTCGGCTACTGAGGCGGTTGCGGACACGCTCTCTATGGGCAGGGCCAAGGCGCGCCTGAATGGTGACGGAACCTTTGACCTGGATTGGATTAACAAGAGCGACACTGGGTATCTGGAGCGCTTGTATAATTACACCCAGGATATAGATAACTATGGCATGGGTGTTGCGCTGATGAATCAGTTTGTCACCAGTATGCATTATACGTCAGTCAAGAATGTTACTGATACCGTTACCGGGAAGATCCAGCACACCTATTTGCTCGAGCTAGATCGTGCAAAGAAAGGGCAGCCGGCTACTGTGGCGCCTGAAACAGCAAGCCTTGTTCAGTTGGCTAAAGCCGCGGACAGATCTCGACTAATAACTGACTTGCCCGTAGGATCTACTGTAACAAAATATGACCCGGAATGGGACGATTTTATAGACGGCAAGGTAATAGAAAACAAAGACGGTAAAGTGGCCGTCCAGTGGGACGGCGGAAAAACACCGGAACCTTTCTCCAATACCACCATAGGCAATGTTTTCTATTCCGCAGAATTCCAAGGTTCTTATGCCGGCCTGGCCAAGTTAAGGAGTAATTACAATCCCTTCAGGTCTCCTTTTAGCGGCATGGAGAAACTGGAAGGGCAGTTGGCCCTAAAGGCGGAAAACGGGACTCTTACTCCACAAGAAGAACAGTTGTTCCAGGCAAATGAAAAGGCCCTTACCCCTTATCGCCAGGCTCTCAAGGCCTGGGGTGCGCCGGGCCACCGCGGACTCTGGATAGAAATGGACCACTATTTTAACGCGGCTGACTATACTAATCCGTCATTACAATCTCTGCCGGCCATGCAGGCAGATAGGGCGCTGATGAAGCAGAAGTTAGTAAGCGGGATGATTGGCGAAGAAAGACTAGTGATAAACAATGAAATATGGCAGGCCAAATTGGCAGCACTCGGTCATGATATAGCAGCACTCATGCAGGATGTTAAGGTCAATAACCCGGCTAAAGCCGCTGATATAGAGAAATGGTATGTGAATGCCATGAAGAAGGTCTATGATAACGAAAACCAACGTTTGCAAAACGGGGGAGATCCTTCGCGCACAGAAGGGATGGAACAGGCGCTCCAGGAGATAGACCAGGAGCGCATTAATCGTTATCGTAAGAGCGCGACTTCAGGCGTAAGTAAAGAATATGATAAGGCGCTGAAGAAGTTCGAGAGTGAGATACCTCAGCAAATCGTTAACGCCCATCTACAGTCAGCCGAAAGCCGGGCAGAGCAAATAATGAGTAAGATTTATAATAACCAATTGATCGCAGGGCACGATTTAACCGGCATATCTGAGAAATATATCGGGGATTGGAAGGTTAAGCCGGGGGAGTTTGCCGCATTGGATCAGCTAATGCAACAATTAAACTTGCAGATGCGCATGCTTGATCAACAGATACGGGATCTCATACGTAGTTTGGAGCTTGGGGAAATGAATGATAGATTGCAGGCTATGGATCTCGAGAGGCAAAAACAGGAAAGCGATGCGCTAAAAGCATTGGGAAAACAGTATTCAATTGTCAAGACTGGAACAGAACCGTCTGCAAAGGCACCCACGGGGATTACGGCAATAGAGTTTCCTCCCGCGACCGTAGAGGGAGCGGCGGGTGAAGGTTTCTTCCACCCTATACCCAGAGGAGAAATAGAGCCACCGGCAGGCCAGCCTGTTGAACTGCCCAAGCCGGAAATAAAGGCTGCGGGAACAGAAGCCCCAATTAATCCTCCCGCACCTGTAATATCGGAACCTGCGATTACTCCAAGAATTGATATTCCGGCATTCAGAGATCCGCCACCGTTACCCAATGTAAGCGTTCCTGCGTCACAGCCGGCGCCCCCAGTAACTACATCGCCAGCGCCATTACCAACCGCCCTAGGTGCGGCGGGTGAAGGTTTCTTCCACCCTATACCCAGAGGAGAAGCGGATAGGAAATTATTTGAAGAGACTTCCGCTGTTCCTAAAGCCGCAGCTGCCCCTGTTGATAATGTAGCTGGGTCCAAAATAGCAGACAAACTGCCTGAGACGAGGATTGTGTCGAGAGAACAACCATATCAGAAACCCCTAGAAGTAACCCAACCATTTGAGAGAGGTTTGGCGGATAGAGATATGGGCATGCCGGCGTTCCCTGAGTCAGTACCTGGCGTGCCAGCAACACCGCTAGCAAAAACGCCGGTTCAGCCTCTGGAAAGAGGAGAAGCGGAAGGAGCGCCTGCGTTTGTCGCTCCGACAACTCCGCCCCCGGCAGAGAAACCAAAGAGCGATTTTGATAAGCAATTGGCGCGTAATCAAGAAGCACTGGCTGAGAGCGAAAGAATATTAAAAGAAGGCAAAAAGCTATCAGACAACATCGGGAGATACGATGTCTTAAGAAATGAACTCGATGAATTAGAAAAGCAACTGCAGGACCTCAATTATGTAGATACCTCAAACACCATTATGCCTAAGATGCAAGAATTAAAAAGGCAGATGGATAAACTTGTTCCGCCAGCGCCATTACCAACCGCGAAAACTTTAAGCGAGCCGGCAATTACAGCCTCGCCAAACAATAACACAGGCTCCCCCCTAGGTGCGGGGAGTGAAGGTTTCTTCCACCCTATACCCAGAGGAGCAATAGAGCCGCCGGCAGGCCAGCCTGCTGAACTGCCCAAGCCGGAAATAAAGGCTAGGGGAACAGAAACCCCAATTAATCCTCCTGCATCTGTATCACCGCCACTTGCGATTACTCCAAGAATTGATATTCCGGCATTCACCAATCCGCCGCCGCTAACAGCAATGTCCAATGCAAGCGTTCCTGCGTCACAGCCGGCGCCCCCAGTAACTCCATCGCCAGCGCCATTACCAAAGCCGGGACCGGAATCGTATTTATCAACAAATAAATGGGAAGATCCGCCAAAATTAACACAACCCGCGAAAACTTTAAGCGAGCCGGCAATTACAGCCTCGCCAAACAATAACACAGGATCCCCCGTAGATGCGGGGAGTGAAGGTTTCTTCCACCCTATACCCAGAGGAGAAGTGGAAGGAGCGCCAGAGAAGCCAAAGAGCGATTTTGATAATCAATCGGCGCGTACTCAACAAGTGCTGGCTGAGAGTGAAAGAATATTAAAAGAAGGCAAAGAGCTATCAGACAACATCGGGAGATACGATGCCTTAAGAAATCAATTCGATAAATTAGAAAAACAGCTGGAAGGCCTTAATTATTTAGATCCCTCAAACACCATTATGCCTAAGATGCAAGAATTACAAAGGCAGATGGATAAGCTTGTTCCTGCATCAGCCATTCCTACCGCGAATCCCCCCTCAGTACCTGGAAATTATGGGGATGCGGTTGTGAGTTTAGCCGGCTCCGCACCAAGCAAACAGGCAGAGTATAATCCTCCTCGCCGTCCCGACGGGCTGTTAGACTATGATAAATTAGATAAGGCTGCTTTGAATAACTTGTATCAGGCCATTGAGATGTCAGGGGATCCCGCAAAACTTACCCCCACACAGATGGATGAAGTAGGAAGTATTTTTAAATTTGCAGGGCTTGACAAGGTGAGTGATCCGGAAGCCCTGAAGAGGTATATGGTCGGCGTAGCCGAGGCATGGAGCAAAGTAAGAATAGAGGCTACTACAAGTCAGCCGGGGCCGGACACAAGGGAAGAAAACCTGAGCGATGAAATGAAGGTTCTTAAGCGAGAGTTAGAGTCGAGCGGGACCGCGCAGCAAAAATTAAAAAATGATATCGATGCTCTGGGAAAAGATATAAACCAGAAAATAGTTGACCTGCAGGTAATGAAAGATAACAAACAGGTAAAGCCAGAGGAGATTTTAACAAAAAGTGCCGAGATTGAAGGCCTCTTTGGTAAATTAACCACGCTTAATCAGCAGTATCAGCGTAATTCCGAGGCTGACGCTAAGAAAACCAACGCTGCATTAGATAGTCGGCAAAAAACTAAATAAGATCAAAAAAGCCAATTTTCCTCTTTATAAATGTCCAATCTATACTAGAATAATGTCCAATCTGAATTGTCGTCATTGCGAGGAGCCGCAGGCGACGCGGCAATCTCAAAAACGTGATTGCTTCACCCCTTCGGGGTTCGCAATGACGCACGCTTTACTATTACGACACAATCTGAATGACAACAGCGTATTTCAACATACTGAGCTATCGACCTTTGCAAAATCCTTGTTAAAGCAGGAGTAAAACCTTTTTAAAATCAATGAATAAGAGAAAAACAAGGAAAGAAAACGCTACCCCAAATATACAAAAATCCCCTTGACAAATATAGATATATATATTATATTTTAGGTGCTTCATAGAGGGAACGAAAGGGCAAATCCACCGTGAGGTGGAGGCGCAAAGCCACGGAACTTAGGAAGTACTAGCCAATTTATTTTAAGTCAGCCGGGCTGCCGAATACCAAAGTAATAAAGGGTATTGACAGCCCGATTTTTTTTGAAAACTTAATAACGAGTTTAAAAAATAGTTTGAGAATAACTTTAAAAACTCGAAGATGAGTCAGTTCCTTAAAAGAGTCAAAGGATATTGGGGGATTAGGGGGAGACTATTTTCCGCCCTTTTTAATTTAGGTAAGTTATATATCACTGTCTACAATGCCTCTCTTAATAGATCACTCCACAAAACCACCTCGCAGGTCCTCGCACTTCTATCTACCTGGAAACAAAACTTAAGAATATTCTTAGAGCGCATAGGCCTACCGTTTTGGAAAGCCACTTATTTATTATACCTACCTAAAGCGCGCGTAAATATACAGCCGGTTCTTCTGGAGTCATTGCGAATCTCCAAATGGGGTAAAGCGATCTCAAAAATGCGATTGCTTCGCTTCGTTCGCAATGACAAAGAGAATTCTGATATTGTTGCAGTTGGTCCCGTAATTGAGAAAGAGGTATTTCATTCTAGTTTTAAAACTTGGCTTAGGGTTGTTGCCTTTATTGTGGTGGCGGTATTTTTACCGGAGCAAGTAGCCCAGGCAGTGGAATATGACGCGAGGGTGCTTTGGCATAGGCCAATAACAAATACCGCATTCACCCCCGCGGCCCTGAAGAACCCCAATCTGCAGGATATACCCTTAGCTATTAAGAACCTGCTCAAAGAAGTCTCTAACAAGCCCGTAACCTCTATTAAGATTTCCCCTACTGTAAGCATTGAATTAGATAAACCGGCGAGTTTCTCTTCTCAGAGGATTGATGAGATCTACAATTGGCTGATCGGCAAGCCCTGCGGGGCAAAAGCCCTCTATGACTACTTGAGCTATGCCGGTTCTCAGGCGCAAGAACAGGATATTGCGGTGGTGGTTTTGACCGCGGATATCGTAAATGACGTGGTTAAGCCGGAAGGCAACCCCGAGGTGATCAAGAATTCCCTGTTCGCGCTTTCTAAGGCCTCGGAATTCTTCGGCCAGAAACTTTTCCCCATCCAGCTAACGACCAACGACCAACCCCGCCTGCCTAGTGATACGCGGGGCGGGCAGGGACCAACGACTAACGACCAACGACTAACGACTAACTTAACCCCTTTCATCGCCCACCTCAAAGGCGACCATTACATCCTTATCACCAAAATAACCGAAGATAAAGTATATTTCAGCGACAATCACAAGGAAGATTTCCTGCCCAAAGAAAAATTCCTGGAGCAGTTTTCCGGTTATGCCTTAGTAGCCGCAGATAAATTACCCGCTACCGGCTATGTTTTATTAACCGATAAAGAGGCCAAGGCCATACTGGGTGCGAAGTCGCGCCGGGATAAAGGGCTGGATTATTTTGGCATGGCCGCCGGCGGCCTCTTAATGGCAGGCGGGCCTATCTCCGGACGATCATTGCTGACCATGGCCACGAACTATGGCATAAGCTACGCAGCGCCTAAACTCTTAAATGTAGCCGGTTTGGATAAGACTACCTCCAATATCGGCGGAGCCTTCCTGGCAGGCGGCCTGACCTCGGGAATTAATTATGGATGGAATTATAAGCCGATGATATCCCAGGCTTTAACCCGTACTGTTGTGGCCGGAGTGCAGGAGATAGGCTACAACAATAAATGGGATACTAAGTCATTTGTGGGGGCAACTTTTCTTGCCTCGACCATTGCCGGCGATTTTGCCCAGGTTTCTTTTAACAAGGCGCTGAATATCCAGTTCGGCGTGGCCAAGAATAACCTGAAACTTAATGAATCAAAATTAGCTTATAGCAGCGGCGGAAAAGCCCCATACACCTATGTGCAGGGGGTAGGCAGGGTAAACAGCAATAGTTTAATAAGCGGCTATAATTTTCAGTCTAGCGACCTGTTTTCAACCAAGGAGGTTACCGCTAAGAAATTAATCGGCTATGGCTCTGAAGGCCTAAGGTATTTTAGCGAAGATAAGTTCTCCAAGATGAATTCCGAGAATTTCGGGTTTGCCCGGGCAATGGGCGGTCTTACCTCCGGAGCGTTTGAGCGTTTTTCCGGGCTGATCATCAACAATGGCAGCAGCGCGGGCGATGTGGCTAAAGGGATCTTCGGCATAGCGGGTTCTTCCGTGTTGAACGGATTTTTATCGCAGGGCCTGCAGTATATGAGCGGAGAGGCTTTTGGTTTGGGTAAATATACCGGCACTGTGCTTAACATGGCGCTCACCTCGGGACTTTACGGCGCCTTTAGTAAGGTTGAAGGAGGCGGCACTCACGGTGATTTGATGGTTCAGACATTCTTGGCTAACAGGCGCATGGCCCTGGGAGGTTTCTTTAGCGCGAATCTCGGGACTTTGAATAATAAGGGCGATATCTACTATTATAAAGGCCAGGACGCCTCTTATGCCGCCACGCTTCTGGATTTTAACCGCGTTGCCGAAGGCCTGCCTAACACCGGTTGGACTAAAGGGACAACGCCAAGTATCGGTTACGACTCCACAGGAAAAATAGTGACAAATCCTCCGGTGGATTATTGGGGTAAGTATATAGCTTCCGGAGGGAACTGGAAGCCGCCGGACAGCGATTTTAGGCACGCTTTAATCAACCAGTATTTCTCCGCGCTGAATTCCCAGGCCACCAACAACCTGACCCGCCTGGTGATGAACCGCCTCACCGGGGTGTATAACCAGAAGATAGGCGGGGAATGGGGTGAGGCAGCTTGGTCACACATTAAAAAGTCGAATAGCTCTCTTCTTGATAACATCGCTCAGAACGTTAGCCTGAACGGGGCCATCTTACAATGGAATTCCTTGGACAATATTTATAAAGCCACCCTTGATTTTAAGCCGGATCCGAAAAAACCCAACACATTTACCACCGTCCCTCTTAATGCCTTGCCTGGAAAAGAACTCGCGGCGAAAGAGATAAAAAAATACATAGATACTGCGCCCGAAGATAAAGTTGCTCGGGCTATCGTAACAGGATTCGAATCTCCTGAAACTATTGGCTCCCAGGGTAAATTAAAAATTGATGGCTTATATTGGGAAACTACGGGCCAGCTTAAAGATGCAGGCAAGGCCGATACCGCAGTAAAAACTTCCGGAGCAATAGACACCGCTGTGCGCGCCATAGGCAGAGGCGGGGTTAATTCTACGGCTACCCTTTTTACTACTTCCGGCGGCCCCATCCCTTATTTAGATCCCTTGAATAATAATGAGATGACCTCGATTCGCCCTACCCTGACTATTCCGTTTGATTTTGATTCGATGACGGCGCAAAAGGTTGATTGGACAAATGCATTGATTAAGCTTGAGATTCCTAGAATTGCCTGGCAAAAAGGAGAACTAGTCAGCCTTAATGGCGGAGGCGTAATTTTTAACCCTAAGGCCCCTATGGGCATGCTGCCTTTGTATACGGCTTTAGAAGGTAAAGATAAGCAGATTGTCACTTATAATTCAGACACAATCACCGTAAACGGCGGCGCGCTTGCTAGAGGGGCATCCTTCGAAACCAAGGCAGGAAAAATAACTTTTTCAGATGTAATAGTATCTCAAGTAACCGGAGATATATTAATAGACTATAATATCACCAAGCCAGGCTCATCTATTCCAGAGTCTATAAAGGCCGCCAATTTAGACAGCCTTAAATCACTAGGCCTTGAAGTTAAACAAACAGGGACAGAGCCAACAACTATTTGGTATAAACAGCCTATACCGGTTCAGAAAACATCTTTAGTCTATCCAGATGGCGGCAGCGCAATGTTGCTTCCTCCGGGTCAGCTGCTGCGCGATATCCAGACTAATCCCCAGGTGAAATCAGACATATATAAAATAGAAGATGCTAAGAGCGTAGGCAAAGGGACATATTTTGCTTTGGGGAATCTGGCTTCAGGGAAAAATCCGGTGGATGTAGAAAGCATATCTTCCCTTTCTTTATATTCTATGTCTAACCCGAGTCAAAAGCCCCTGGCTAATTTAGGTTTTGACGGAAGCGCTACTATATTCGGGAATGGGGTCAGGTTCTTAAAAAATATCGCTTCCGAACAGATCAAGGTCGGAGAATTGGTTGCTAAACTGGAGAATCGCCTGAATCAGACCAAGGAAGAATCAATAAAAAATGAGATAAAGAATGATTTAAATATATTAAGGCAGCTCCCTCAGAATATAACCCTGCCCGGCAGGCAGGATTTGCAGGGTAAGATCTTTAATGACGTGGCGCTTTCTTTCAATTTAGGAGAAAATAATGGTTTGGACTATGTTTTAAGGAGGGACCAAGAAGGCAAGGAAGGAAAAGGAGGCTACACAGATTGGGTTATTCAGCATAATACCCACGGTATAGGCAGGATGGGTTACTATGTTGCCAACTTAGACCGGCCAGAGATGAAGATTAAATTACCGGCCGTCAATGTAGTTATGGATAATGGTAATGGCTCCGGGTCCTTAGAGCGGTCAGAAATTAGTGCGGGTAAAGGCCCTGCCTTTATCTGGACTACCCAAGGCCAGACCGTAGATTCATTATATCGCAGCCATAGCGTAGAATGGTTTCACAATGATTTTATAAAAGCAGAAAAGTTCCTCTCGCCAAATGACAATATGCATATTCTGAAGATAGGCGCCGGATATATACCTAACCAGATGGGCGCGTATAAGGATTACGTAGAGTTAAGCGCGCGCGCAGACGTGATCGTCAAGTATTCTTATGCCGGAGGCGTTAACGTGGGAAAGATATGGACGCCCGAGTCCCCTCAGATAGACCAAGGTTTCTCTTCCGGTAGCTTAGAAAGAAACCGTGGTTTTGTGGATTTAGAGATAGGCCTTACCGAAGGAGCCAAATACAAAGTAAAAACCGGGGATAATTTCACAGAAAGAGGAAAGGCGGACCTGTTAGATTTCTCCCGGAGGTTGAGTGTCTTTAGTCCCAAAAACGAATTTCTTACTTCTGTGAGCGAGATGCGTTCAAATACCGATTTTTCCTTCTTGGCCCCTCCTGAAATAAAAGAATCAGAAGTGTTAATAAAGAATACTGTTTCGCAATCTTTGGTATTTAGGGCTGAGGGCAAGATAAACATTAAAACAGACAAGGACCCGGCGCGAGGCATCAATGCGCCCCTGGACAGGGGGGAGCAGGGGATAGGCACAATGAGTTTGTCTAAATCTACCATCCAGGGTTTATCCTCGCTCAAGGAATCAAAGAATACAGATTATGTCCCCGTTACCCTGAAAGAGACAGAAAATAGATTTACTATTTTAGATAACTATAATCAGCTGCTTGCTTCCCAGGGAGAAAGTACCTCAACACTTTTAGGGTTAGAGCGTCCTATTGCCAAAAGATCAGAATTTTTAAGATTCAGCGTATTAGGCAAGAATATAATCCTGGCAGAAAAAGATGCGATCCGAGGCATAGACGCGATAAGCAGGATTGATACAGGTCCGGGCATATATTCTATTGAGAAGATGGGTGAAAATGGAGCGTTAATTGGATTGAATGGCGCGCCAGGCTCACCGCTAACTTACGCTAAAACCATTAGAGATTTTACCCTCACCGCACCCAGCGGAAAATTAATTTCATCTACAGGAGATATCAGACCAATTACACAAATACCCGGCATAAAAGAAAATAAGCAAGAAATTTCCTCTTATACGAGATTCACCACCGCCGGTACAAACCAGATCATTGATAATGACGGAGAGATCATTCGTTTAGATACCGGAGAGGGAGTTTATTCTATTGAAAGAAACCTGGCTTATGGGGCTAAACTTAAAGATGTATCAGGGATTGAAAAAACAGCTGACCTGGTAACAGATAGACGCGAGTTTACCATTCGCAACCCCTTAGGCGTATTTGTCTCCAGCACAAGCGATAGCGTAACGAGATTAATGGGCTGGGAAGATAGTAAGGATATAAACCGAACCACTTCTTATGCCTCGCGTTTTCTCACTCAGGGCGTAGTGGGAACTGCTTCAGAGAAATGGGATGGCCTGGGAATTCAAAGTTACAATTATATTACCCGCGTAGGCAATGTCCTCCTGGGCGGTGAATGGAGGGATATGGATGGCAAGATCCATGATTTTAAATCTGCCGTTCCCACCCTAAATACTAATATGAGCTCCTTTAGTATCTCCGCCCCTGACGGCACGCTCTTAGCCAGCAAGGAATACTATGATACCCAGCTGCAAGCCATGGAAAAAGGCAAAGAGCCGATTAAGTTAAATTCCTCTATCAAAGACACTGTCTCCATGCTGGGTTATGGAGACGTAAAAGGCAGGGAATTAAGAGCGATCAAAGATGCGTCAGGCAATGTAATAAAAACAGAGATCATAGAGACCGGCCGCACTGTAAGCGGCCTGGGCATCTCTACTGTGGGCACACATAACCAGACAGGTAAAGTGCTCCTGGGCGGTGAATGGAGGGATAGGGATGGCAAGATCCATGATTTTAAATCTGCCGTTCCCACCCTAAATACTAATATGAGCTCCTTTAGTATCTCCGCCCCTGACGGCACGCTCTTAGCCAGCAAGGAATACTATGATACCCAGCTGCAAG
>JAPLLV010000061.1 GCA_026387405.1 Candidatus Omnitrophota bacterium
TTAGAAACTCAGTATTTGCTATCAATTGATTTGGGCTATACCGATAGCAATATAACAATAACGAATTTAATGAAAGAAGTCGGTAGCATGCTTTATTGTATGATAAATCCTAAACGCTATCCGCTATCCGCTAAACGCTAAAATCATGAAACAACTTTATTACGACGTTAAAAAATGCCTGGGTTGTAAGTCTTGCGAGATCGCCTGCGCGGTAGCGCATTCGCTGACTGGTGAATTGTTTAAGGCGCTCGCAGAGGAGAAGAAATCTTTGCCGCGCAAGAAAGTTTTGGCAGCGGGAGGAAAGAATTATCCGGTCTCTTGTCGTCATTGCGAGGACCCTAAATGCGTGGATGCCTGTATGTCCGCCTGTTTAACTTATGATAGTGAAAAAGGAATCGTCCAGCACGATGAAAGCCGCTGCGTAGGATGCTGGATGTGCGTGATGGTCTGTCCGTATGGTGCGATCCGGCCGAATCTTAAGACGAAGATCCCCATACGTTGCGATAAATGTAAGGATAAGGACGAACCTGCCTGTGTCAAGGCCTGTCCCACCGGCGCGATCATCTGGCAGGAAGAAGTTTTAGTCGAGAAATAGATTTGTTTGTTCTTTGTTTACTCGGGATGCAGCCTGGATTTTCTGGTTTCGTTCCCGGAGCTGAAATTAAGATGCTCCTGGCAATTTTCCTCGCTCAAGTCGCTTTTCCCCCTCAATAAGCTTTTATCCAGGGGGATGCCAGAGGTCTTTCGCATTTTCGGCGGCTGCTGAACTCGTCGCATTTGCTCCGGCAAATGCTCCTCAAACAGCATCGCCGTCCCGATATTGCCCCTTCGGGGCATCGGGATTCCCGAAAATGCTCAAGCTCCTCTGGCTAAAAGCTCCATTCGCTCGTAAAACTGCCAGTAGCATCTTAAAGCAATAAGCTTTGAGCGGGTGGCGAGGATAGTTTTAAGTATTCTTAGGCTTTTTGGTTGCGAGGGATATTGTGAGCGCACAATTACCCCGAAACATATACCTGAATAATATTCTTTAAGGTAAAAGTTTTGGGGGCTGCGCGAATTGAGCACCTTAACTTTTTGTCTAGCGAAATCCCTGCGAGCGTAAGCGAGCAGGGGCAATGTCCCGACGCAAACGAAAAGCGAGCAGTGATGCGACGAACATGACTCGACAGCCGCTACATAGTAAGGTATGGTATAAGGATGGTTAAACAATTCATAATTATCGGTAATTCGGCGGCGGGGATCGCGGCGGTTGAGGCGATCAGAAAACGGGATAAGGCGTCCAAGATCACCGTTATCTCCGATGAGGAGTATTCCGCCTATTGCCGCTGCCTTATCACCGCTTATTTATCCGGAGAGATAAAAGAAGAGCAGGTTTTCTTTCGCCCGCAGGATTTTTATAAAGCGAACAATATCGAGCTGCTCTTGAATAAAAAAGTAGCCCGGGTTGATCCTAAAAAGAATCGTATTGTCCTGGAGGACAAGGCTCAATTGGGTTATGACGCGTTGATGATAGCTACCGGAGCGCGCCCGAAATTCCCTGAACTAAAAGGCATTAAAAGGACAGGCGTGTTTGGTTTTCGCACCTTAAAAGACGCGCAAAACATCTCCGGATTGCTGCCGGTGACTAAAACCGTCTGCGTTTTAGGGGGAGGGCTCATCGGCCTAAAGGCGGCCTATGCCCTGAAGAAAAGGAATATCGACGTCAAGGTGATCATTAAGTCCCGCCAGGTTTTGTCGCAGTTGTTGGATTCTGAGGCCGCCGGATTTGTTCAGCAAAGATTAGAAAGTCACGGCATCGAAGTGCTTTTAGGCCAGGATGCGGCCGAGATAATCGGGGAGGGCGATATAAAGGCGGTGAAGCTTGATTCGGGAAAGGCTATTGGTTGTTCCATGGTTATCGTAGGTAAAGGCGTTTCCCCGAATATAGAATTGATCAAGGAAACGCAGGTGCAGTCTAATGAGGGGATTATCGCGAATAACCTCTTGCAGACCAGCGTTCCGAATATATTTACCGGCGGCGATTCTTGCGAGAGTTTTGACATAACCCTGGGAGAGCATACTATTAATGCCCTCTGGCCCGTGGCGGTGGAACAGGGTAAGATCGCCGGAGCCAATATGGCCGGGGACAGCCTTAATTATGAGGGTTCAGTAGGGATGAATTCCGTTGAATTTTTTGGATTGCCGATCGTGTCATTGGGCATATATAAGATCAAAGAAGGTAATGCCGCAGTTGAAGAGCTGAAGTTAAACGATGCAAAACGAAACCTGTATAAGAAATTAATCCTGGAAAATAATATTTTGGTAGGGGCAATATTAGTCGGGGATATAAAAAATAGCGGTGTATTCTTGCGTTTGATCCGGGAGAGGGTCGACGTTTCCCCGTTTAAGAGTGAGCTGCTCGGGGAAAATTTTGGTTATCCTACAATCAAGGATTTCGTTAAAACCAAGGAGCGCTTCTATGTCTAAGATCGTCGCAACTGCGGTTATTCGCGGGGCAAATGAAATTTATAAGCAGGCCGAGGAATTTTTAAACAAAGCGATCAAAGAAAAAGGCCCCAGCCAAAAGATCGGCTTTCCGGAAACCGCCTTTTATCTGCCCATGGCCAATGCCTTATTGGGGGCAAAAGTTGAGACCCTTAAGGACGCGCAGGGCATACTCGCGCACGCCAAGACCTTGTTGCCGCGGGCCGTCCCTTCCGATAGAGTTTGGTTGCCTTATTTAGGCGATGCCTTAAATGCCGGCATGTCCTCGTTATTTTGCGAAGAGATAATCGTGGTCCTGCGTTACCTGTATAACCAGGAACCGCAAAAAGATTGCAACGGCTTTTTCACGGATACGATCATGCGTTCGCTCGGCATCCAGCTTGTCGATGGACGCATGCCGGGATTCGCCGCAATATTGGGCGCCGCGCCCGATAATAAAACCGCCGTCCAGATAATACGGGAATTGCAGGAGAGAAATATACTGATGTTCGTGGGTTCCTCGGTGAACGGCCGCTCCATCATTGACCAGCTCCTGGAAGAGAACGTGCAGATGGGCTGGGATAATTATATCGTTCCTTACGGCCGCGACACTATCTCGGGTATTTATCCTTTAAACTGGGCGATCCGTTCGGCATTAACTTTTGGAGGGTTGAAACCCGGGCAGGCCGAAAAGTGTCTTTTGTATACCAAAGAACGCGTGTTTGCCTTTGGCTTGGTCTTGGGAGAGCTGGATGATATAAAATATGCCACCGGAGCCGGGGCGATAAATATGGGTTTCCCAATAATCGCGGATACGGATATCCCGGAGATAAAGCCGTCGGGGATCACTACCTACGAAGCCTTGGTCAAGGAATTGGACCACCGCAAGATCGTCCCCCGCTGTATAGAGGTAAGAGGGGTCAAGGTAAGGGTGTCTTCAATACCGATCCCGGTCCCTTATGCCGCGGCATTTGAAGGCGAGCGCGTGAGAAGAGAACAGCTGTATGTCGAATTTGGCCAAAAGGCCTCTACTGCTTTTGAGTACCTGGCGACCAGGGATTCAAGCGATATAGAAGATGCGAAAGTCGAGGTGATCGGGCCGGATATAGATAAGTTGGAAGAGGGTACTAAATCCATGCCTTTGGCGATCATCGTTGAAGTTTCCGGGCGCAAGATGCAGAAGGACTTTGAACCCATATTGGAACGGCAGATCCATCGTTATACAAATTATTGCATGGGCCTTATGCATATCGGCCAGCGCGACATGAACTGGATAAGGATCAGTAACGACGCCTTTTCCAAGGGGTTTCGCCTGAAGCATATCGGCATAGTTTTGCATGCAATGCTGCATCAGGAATATAGCGCGATAGTGGACAAAGTCCAGGTTAAGCTTTATACTAGGGAGCCGGACGTAAATAAACTTTTGCTTGAGGCTAAGTCGGCATACGATGAGCGGGATGAGCGCATGAGCGGGATGACCGATGAAAGCCAGGATACGTTTTTCTCATGCCTGTTGTGTCAGTCTTTCGCGCCCAATCACGTCTGCGTGATTACGCCTGAGAGACTGGGATTGTGCGGCGCATATTCCTGGCTGGATGCCAAGGCTTCTTATGAGATCACGCCCAGCGGGCCGAATCAACCCATCTCTAAAGGAGCGGTGGCTGACGCAAGGCTGGGGCAGTGGAAGAACGTGAATGATTTTGTGTTTCAAAAGTCAAACAAGAGCATAGAAAAAGTAAGTATGTATTCTCTTATGGACGCGCCTCAAACCTCTTGCGGCTGCTTTGAGTGCATCCTGGCGATCATCCCCGAGGCAAACGGGGTGATGGTGGTGCACCGCGATTACTCCGGGATGACCCCCTGCGGTATGACCTTTACTACGCTTGCCGGTTCGGTAGGCGGAGGAATGCAATCCCCGGGTTTTTTAGGCGTGGGTAAATTATACCTGGTAAGCAAGAAATTCATTGCCGCTGAAGGCGGTTTAAAAAGATTAGTCTGGATGCCCAAGGAATTGAAGGAGCTATTGTCAGATAAACTAAAAAACCGCGCGAAAGAAATAGGAATGCCGGATTTTCTGGAAAGAATAGCCGATGAAACGCAGACTGTAAATGCCGAAGGGCTGCTTGAATTCATGCAAAAAGTCAAGCACCCGGCATTGGGAATGGATCCCTTATTATAAAATATTAGATGCGTGCGCAAAGTTTTAACGATAAAGACGCTAAATCGCGCACCCCGATAAAGGGTTATTTCGGGATACGTGAAAAATATAGCTTGCTTACCATTTTTATCGTTTTGGTGGCAAGTTTTTTTATTTTTATCGTTATCACCCAGTTTAGAAGACAGATAGACTACCTTACCGAATCCGCGGAAAAGCTTACCGTGGCCTCGCTCTACGGGCAGGCGAACAAGGAGGCCAAGTCCTTGGTTGTGACCCTGGCCAAGAGCCTGGCCGGCCCTATTTCCAGCGGAGAACTGGCGCAAATAAATGAATTGCTCAGAACGGTAACGCAGCAGAGGGATGTCGTATATGCCTATCTGTTTGACGCCAAAGGAAAGGTCATTGACGACGGGAAAACCGACAGCGTCCTGGTCGGTCATGCCATGGAAGACGACCTTACCAAAAGGACGCTTTCCTCTACCGATGTTCTTATCTCGCGCCACGGCGACATATTGGATGCGGCAATGCCTATCTATATAGGCAATAAAATGATCGGCGGTTTGCGGGTAGGTTTTTCCAATAAGAGGGTAAAATCAGATATCCTCCGGGAAAGAGAAATCATATCTTCGGTGATACAGAAGACCAGCAATAATACGCTTATCTTTCCTATCATGATCAGCGTGACGCTTGCGCTTTTGGGGGTATTTTTTTCTTCGCGGGTCACGGCCTTATTAGTCAAGCCTATACTCAGGCTGGCAGAGAGCGCCAGGGAAATAGGCAAAGGCAATCCGTCGTTGAAAGTCGATATAAAAAGCGGTGATGAGATGGAAGAGTTGGCGCATTCTTTTAACCAGATGGCCGCGAGTTTGGCAAAACACGAAGAGGAATTGAGCGTTCTCCATGATTCAGCCAAGGCCTTAACCAAGAATTTAGAGTTGGATGTTCTCATCAACGGCGGTCTAAATACTATCCGGGAGATCATTAAGGTCTCTAAGGGCTCTATCATGCTGATCAAAGACGGGTATCTGGTTGTGGAAGGCGTTTTCGGTTGGAAGCCGGGGGAAGTAGTCAGGAAGCGTTCGTTCACTATCGGAGAGGGGATCGCGGGTTTAGCCGCCCAGCGCAGGGCATCCATTATGGTAAACGATGTTAATAATTCTCCTTTATTTGTACGGGAGGGGCAGAAGGTCTGGCGTGGTTGCCAGAATCTACTCTGTATTCCCATGATCCATGAAAACCAGCTAAAAGGCGTGATCAATATACAGGATAAGCTTGATGGGACCCCTTTCAGCAAGACGGACCTGGAATATGCCGAGATCATTGCTTCATCCATGGCGATCTCGTTGAGCAATATTGAGTTGGTGCAGGAAAAAATAACAAAGACCCGCATGGAGGTGGAGCTTAAGACTGCCGAGGCAGTGCAAAAGACGCTTCTGCCTAGAGAGGATCCCAGCGACGATAGGATAGAATTCGCCAGCTTCTTTGATCATGCCAATGAGACCGGCGGGGACTGGTTCGGGTATGTCGCAGACAAGGAGAGGGATAGATTAGCGATCCTTATCGGTGATGTTTCGGGGCATGGCGCTTCAGCCGCCCTGGTCACCGCTGCGGTAAACAGCTTTATTAAGACGTTGATGATATTAAAAGAGCAACTCAGCAAAAACGGCGCGCAGGGCAATTCGGCGGTCTCTATGAGGCAGGAATTGGATAGGTTATGTGAGCCGGGAAATCTCTTACGCCTTTTAAACCGCATAGTGCTTGAGATCGGCCAGGGTCAACTGGTGATGAGTTTTTTTGCTTGTTATCTTGATCTTAGACTTATGGAATTGCATTTTGCCAACGCCGGGCATAATCAGCCGTATCTGCTGCGGCAAGAGCCTTCCGGAGCGGATGCCGCTTCGGGGGATAAGCTTAAGTTGACTATATTAAAGGCTAGCGGCCCGCGCTTAGGCGATATAGAGGCCCCGGAATTCGAGGAAGCGACCATAGGGCTTAAGAAGAACGATTGTATTTTTTGGTTTACCGACGGGTTAGTCGAGTGCGAGAATAGCGAGCAGGAAGAATTCGGGGACAGGCGCCTGGAGGAGGTCCTGAAGATGAGCGGTTCTCTGAGCGCCTCGCAGGTCAAAGATAGCGTAGTTGCCGCTGCGTATAAGTTTTTCGATAAATTCCCGATAAGGGATGATATAGCTTTTATTGTGGCAAGGATAAGATAAAGAAGGCGAGAATAGGCAGGGAGCCGTAAAAATGGAAAAAAGAAGAGTTCTTTTGGTGACGGACAGAGAAGCGCTTGAACTAAAGGGAATATTTTTCGATCCGGACCGCTATAAAACAGAGATCGTCCGTTCCTTTCAGGCGGGGTTAGATATGCTGGCGAATAAAGATTTTGATGTCGTCATCGCCGACCTGAAAGGTGTGCGCAGCCATTTGGACCTATTCAGAGAGGCCAAAGAAAAAAATTTTTGGGTAAAGACAGTTTCCGTTGCCAACTTTCCTCTGGAGATTTTTTTGGTCGAGATTGCCTCCGAGGGATTAAGTCTGAATGCGGTTTCCGGCGGCGACTCATTTGACTTTGGAGAGTTGTCTTTGGCGATCGAGAAATTATTCTCCAAAGATATTTTCGGTATAGAAAAATATTTAGCAAAAGATGCAAAGTCATTTGAGGTCGAATTGCAGCATTCTAACCGGAAGCAGGAGTGTATGGATAAGGCGGCTCTTTTTGCCGCAGGGTTTACTCAGGATAGAAGGATTTTAAGCGCCGTCCAGAATACAGTGGATGAGCTTTTTATGAACGCGTTCTTTGATGCCCCCTGTAATGAGAAGGGGGAGTATACATATCTCCAGGAGGATAGGACAAAGTCCGTAACCCTGCCTCATGATGAGGCGGTTGTTTTACGGTGCGCCTGCGATGGTAAGAATTTGGCGATCTCCATGACTGACCGTTTCGGCAGCCTGGAGAGGTCAAGATTCTTCGGGTATCTGGTCAGGTGTATCACCAGTTCCGATACCCAGGTTGAGATCAAACCCGGCGGAAGCGGGGTAGGCGTGTATAATGTCCTGCAAAACTCAAGTTCTTTCGTGGTTAATCTCCATCCCCTAAAACGGACAGAAGTTATTTCTATCCTGGATATCGGTTCATCCATGCGCGAATTCCAAAAGAAGGCCAAATCCTTCCATATCTTTACCGTCGAAGAAAAGATCGAGATAGGGGAGTCTTTGAGCGTAGAGCGGCAGGATACGCAAGACGCGTTGTTCATCAATTTTTACGGCATTATCGATGAGAATTCCATCTTCGGCAGGGTATTTGAAACCGACAAGAACAGGATCGTGGTCAACCTGCGCGGAGTAAAGAGGATCAATTCCTGCGGGGTGAGGGAATGGGTCAATGCCCTGCGCAGCATACCGCAGGAAAAAAGATTGGAGTTTGTAGAGTGCTCCCTGGCGATGATCAAGCAATTTAATATGATCTCCAATTTCGGTTCCCACGGCAGGATACGATCTTTCATGGCTCCATATTTCTGCTCGCGCTGCAACCGGCAGTTTGATAAAGTAGTGGTACTAAAGGAGCACCTGGATAAATTGCTCGATCTTAAGGCGCCGGATTTTACTTGTTCTGTCTGCCAGGATGTGTTAAAATTTGACGACCTGGAAGACAAATACTTTCAGTTCATTGTCCGGCAGGAAAGCACCCTTTAGCTTAACGCTTTAACCCGTAAGAAGATAGGAAGCTATACAAAACATGCAAAAGTTGACTCTTAAGAAGATACTGGAAAATAAGGAATTGCTGGATATTATTAACGATCCTTTGTATATCGTTGATAAGAATAAAAAGCTTATTTATTATAATTATGCTTATTTGAATTTAACGTGTTTAACCCCGCGGCAGATCAAAGATATGAACGATTGTTATGAATGCTTTTCCTTGGATATCTGCAAGGATAAATGTATCTTTGAGGAGATCATGAGTAGAAAGCAGCCGCTGCAATTGCGCGAGGTGAGTGCCTCCGACCGGCAGGGTAATGCCCTTTCTTTCTGGGTTAATGCCGTTCCGCTCTTCGGTGATAACGGCGAAATCGAGGGGGCCCTTATCATACTTCGCGATATGACCAGCGAAGTCCAGATCCATTCTAAATACAAGGTCCTCTATGAGCGCGAAAGGGAGTCCCGCACGCACCTGGAAGAGATCGTTAAGGCCAAAACCGGGGAACTGAGGGTCGCCAATACAAAGCTTAAGCTGATCAACAAAAAACTGGAGGAGCTTTCTATCAGGGACGGCCTGACTAACCTCTATAATCATCGTTATTTTTTTGAAAGGATCGACCTGCTTTTTAAAGAGACCGAAGTTAACAAGAAGCCGCTATCCTGTCTTTTGCTGGATGTGGATTTTTTCAAATCTGTGAACGACCATTACAATCACCAGTTCGGCGACTTTGTCTTGCGCAGGCTCGCGGAAGTGCTTTTGGAGATTGCGGGTAAGAACGCCATACTGGCTCGGTACGGCGGAGACGAATTCGCCATCATTCTGGTTAATACCGACTATAAGTCCGCTGTCATTTCAGCCAGGAAGATAAACCGGCAGATCCGCGAGCAAGTCTTTAAGGACGATGGCTTTTCCAAGAAGATCTCCATAAGTATCGGCGTTTCAAGCTTCCCCGCCGATATAGTCTCATCCGCGGATCAGCTGGTTAAGCTGGCTGATGAAGCCCTATACCGGGCTAAGGGTTTAGGCAGGGATAGGGTCTTCTGCTATAAGGACATATAGGCGTTCGCACCTCGCGCTAATAAGGCACCTGGCCCAGATCAGGCGCCCGGCGCTTATTTGAATTGCGCCGGTGTTCCCTCGTGGGAAAATTGGGCCAGTGTTCACCTCGTGGTGAAAAGTGCGCGGGTGCTGTCCTTTCTGGATAGTTTTTTTACTTGACCGCAAGCCAAGAAACCGTATAATAATATCAATACATGGGTCCTTCCTCTTTAAAGAAAACCATAAGTGTTCTTACCTTCGTATTTATAGCTTTTGGTTGCTTACCTTTGGTTTTTGCCGGAGAAAACTCCGATACAACAGTCAACGATAAAAATCTCGCGCAATCCCGGGAAGCATTCGATATAGAAAAGTATCCTGACCTTTATGCATCCGCCAATCTTGAGAACGAAAAATCTCGAAGTGATAAAGAGAAATTAACGACTTTGCAGACCCAGGCAAGGGTTTACCGCAATGAGGGACTCCAGCAGCAGCGGGCGGGGAATAATCTTGAGGCAATGGGTTTGTACTTGAAGGCCGTACAGTTGGACCCTTTTTATGCCGTTGTATATAATGACCTGGGCGTAGTTTATGAGGCTAACGGGCTGCTTGACCGTGCGGAAGAGAGTTACCTGAAGAGCACAAGGATCGACCCCGGATATTTAAGCCCTTATTCGAATCTTGCTTCGCTGTATGAGGCCAAGCGCGATTTGAAAAACGCGGCATATTATTGGAAGAAACGTGCCCAGATGGGGGATCCCGATGATATCTGGACCCAGAAGGCCAGGCGCCGTTTAGAGGACCTGCGACTGGTCTTAAAGGATAACAACCCCGGCCCTTCAGAAGAGAATATCATTGATCTTACCAAATACGTGGCGATCAAGAAGTCCATCATGCGTTATGACGACCACGCCCTGGCCAGGGATTATTTTGATAAGGCAAAGACTTATTTTAAGAAAAGCGATTACGTGACAGCCTTGAAATACGCGGTGGATGCACTGCTTCTGGACCCCGAGAACAAGGAGATCGATGAGTTTGTAGAAAAGCTGCAAACGCGCTTATTATCGAAATAGTGTAAGTCCTTTGCCTGCGCGCAGGTGAAGGGTGAACCGCTAAGGTTTTTTTGGTCCTACCTTAAATTCCATAATCCCATGTTATATCGTTAATGGAGAGCAAGCGTCTATATCTAATCGATGCGACGGCATTTTGTTATCGGGCATTTTACGCTTTGGGAAATCTGGCAACTTCCTTTGGCCAGCCCACCAACGCCATATACGGTTTTACCACGATATTGAATAAGATCCTAAAAGATCACCATCCTGAATACCTGGCGGTGTGTTTTGACCTGTCGCGCGACACTTTCAGGCAGAAGAGATTCGCGGACTATAAGATACAACGTTCTCCCATGCCGGACGGGTTAAAAAGCCAGATCCCCCTCATAAAGGAGATAATCGCTGCCTACCGGATAAGCCTCTTTGAAAGAGAAGGTTTCGAGGCGGACGATATTATCGCGACTTTAAGCCGCAAGGCCAGGGAACACGGGATAAGCGTGACCATTGTCAGTTCCGATAAGGATATCCTGCAGCTGGTGGACGATAAGACCGTGGTCTTCAGCCCTTATGAAGCAGGGGGCACGACTTATGATTATCAGAAAGTAGTCGAGCGTTTCGGGGTCGGCCCGGAACGCGTTCCCGACATTATCGGGCTCATGGGGGATTCCGCGGATAATATCCCCGGCGTGCGCGGTGTGGGCGAAAAAACCGCAGAAAAATTATTAAAACAGTTTGGCAGCGTAGAGGAATTGATCCGCAATATCGGGCAGGTCAAGCAGGATAAATTAAGAAGCACCCTGGAGGCAGGTATCGAGAGCATGCATTTAAGCAAAGAATTGGCCATCCTTGATAAAAATATCGACCTTGACTTTGATCCGGAAGGGCTGCGCAGCAAGGAACCGGATTACAAGGAGTTGTTCCGCCTCTTCAAACACCTGGAATTTAAACGCCTCATTGATGATCTTCCGGAGCAGCCTGAAGCAGGGGCCGCCTGCCAGGACGCGCCTTTGTTGCAAGGCGGGGAGCTAAAGAATATCCTGGGTAACAGCGAAGAGTTATATATTAACGCCAGCAGCGCGCACGATCTGGTATGCGCCTGTGCGGGGAAGGCTTTTGCAATAGAAGATATCGGGGGGTCTGCCAGAAGCGCGCTCAGGGATCCCGCAATAAAAAAGATCGGTTTTGATCTTAAGAAGATAAAGCTTACGCTAGCCCAAGAAGGTATTGAGCTGGAAGGTTTATATTTTGACGTTATGATCGCCGCTTACCTTTTGAACCCGACCAGGACCGGATATACCTTGAATGATCTGGCCTGGGATTATCTTAGCCAACAGCTCGGTACGGTCTCGAGTCAAAAGGGTTTAGATCTGGTTTTAAAGGCAAGGCCCGTATTGGAAGGTCAGTTGCGCGACAAGGATCTATATAGGCTTTTTCGGGATGTAGAAATGCCTTTGGTTGAGGTCCTGGCCCGGATGCAAATGACGGGGATTAAGATCGACGCCAACTTTCTAAAAGACCTGGCGCGCGATTTAGAAAAGAGATTGATAAAATTGATAGAACAGATCTATGATTTAAGCGGCAGCCAATTTAACATCAACTCGCCAAAACAGCTCAGGGAGATCCTTTTTGAGAAGTTGAAGCTTCCGGTTTCCAAAAGAACCAAGACCGGCCCTTCTACCGATGAAGAGGTGTTAAAGAATTTAGCTAAGGAGCACAAACTGCCGGCATTACTTCTTGAATACCGCCAGTTGACCAAGCTCAAAAATACCTATATAGATACGCTTCCGGAAATGGTTGATGCCAAGACGGGGAGGATCCACGCTAGTTTTAATCAGACCGGCACCGAAACCGGCAGGCTTTCCTCCAGCGCCCCGAATTTACAGAATATACCCATAAAGACAGAAATCGGCGCAAAGATCCGCCAGGCGATAATCGCCTTCAGCGAGAACAGTTTTATTGTCTCCTGTGATTATTCTCAGATCGAGCTGCGTATCCTGGCGCATTTATCCGGAGACGAAGAGCTTATTGCGGCGTTTAAGTCAGATAAAGATATCCACCGCCGCACCGCAGGCTTAATTTATGGGGTCAAAGAAGATGATGTTGACGATAATATGCGGGAGTCGGCGAAGAGGGTGAATTTCGGGATAGTCTACGGGCTTAGTCCATATGGATTAGCCAGGGACCTTGGGGTTTCGGTTGATGCGGCGCAGGCCTTTATTGAAGCGTATTTTTCCACCTATCCGCGTGTTAAGCGCTATATTGACGAACAGATCGAGCGGGCTAAACGCGATGGGTTTGTAACTACTATACTGGGCAGGCGCAGGTATATCCCCGAGATCGGCAATAAAAATCAAAACATCAGGGAGTTTGCCCAGCGCCAGGCAGTGAATACCCCCATACAGGGTTCGGCGAGCGATTTGATAAAACTGGCAATGGTCAATATCCATCAGGACATTTTAAAACAAACGCTTGATTCCCGGATGATCATTCAGATACATGATGAGCTGGTTTTTGACGTGCCTGCGAAAGAGCTGGGAGATTTGCTGGCGCTGGTAAGGAGCAGGATGGAGAATTGTTTCACATTAGCGGTTCCGATAAAGGTCAGTATAAAAAAGGGGAAGAACTGGTTGGAAATGGAGGAAATAAAATGAAGATAGCGTTTTGCGCAAGCGAGATGGTGCCTTTTGCAAAGACCGGAGGACTGGCGGATGTGGTAGGGGCCCTGCCGCAGGCGTTGGAAGAATTAAAACACGAAGTTATCGTGATTTTACCACGCTATAAATCGATCCAGGATACGAAGTTCAAGCTCGAGCGGGTAAAACAGGATGTTTCGTATACTGTGATAGGGAAGAACATAAAAGTTTATTTTATTGAGCGCGACGAGTATTTTGCGCGCGACAATCTTTACGGAGATAAGGCGGGTGACTATAAGGATAACCTGGACCGGTTCTCGTATTATTGCAAAAGGTCCCTTGGGTTACTGAAAGAGATAAATTTTAAACCGCAAATTATCCATTGCCATGATTGGCAGTCGGGGCTCGTGCCGGTATACCTAAAAAACCTTTTTGTTAAGGATAGTTTTTACAAAGGGGTAAGGACGCTTTTTACCATACACAACATCGGCTATCAGGGGTTATTCCCCAGGGATGAATTTTCCAAGCTCGGATTGAGCTGGGACCTTTTTAACATGGAGTATATGGAATTCTTCGATAAGATAAATATCTTAAAAGGCGGGATCGTTTTTTGCGACCTGATCAACACCGTCAGCAATGCTTATAGCAAGGAGATTCAGACCAAAGAATTCGGTTTTGGGATGGAAGGCATCTTGTCCAGGCGCAAGGATTCTTTATTCGGCATCATAAACGGCCTGGATTATTCCATCTGGAATCCGGAATCGGATTCTTACATCGCCAAGAATTATTCGGTGAAGAATCTAAATGAGAAGGCCAGGGATAAGGCCGATTTACAGAAGATCTGCAAACTGCCTGTAAAAAACGAGATTCCGCTATTCGGCATTGTGTCAAGGCTGGCGGAGCAAAAGGGGTTTGATATACTGGCAGGGGCTATCCAGGATATCTGCAAGCTAAAGTTGCAGCTGGTGATTTTAGGTACAGGAGACCAGAAATACCACGTGCTTCTCGATGATATTACCAAGCAATATCCTGAAGTAGTGTCTTTGAACCTGAAATTTGACGATTCCCTTGCCCACAAGATCTACGCGGGTTCCGACATATTCTTGATGCCTTCAAAATATGAACCTTGCGGATTGGGACAGCTTATCTCTTTAAGTTACGGCACGATACCTTTAGTGTTTAAGACGGGGGGTCTGGCGGATACCGTAACCAAGGCTAACGGTTTTGTCTTTGATAAATACAGCGCGGAGGAGTTATTAAAGACCATAAAGAGCGCGGTCAAAGAATTCAGCGCCGAGAAGAAATGGCAGCAGTTGATGCAGAGGGCCATGCAGTACAATTTTTCCTGGGAGGAATCCGCCAAGAAATATGTCCAGTTGTATGAAAAAGCAGCTCGCCAGAAATAAGAAGCTGATTATTGGCCTTACCGGTAGTTTCGGAAGCGGAAAATCCATGGCGGCGAGATTCTTTATGTCCCATGGTGCCGAGATAATAGACGCGGATAAAATCGCGCGCAGCCTACTTACGCCCGGCAGCCCTTGCTATAAAAAAATTGTGGCTATCTTTGGCGGTTCGATCGTAGGCAGCCGCAGGCGCATCGATAGGAAAAAACTGGCGGGGTTGGTATTTACCGACTCAAGATCGCTCAACCGGCTTAATAGCATTATCCATCCGGAGGTGGTCCGGAGCGTAAAGAAAACGGCTAAAAAGTCCTGCCGTAAGGTCATAGTCATAGATGCCCCGCTTTTGATCGAGGCAGGCCTGGTACCTTGGGTAGATAAGGTTATCGTTGTCACGATCAGCAGGAAAGAGCAGCTTAAACGCATTATAGGCAGATCAGGTTTGAAAAAAGAAGATATTGAAAACAGGATAAAGGCGCAGATGCCTTTATCGCGCAAGGTCCGCCTGGCGGATTTTATCATAGATAATAACGGGACTGTCGCTCGAACTAAGGAGCAGGTAGAGAGGATCTGGAAGACGATAATTAGCACCCCGCGCAGATAGGATTTGCGCGGGTGTGCACTTTCTGTGCAAGGAGGTAGTTGTGGAAAAACTGGATATCGGAAATTTAAAAGAGATGAAGATTTCGGAGCTGAATAAGCTCGCTAAGGAATTGAACGTAAACGGGCTAAGCGGCCTGAAAAAACAGGACCTGATCTTCAAACTGCTTCAGGCGCAGGCGGAAAAAGAAGGCCTTATGTTCGGCGAAGGAGTATTAGAGATCTTACCCGAAGGCTTTGGATTCTTGCGTTCGCCCAATTACAATTATCTCCCTTGCCCGGACGACATCTATATCTCGCCTTCGCAGATCCGCAAGTTCGATCTACGGACAGGGGATACGGTGAGCGGACAGATCCGTCCTCCCAAAGAAGGCGAGAAATACTTCGCGCTGCTAAAGGTCGAGGCGGTTAATTTTGAGAACCCCGAAGAGGTAAAAGAGAAAGTCCTTTTTGATAATCTGACCCCTATCTATCCTCACGAACATTTTATCCTGGAGACCAAACCCGACGAGATATCCATGAGAATTATGGATTTACTGGCCCCTATAGGAAAGGGGCAGCGCGGCCTGATCGTAGCCCAGCCTTACAGCGGCAAGACCGTGCTTTTGCAGAAGATCGCCAACTCCATTACTACCAATCACCCGGACGTGATACTGATCGTGCTCTTGATCGATGAGCGGCCCGAGGAAGTCACGGATATGCAGCATAACGTCAAGGGAGAGGTTATCTCGTCTACTTTTGACGAGCCTCCGGAGAGACACGTCCAGGTAGCTGAGATCGTCCTGGAAAAGGCAAAGCGTCTCGTAGAGCATAAGCGCGATGTGGTTATATTGCTGGATAGTATCACGCGTCTTGCGCGAGCGTATAATTCGGTAGTGCCGCACAGCGGCAAGGTGTTGTCGGGAGGCGTAGATTCCAATGCCCTGCAGAAACCCAAGAGATTTTTCGGAGCGGCGCGCGCGGTGGAAGACGGCGGCAGCCTTACTATTATTGCTACAGCCCTGGTTGATACGGGCAGCAGGATGGATGAGGTCATTTTCGAAGAATTCAAGGGTACCGGTAATATGGAATTACAACTGGACAGGAATCTGTTCCAGCGCCGGATATATCCCGCGATCGATATCAAACGCTCCAACACGCGCCATGAGGAATTGCTTTTAAAGCAGGAGATACTGCAGAAGGCCTGGATACTGCGTAAGGTTTTGAATGAATTGAACAACGTGGAGGCAATGGAGCTATTGATCGAAAAGCTGGCCAAGACCAAGAATAATGAAGAGTTCTTAAACAGCATGAACCAATAGGAGGCATTAAAATGAAAGACAAGATCCACCCCAAGTATCAGGATTGCGTGATCGTGTGCGCCTGCGGTAATACCATTCATACCCGTTCCACCAAGCCCAATATCAGGGTCGAGGTTTGCTCGAAATGCCATCCCTTTTTTACGGGCAAGCAGAAATTCGTTGACTCTGCCGGAAGGGTGGATAAGTTTATGAAGAAATACGCCAAGAAAAGCGCTTAAAGATGTTTGACCGGCTGGAAAGATTCGAAAAAAGATACCTTGAGCTTGAAAGTCTCTTGGGGGCCCCGGAAGTGGTCTCTAATAAAGAGCAGTATAATAAATACGCCAAAGAGCTCTCGGACTTGCAAGGGGCGGTATTTTTATTTCGTGATTTTAAGAAAACGGATAATGAGCTTCAGGGTCTGGAAAAAGTGGTTAACGAAAAGCACGATAAGGAATTCCTGGATATGGTCAGGCAGGAGCTCGTGGATTTAAAAGAGAAGAAAGTCCAATTGGAAGCCAGGTTGAAGAAACTCTTGGCCGGAGAAGACAAGGATTTGAATAAGGACGTGATCATGGAGATCCGCCAGGGCACGGGGGGCGAAGAGGCGGCGTTATTCGCCTCTGTTCTTTATCGTATGTACACCCAGTACGCGGCCAATAAGGGTTGGAAAACAGAGCTGCTTTCTTCCAGCCCTACGGAGCTGGGGGGTTTTAAGGAAGTAATCTTCAGCCTTAGCGGTAAAGAGGCTTACAAGCGCCTTAAATTTGAAAGCGGGGTGCACCGAGTGCAGCGCGTGCCTTCTACCGAAGCCCAGGGCAGGATCCATACTTCTACTGCTACTGTAGCAATATTAGCGGAGGCCCAAGAGGTAGATCTGGTGATCGAGCCCAAGGATCTAAGGATCGATACCTATCGTTCCTCGGGCCCGGGCGGGCAACATATGCAGAAGACCGATTCCGCGGTAAGGATTACGCATATCCCGACAGGGACCGTAGTCGCCTGCCAGGATGAGAGGTCACAGATAAAAAATAAGAATAAGGCCATGCGTATCTTAAGGGCGCGTATCCTGGCCGTGAAGAAAGAAGAAGAGTCTAAGAAGTTGACCCGGGAGCGCAAGTCGCAGATCGGCACCGGCGACAGGAGCGAGAAGATCCGCACTTACAATTTCCCGGACCGCCGCATTACCGACCACCGTATAAATTTCACCGTGCATCAACTGGAGGCGGTCTTAGACGGCGACCTGGAAGAGTTATCGAATGCCTTGTTGAAGGCGGCCGAAGAAAAACAGGCAAAAGGATGAACCCCCGCACCTTCTTCGAATTCAAATTTATATATTTAATAAGAAGGTGTGGGGATTGAAGAATAAAGAGAAGGTGCGGGGGTGAACGAAGCAGAGTTGGTGTTGAGCCGGATACTGCAAAGCGACAGGCCATCGCTTTATCTTAGCAGGAATGTCCGCTTGGATAAAGCTGTTGCGGGTGCGATATCCTCGGTCTTAAAAAGAAGGATAAAAGGGGAGCCCCTGGCTTATATCCTGGGCAAGGCGGATTTTTTCGGTTTGGAGTTCAACATTTCACCAGACGTCCTGGTGCCCCGGCCGGAGACGGAAATTCTGGTAGAGACAGCCCTAAGGCAGTCGTTGGTCGTTGGTCGTTGGTCGTTAGATTTAAGAATTCTGGATCTGGGGACAGGATCAGGCTGTATTGCGATTTCATTAGCGAAAGAATTGCCTTTTGCTAAAATAGACGCGGTTGATATATCTCAAGGGGCTTTGAAGGTCGCTCAAGAAAATGCCAGGTTTCATAACGTGGAAATAAATTTTAGGCAAAGGGATTTATTCAGTACCGAGTTTGCAGAACTCGAAACATCTTATTTGAGCGAGCCAACAAATTTATCTTCTCGACATGGCTCGAAGAATAAATTTGTTGGCGAGTCGAGAATATATGATTTAATTGTTTCCAATCCTCCCTACATCCGTTCAGCAGAAATAGAGGGGTTGCAGCCGGAGGTGCGGCAGGAGCCGCGCGTCGCCCTGGACGGAGGCAGTGACGGCCTTGATTTTTATCGACGTATAACTAAGACGGCGCCGCGGCATCTGGAAGAAGGAGGCTTATTGGTTATGGAGATGGGATATAACCAGCGCGAGGCGATTGAAAAGATCTGTCAGGGGTCAGGAAGATTAAAGGTACTTGAGGTGGTGAAGGATTATAGCGGTATAGACAGAGTAATAGTCACGAAAAAGGGATAGTCACCCCGCGCTAATAGTACCTGGCCCAGATAGGTATTGGGCCAGTGTTCACCTCGTGGTGAAGATTTGCGCGGGTGTTAACGCAGAAAGCGGACACTTGCCCATCCGATTGGGCAAGGTGTGTCCTTGGGGGACAAATGGATAAAATAGTCATTGAGGGCGGGATAAGATTAAGGGGGGAGATAACGGTTTCCGGTTCCAAGAATGCCGTGCTGCCTATTATAGCGGCGACACTTTTGACCGAAGATGCCTGCATTATAAAAAGCGTGCCGAATCTCCGCGATACCAATACTATGGTCAAGATATTGCGCGCACTCGGCAAGAGCGTTGATTTTGATAAAGGGGTTATTACCGCCACGCAGGGGAAAAACACTAATTTCACCGCGGATTATAAATTGGTTTCGACTATGCGCGCTTCTTTTTGTGTTTTAGGGCCCCTCATCGGAAGATTCAGGAAGGCCAAGGTTTCTCTGCCCGGCGGATGCATTATCGGGATCAGGCCGGTAGACCTGCACTTAAAAGGACTGAAGGCCTTAGGCACCGAGATAAATATAGAAGGCGGCTATGTGGTGGCTTCGGCCCCTAAACTTAAAGGAAACTATATCTATCTGGGCGGAGAATATGGCTCTTCGGTTTTAGCCACAGATAATGTAATGATGGCTGCTGTGTTATGTCCGGGAAAGACCGTGATCGAGGCCGCAGCCTGCGAGCCGGAGGTTGCGGACCTGGCAGAGTTTTTGATCAAGATGGGGGCCAAGATAAAGGGCCATGGGACTCCCACGATAGAGATTGAAGGAGTAAACAAGCTGCACGGCGCAGAACACAGGATAATCCCCGATAGGATCGAGGCAGGCACGCTTATCATAGCCGCTTTGATCACCAAAGGCGATATTACGCTCAAAAACGCTTCTTATAAACACCTGGGCGCTATAATTGATAAGTTGGAAGAGGCCGGGGCATATATCCATAAAGTTGACGGCTCAATCCGTATCTGCTATAAAAAACAGCTTAAGCCTATAAATATTACCACCTTACCTTACCCGGGATTCCCTACCGATATGCAGGCCCAGATGATGAGTCTGATGGCTGTTACTCCCGGGATTAGCGTTATCACCGAGAAGATTTATCCGGACAGGTTCATGCATGTCGCGGAGTTAAACCGTATGGGCGCGCACGTGCAACGGGAAGGGCCGCATGCGATCGTGCAAGGGGTAGAATTTCTTTCCGGTGCTCCGGTTATGGCCTCGGACCTACGCGCCTCGGCAAGCCTGGTCCTGGCAGGGCTGGTAGCCCGCGGTAAAACTTCGGTTTCGAGAATCTACCATTTAGAGCGCGGGTATGAGAATCTAGAAAAGAAGTTAGAAGCCTTGGGGGCTAAAATTTTAAGGGAGAAAGAGTAAATTTGTCGTTAGTCGTTGGTCGTTGGTTTAGACTATCGACAAGATGCCAGAGGGTGGTTAAAATGATACTAATGATTGATAATTACGATTCCTTTACCTATAATCTCGTACAATATCTGGGTGAGTTAGGCGCGAATACAAAGGTATTCAGGAACGATAAGATCACGCTCAGCGGGATTAAAAAATTAAGGCCGGCAAAGAT
This sequence comes from Candidatus Omnitrophota bacterium, assembly GCA_026387405.1. Lineage (GTDB taxonomy): Bacteria > Omnitrophota > Gorgyraeia > Gygaellales > Profunditerraquicolaceae > JAPLLP01. Next base: position 20,178 of record JAPLLV010000061.1, read on the forward strand.
CGTGATCTCGCCCGGGCCGGGGAGGCCCGAGGATGCGGGTATCTCCTGCGGGGTGATCCGGGAATTCGCAGGTAAAATCCCTATTTTAGGGGTGTGCCTCGGCCACCAGGCCATAGGTTACAGTTATGGCGCTAAGATCGTCGGCTCCAAATATCTTATGCACGGCAAGACTTCTTTGATATACCATAATCGAAGCGATATATTCAAAGGGCTGCCTAATCCTTTTGAGGCGACCCGTTACCACTCCCTGGTTGTAGAGAGGAAGAGCTTGCCGGAGTGCCTCCAGATCACCGCCTGGACTAAGGATAAGGAGATCATGGGGCTCAGACACAAGAAGTTTCCTCTGTGGGGAGTACAGTTTCATCCCGAGTCCATTCTGACCCGGGTAGGAAAAGACTTGTTAACCAATTTCTTGAAACAATGATTAAGGATATACTTAAAACTTTAGCCCAAAAAAAAGACCTGACTGCCGGAGAAATGCAGCAGGTAATGCAGGAGATCCTGACCGGAGCCACGGATACCGCCGATATAGTGATGTTTTTGACAGCCCTTAACGAAAAAGGGGAGACTGTAGAGGAGTTGACCGCGGCGGTCGAGGTAATGCTTAAATACGTGGATGCCATTGTGGTGGATAGGCCGAATATCCTGGATACCTGCGGTACGGGAGGGGACAAGAAAGGAACTTTTAATATCTCTACGGCTGCTGCCTTTGTGGCCAGCGGCGCCGGGGTCACGGTGGCTAAGCACGGCAATCGTTCGGTTTCAAGTAAGTGCGGCAGCGCCGACGTCTTGGAGGCATTGGGCGTAGATATTAATATGGATAAGCACAAGATTAAAAGGTGTCTTGAGGAGATCGGCATTGCCTTCCTCTTTGCCCCGAACCTGCATCCGGCCATGAGGCACGTAATGCCGGCAAGAAAGAAGATCGGCAAAAGGACCATGTTCAATATGCTGGGCCCTTTGATCAATCCGGCAAGGGCGACAAACCAGCTGATCGGCGTTTATAGCGCGCAATGGGCTACTGTCTTGGCCAGGGTGTTGCATAATCTGGGCACGCGCCATGTCCTGGTGGTGCATGGCAAAGACGGCCTGGATGAGGTGACTACTACCGCCACGACATTTATCTCGGAAGTCAAGGCGGGAAATTTTACGGAATACGATATCGCTCCCGAAAATTTTGGTTTTAAAAGGGCAGCGCTGAATGATTTTTTGGGGGGGAATGCCGCGCAGAACGCGGATATTATTAAGGAAGTCTTAAGCGGTAAAGGCGGCCCCCATCGCGATATAGTTTTATTAAACGCGGGATGCGCTATCTACGCGGCAGATAAGGCTAATTCAATTATAAACGGCATTATGCTTGCCCGTCAGTCTATTGATTCGGGAAGCGCCATGAAAAAATTGGAATTATTAAAAGGATATTCGCAATAATGGCAAAAGACGCTTTAAAGGAAATTGTAGCCAGGAAGAAAGAGAAGATACTTTTGGCCAGGCAGGCTTTTCCTGAAGAAGAGCTCAAAATAAAGGTGTTGGGCCTGCCGGAAACCAGGCCTTTCCGGGAGGCGATTGTCAAGCCCCGGACGATCTCGCTTATTGCGGAGATAAAAAAGGCCTCGCCTTCAAAAGGCGTTATCCGGGAAGATTTTGCTCCCGCGGCAATCGCTAAGGTTTATCAGGATGCGGGGGTGCAGGCGATCTCCGTGCTTACCGAGGAAGATCATTTTCAGGGGAATATTACTTATTTAAATGAAGTGAAAAATGTCACCACTGTTCCGGTTTTGCGCAAAGATTTTATCCTGGAGGCATATCAGATTTATGAGTCGCGTTGGTTTGGCGCGGACGCAATATTATTGATCGCGGACCTGCTTACCAGGGACCAGCTTAACGAGTTTATGGGCCTGGCGGACAGCCTGGGCCTGGATTACATAGTGGAAGTGCATACCGAGAAAGAACTAAAGAAGGTATTGAATTTAGAGGTGCCGGTAATAGGTATAAATAACCGCAACCTGCATACGCTGGAAGTGGACGCAAAAACTACCGAGGAGCTTTTTATCCTGGTTCCCAAGGATAAAGCGGTGATAGTGGAGAGCGGGATCAAGACCGCGCAGGATGTATTATTCCTTAAGATCTTAGGGGTCAGCGCGGTACTGATAGGCGAGGCCTTTATGCAGTCCCCGGATATCGGTAAAAAAGTGCAGGAATTAATGGGATGGTGATGGAATAATCGATCAATTTCCGTCATTGCGAGGAGGCCATAGCCGACGAAGCAATCCCAAAAGCGAGATTGCTTCGGGCTAAAGCCCTCGCAATGACGATGTTTAAACGTCTTAAAGATGATTAAAGTAAAAATTTGCGGGATAACGAATTTAAGAGATGCTCTGGCAGCGGTGGATGCAGGCTGCGACGCGCTGGGATTCAATTTTTGCAAAAAAAGCCCCCGTTATATCAGGCCTCAGGCCGCTTTAGAGATAATCAGTAATTTGCCTAAGAGTGTTGTTAAGATAGGCGTGTTTGTGGATGAGCAGGAAAAAACCATAAAAAGCATTGCAAAATTATGTAAACTGGATATACTGCAATTTCATGGCCGGGAGTCTCCCGGGTTTTGCCGTAAATTCAAGGGCCTCAAGATAATCAAGGCCTTCAGGGTCAAGGATAGATTAGATCTAGAGGGTATCAGGGAATATAAGACTTTTGCTTATCTATTTGATGCCTTTAGCAAGTCCAGCCCGGGGGGAGGTACCGGGAAAAACTTCAACTGGGAGCTTTTGAGGCACCTGGCGGATATGAGGCAGCCGATCTTTCTCTCCGGCGGCTTGAATGCGCGTAATGTGCGCAGGGCGATCGCGGCTGCGCAGCCGGACTGGGTGGATGCCTGCAGTTGCATTGAGCGCTCACCCGGCAAAAAAGATTCAGCCAAGGTCAGGAGATTTATTCAAGCAGCTAAAGGCAAGTAGTAATTGAATGTATAGTAGTTATCGCTCATTGATTAAGCAGCACTAAAGGTATCTTGCGTGTGTTGAGAAGTATCTTTCGCATCACCGCTCGCTTTTCGTTCGCGTCGGGACATTGTTCGCGCACGAATTTTTTCGCCGTGCACTACGGCTTACGGCTCGCGTCAGCTCGCTTCTTACGCCTTTGAGCGTAGGTAACTCGCTGACGCTCGCCGTAAGACCTTGTGCACTTTTGCCGAAAAAATTCTAATTGTGCGCTCACAATATCCCGAGCAAACGAAAAGCCTCAAAGCTTGTTGCTTTAAGATGCTACTGGCAGTTTTACGAGCGAATGGAGCTTTTAGCCAGAGGAGCTTGAGCATTTGAGGGAATCCAAACACGGAAGTATTTGGACGGCGAGCATGTTTGAGCCCGTCCTGGCGCGAGAGCGCCGACGGGCGAGTTGCGAAGCCGCCGAAAATGCGAAAGACCTCTGGCATCCCCCTGGATAAAAGCTTATTGAGGGGGAAAAGCGACCTTGAGCGAGGAAAATTGCCAGGAGCAGCTTAAATACAAAAATTTTAACACTGAGAACTAAATAGAAAGTCCATATCACTTGAATATTGGAGAAAGTTATGTTGCCGGATAAAAGAGGGCATTTTGGGGAGTTTGGCGGAAAGTTTGTGCCGGAGACGCTGATCTCGGCGCTGGATGAGCTGGAGAAGGTATATAATAAATCCCGGCGCGATAAGAAATTCCGCCAGGAATTGGATTATTACCTGCGCGAATATGCCGGCAGGCCCACGCCTTTATATTTTGCCGAGAACCTGAGCAAGGACCTGGGGTTAAAAATATATTTAAAAAGAGAAGACCTTTTGCATACCGGCGCGCACAAGATAAATAATACCCTCGGGCAGGCATTATTGACCTTAAGGATGAAGAAGCCGCGGGTGATCGCGGAAACCGGGGCAGGCCAGCACGGCGTAGCCACGGCAACCGTGGCAGCGCTCTTTGGGCTTGAGTGCGCGGTCTATATGGGCGAAGAAGATATGGCCCGCCAGAGCCTGAATGTTTATCGCATGAAGCTGCTGGGGTCAGAGGTAGTGCCGGTCTCAAGCGGTTCCAGGACTTTAAAAGACGCGCTTACCGAGGCGTTAAGGGATTGGGTGACTAATGTGCGCAGCACCCATTACATTATCGGCAGTGTTGCCGGTCCGCATCCATACCCGGCAATGGTGCGTGATTTTCAGGCGGTGATCGGCCGCGAGGCCAAAAAACAGATATTAGAGAAAGAGGGAAGGCTTCCGGAGGCTCTTTTAGCCTGTGTAGGCGGAGGAAGCAACGCTATGGGATTATTTTATCCCTTCTTTAACGATAAGAAAGTCAAATTTATCGGAGTGGAAGCCGGCGGCCTGGGATTAAGTCCGGGCAAACACGCGGCAACCCTGGTAACCGGCAAAGTTGGGGTCTTGCACGGTTCAAAATCGAATCTTTTACAGGATAAATACGGCCAGGTTGAGACCACGCATTCGGTTTCCGCAGGCCTGGATTATCCCGGCGTTGGGCCGGAACACGCCTATTACAAAAAAATAGGCCGGGCAAAATACGTGGCCATAAACGATACCCAGGCCTTGGAAGGTTTTAAACTTCTTTCGCAGAGAGAGGGTATTATCCCCGCCCTGGAATCAGCGCACGCGGTTGCCTATTTGAAACAGGCGCGCCGCATCCTGAAAAAAGACGCGGTGGTGATAGTCTGTCTTTCCGGAAGAGGGGACAAGGATATGGGGATTGTGACTCGAGAGTTAAAATTATAAGTTTTAGCGGTTAGCGTATAGCGTTTAGCGTATAGGAAATCTTTTATCTACGCTCCACGCTATACGCTCTACGCTAGCAATATTGATGACGAGAATAGAGCATAAATTTAGAGAATTAAAAAAGAGCGGCAGAAAGGCCTTTATTGCCTTCATTACTGCCGGTTATCCGGATCTTAGGATAACCGAAGGGCTGATCAGGGAATTTGATGCCATAGGAGTGGATATTGTTGAGCTGGGGGTTCCTTTCACCGACCCTATGGCTGACGGCCCGGTTATCCAGGAGGCTTCTCAAGCGGCGCTCAAGAATAAAACCCACCTTATAGATATCCTGAATCTGGTAAAAAAGGTGCGCCGGGATGTAAGGCTGCCGATATGCCTGATGACTTACTATAATCCCATATTTTGTCTGGGCGAGGCAAGATTTGTCGCTAAGGCCGGGGAATGCGGAGTTGACGGCGTAATTATACCGGATCTTCCTCCTGAAGAAGGCGCTGGTCTTATCAGGCGCGCGCGTAAGACGGGTTTAGATGTGATCTCTTTTCTTTCGCCGACCAGCAGCCCGGAACGCATAAAACACATCGCAAATAGAGCCCACGGTTTTATCTACTATGTTTCGCTGACCGGTGTTACAGGCGCGCGCAAAGATCTGTCGCGGGATCTAAAGGAGAGCATAAAGGGCGTTAAAAGGTATGCGAGAGCCCCCGTGTGCGTAGGTTTTGGCGTCTCCACCCCGGCCCAGGTAAAACAGGTCCGGGCTTTTGCCGACGGAGTGATCGTGGGCAGCGCCATCGTAAAAAAGATCAAAGAGAATATCGGGAAGCCTAATTTAATAAAAAAAGTTAGTAGCTTTGTCCAAGGATTAAGAAAGGTCTTTTAAACAGTCGTCATTGCGAGGAGCCAAAGAGATTCCTCGCCAGTCATTGCGAGGCACCGCAGGTGCCGAAGCAATCTCTATAACAGGCTCGGAACAGGCTGCGCAATCTCAAAAACGTGATTGCTTCGCCCTTCGGGCTCGCAATGACATAGTGGATAAGAATGTATAAAAAAACAAGATTAGATAACGGCGTAAGCATTATTACCCATCGCATGCCCGGTATGCAGTCCGCGGCTTTAGGGATATGGATAAAGACCGGCGGCAGATATGAAAATGCTTCAAATAAAGGTATCAGCCATTACCTGGAGCATATGCTTTTTAAAGGCACCAGGCATTATTCCTGTAACCAGATCAAGGAATATATCGAAGGGGTAGGCGGCTCTTTGAATGGTTTTACCTCAGAGGAATTCACCTGTTATCTGGTGAAACTACCCGCCAGGCATCTTGAAGTGGCGCTGGATATCTTATCGGACATGGTTATCAATCCCGCCATTGATGAGGCAGAATTTACCAAGGAAAAGACCGTGATCCTTGAGGAAATAAAGATGTATAAGGACCAGCCGCAGAGCCACGTACAGGACTTGCTGGATGGATTACTCTGGCCCGGGCATCCCCTGGGTGAGCCTATCATTGGCAGCGAGGGGTCGGTGGGAAGATTGGGCAGGGACGATGTTGCTGTTTATCAGAAGAAACACTATACCCCCCGTAACATTGTGGTCAGCGCAAGCGGGATCGTAAGTCATGATTGGCTGATAAAGAAGGTCAAGGCCAGGTTTTCCCATCTGAAGGATAAGAATCTAAATTCCTTTCTTGAGGTCAATGAACAACAAGATAAACCGCAGCTTAAGATCCTCGCCAAAGATACCGAGCAGTCTCACCTGGCCCTGGGTTTTCATGGGTTTAGCCGGGATCACCCTATGCGTTACGCCCTGGGGTTATTAAATATAATACTGGGCGGGAATATGTCCAGCCGCCTTTTTAATGAGGTAAGGGAGAAGAGGGGGTTGGCTTATGAGATCGGCTCGCAGGTCAGGCGTTTTGCCGATACCGGAGCCTTTATGGTGCACGCGGGGATGGATAACCAAAAATGCGGGGATGCGCTTGCCCTCATCTTAAAAGAGCTGTATAAAACCAGGTCTACGCTTGTGACTCCCGATGAGTTCAAGCGGGCCAGGGAATTTTACCTGGGGCAGCTTGAGCTTATGATGGAGGATACCCTGGATCAGATGCTTTGGATCGGGGAATCAACCGCCGCGCTGGATAAGGTATATACCTTGAATGAGATCATAAAAGGGGTGCGTAAGTCAACGCGCCAGGACCTCAAAATTGTAGCCGGGGATATTTTCAAAAAAGAGAAATTGAACGTTGCCCTGATCGGCCCGCTTAAAGAACAGGAAGGGCCGATACTAAAGATCATAAAGAGCCTTTAGCCATGTTAGCTATCTCGATATTCTTATTGGTTTTCGCGACTATTTCTTTTTTCCTTTCTGCCGCGGAGACATCCATCATCGCCTTAAGCAAGATCAGGCTCAAGCATATGGTCGCCAAAGGAGTAAGGCGCGCCAACCACGTGCAGAACCTGGTGACCAGGCTGGATAAATTTATTGCTACCATCCTTGTGGGGAATAATTTTATCAATATAGCTATGTCCAGCATTCTCACCGGTATTCTTGTGCGTAAGTTAGGGTATAACTGGGGAGTAGTTATTTCCGCCCTGGTGTCGGCCTTATTCATCGTGGTCCTCTGCGAGATCACCCCGAAGATCCTGGCTACCAAGCATCCGGAGAAGGTGGCCCTGTTCACCGCCCCGATCATGGAGGTTTTGGTCACATTTTTTAATCCGGTTACACGTATCTTTACCAGCGTGAGCAATTTTCTTCTACGCGTCTTCGGCGTCGGCCCTTCCAAAAGGTCGCCTCTTATTACCGAAGAAGAGCTGCGGTTGATGATCGAAGTAGGCAAAGAGGAAGGGGTTTTAAGCGACGAGGAAAGGAAGATGCTGCATCGTATCTTTGAATTCGGGGATACCCGGCTTTCCGAAGTCATGGTGCCTAGGGATAAGATGGTCGCGGTCAATATCAATACCAGCCCGGAAGAGCTGCTCAATACTTTTTTAGAGGAAGGGCACGCACGGCTGCCGGTATATAAAGATTCTACCGATACGGTGATCGGCATTATTTATGCGCACGACCTCTTATATATCCTTAAGGAGAAGGGGCTTTTTTTACTCCAGGACCTGCTGCATCCGGCCTATTATGCGCCCGCTTCCATGCGCGTGAATGAACTTTTAAAAAAATTCCAGGCAGATAAAATCCAGATGGCCATTGTAGTGGATGAACATAAGATGGCTTTGGGGCTGGTGACACTGGAGGATTTGTTTGAAGAGATAGTCGGCGAGATCGAAGAGGAGCACGTTACCCATTCATCCCCCAAGAAATAATTGACAGTATTTTGAGGTGTGATATAATTGAGAAGTGTGCATTAGGCACACTTCTCATTGCGAGGAGCCGTAGGCGGTTGCGAGGCGAAGCCGAAGCAAACCAGCAGCCAGCGAAAGATGGGATTCCTCGCTGCGCTCGGAACAGGCTGGGCAATCCCATAAGCGAGATTGCTTCGCCCCCTGCCTTGCCGGCAGGCAGGCTTCGGGGCTCGCAATGACAGTAATTTGTCTTAATTGTAGCGTAAAACAAAGGAGGATGCAAAATGGCAGAAAAAGGTTATTGCGTGAAATGCAAGGCTAAAAAAGACATGAAGGATGAGCAGAAAGTGACCATGAAGAATGGCCGCCTGGCAGCAAAAGGCAAATGTCCTGATTGCGGTACCGGCATGTATAAAATCCTAGGCAAAAAATAATTTTTGGGCAAAAATTGGAGACGGTCCTCAAAAGAACATAAATACTTTAAGAGAACCGTCCCCATTTTTAGAAGAGGCGGTAAAAAATAGAAAGCAAAAAATTAGCCCTACGTATCGCCGGCATCGCCAAGTCTAAGAAAGCCGAGGACGTGCGCATCCTTGACCTAAGGAAACTCGCGGCCTTCTGCGATTATTTTGTGATCTTGAGCACTCAATCGCTTCGGCAGACCAATGCTATTGCCGAGGCCCTGCAGGAAGACCTAAGCAGGCTAAATTTAAAGCCCCTCTCCCGGATCCCCGCCGAGGATAAATCAGGCTGGATCGTGCTTGATTTTAGAAGCGTCATTGTGCATATTTTTCATAAACCGCTTCGGGAATATTATTCCCTGGAGCGGCTCTGGCAGGATGCCAAAAAAGTCCGTATCTCTATCCGTAAGAAATCGCCTACCCGTTAATTTGTTATAAAATACCATGGAACTGGATCTGCAGGCCACAATAAAAGAGTTGATTCAGGGCGCGCTCAAAGAGCTTGATAATGACCTTGAGCCCAAGGACCTGGTTTATCTGGATTTTCCCACCGATAACCGTTTCGGAGAGCTGTCTACGAATATCGCCATGCGCCTAGCAAGGACGCTCAAGAAATCTCCTGCCCAGATAGCCGGCAGGCTTATCCCCATATTAGAGGAAAAGATAAAGTCGCAGAAGCTGGATATTTATATAAAAGATATCAAGCTTGAAGGCGCGGGTTTTATAAATTTTTATTTTACGGACAGATTTTTCTACGACCGGCTGAGCGATCTGATCGTCAAAGGCCGGGATGCGCTAAGGATAAATTTAGGGCATGCGGCTCCGGTCATTATTGAATTTGTAAGCGCCAACCCCACCGGGGCGCTCTCGGTAGCCCATGCCCGCCAGGCAGCGGTAGGCGACATTCTCGCCAATGTAATGGCGTTTACCGGGTTCAAGGTGAATCGCGAATACTATCTTAATGACGAGGGCAACCAGATCAACATCCTGGGCGAATCCGTGGTTTTGAGAATGAAGGAACTGGCCGGAGAAAGAATTGAGTTTCCCGAGAATTACTATCAGGGAGATTATATCTATGATATTGCAAGAGAAGTCGCCGGCCGCCGGCCACAAGTCGTCAGTCCGGGTGATTTTGCCGCGGGGCATATCTTAGGGATCATCAAGAAAGAGCTGGAGGATTTTGGGGTTAAATTTGACAGTTGGTACAGCCAGAAAAGCTTAAGGGAGAGCGGTAAGATAGACGAGGCCCTGGCTTTTTTAAAAGATAAAGGTTTCTTATACGAAGAAGATGGGGCGCTCTGGTTCAAATCTACCCAGTTCGGCGACGACAAAGACAGGGTGGTCATAAAAAGCGATGGTTCTTATACCTATCTAGCTCCGGATATCGCTTATCACCGGGATAAATACAAGCGCGGTTTTAAAAAAATAATCAACCTTTGGGGTCCGGATCACCACGGTTATATCAACCGGCTCAAGGCTGCTGTCCTGGCCCTGGGTTATGATGCCGGCTCCATTTCCATCATCATCGTTCAGCTGGCTACGATATCCAGGGGTGGTCAGCCTGTGCTGATGTCTACCCGCCGCGGCCAGTATATCACCTTAAGAGAGGTGTTGGATGAGGTGGGTAAAGACGCGGCAAGATTCTTTTTTCTTATGCGCCGCACTTCCAGCCACCTGGATTTTGACCTGGAGGTGGCCAAGAAGCAGTCTTCCGAAAACCCGGTATATTATTGCCAGTATGCCTACGCCCGCATTGCCAGTATCCTGCGCAGCAGTTCCCCCGTGCTTAAGCCCGGGGAACTGGATGTGCGCGCGCTTCAGGAAAAGGAAGAGTTGGTTCTGATCAAGAAGATATGGCAGTTTAATTCTATCCTGAATATATGCGTGATCACCGAAGACCCCTATTGGCTCACCGTATACCTGCAGGAATTAGCGGAGACTTTTCATAAATTCTACGACCTTCACCGCGTCTTGGGCCAGGACAGCCGGCTGACCTCGGCGCGCCTTGCGCTTATTCAGGCGGTGCAGACGGTTTTAGGCACAGGCTTAGAGTTGTTAGGAGTTTCCCGCCCGGAGAGTATGTAAGTTGTCGGCTCATTAAATGCACCCTCACAAGATCTTAAAAGTCAGCGCGCCCCAGGCGCACCTGCAGGATTTAATATCCGGGGAGCTCGGTATTTCCAGGATCCTGGCCCAGATATTAATTAACCGCGGTATAAAAAGCCCCCAAGAAGCGGAAGGTTTTTTGCATCCAAAATTGGCGGATCTGGGAGATCCGTTTTCCTTCCTGCATATGTCCCGGGCAATAAAGCTTATTCATAATGCGCGGGAATCAAAAGAAAAAGTCATGGTCTTTAGCGATTATGACGTTGACGGCTTAACGGCTTTAGCCCTGCTTAAAGACGCGCTCGCTAAAATAGGCATCCAGGCGGAGCATTATCTCCCGCACCGCATTAAGGAAGGTTACGGCCTTACTAAAGATATCGCGCAACTGGCCAAAAAGAGGGGTATAAAACTTCTTATTACCGCTGATTGCGGCACAAACAGCCATATCCAGATAAAAGAATTAAGGCAGCGGGGCATCGAAGTTATCGTTACCGATCATCATGAACCATCGACAAAAGAGCCTTCATCTGCCTCAAGCATTATCAATCCCAAGACAAAAGATTCGGGGTATCCCTTCCGGGATCTGGCCGGGGTGGGGGTGGCTTATAAGCTGGCCCAGGCGCTTAGCGGCAAAGACCTGGCGGAAGACCTGGACCTGGTTGCCCTGGGGACTATTGCCGATGTCGTGCCTTTGACGGGAGAAAATCGTATTATTGCCAAGTTTGGCCTGGAGCGTCTTTCCCGGACCAGTCGGCCGGGCTTGCAGGCGCTGATCAAGTCCAGCCGCTTAAAGACAAGAAATATCAATTCTACTTTTGTTTCTTTCATCATCGGGCCGCGGCTTAATGCCAGCGGGCGCATGGATACGGCGGAGACCTCCTTGCTTTTATTATTAAGCAAAGACCTTAAAGATGCGCAAGAGCTGGCAGGCATTATCGAAGGACATAATCGCCTGCGCCAGAAGGTCGAAGGCAAGATCATGGAGGAGGCCCTGGCCTTGATCGCCGAGGATGTAAATTTTAAGGAACAAAAAGTCATTGTCCTGGCCGGTGAGGACTGGCATCAGGGGGTCCTGGGTATCGTGGCCTCGAAATTGGCAGACAGGTTTTACCGGCCCACGATCTTGATATCTAAAACGGGGCAGTTGTGTAAAGGTTCCGGCCGCTCCATTAATAATTTTCATCTTTTTCAGGCGCTCCTTGAGTGTGCGGGTTTGCTGGATAATTTCGGAGGGCATGCCCATGCCGCGGGCCTGACTGTGGCCAGGGATAATATAGCTCTTTTAAAAGAGAGGATCAATGACCTGGCGGATAAGAGGCTCCTCCTGGAAGACCTGCTGCCCGTTTTAAATGTGGATATGGAACTGGGTTTAGGCGATATAGATATGTCTCTGGCAGAGGAGTTGGAGCTTTTAGAGCCGTTTGGCACGGCCAACCCCGAAGCGCAATTTTTTACCAGGAACCTGAAATTAAAAGGCGAAGCGCAAGTCTTAGGCAGGGATACCTTGAAATTCTGGGTAAGTGACGGTCAGTTTACTTGTCCGGTGATAGGGTTTGGAAAGGGCATTCTAAAAGAAAGCCTGCTGCAGGCAGGCTCAATTGACCTTGTATATACCCCGAAGATAGACCATTGGCTGGAAGAGTCTTCTGTGATTCTTGAAATAAAGGATATTTTCTTCAGGTAGGTTTGTCCCGTTAGAAAACGAAGTTTTTTAACGGGGCGGGGTTTTAGGCCCTTAGGATCTCGCCTTTTTTGATGCATTTGGTGCAGACATATACCCGGCGGGGATGGTTGTTGACTAAAATCCGCATTTTCTGCAGATTAGGCAGGAATTCGTGCTTACTGGAACGGCAGATTTTGCTTCCTGTCCCGCCCTTTTGTTTGGCCAGGCCTTTTCTGGAAACGACCCTTCCTACTAAGTCACCTTTTCCGCATATAGCGCATTTTTTTAGCATAGTTTCCTCTTAAATTCCTGAAAAAAATCAAGAGATGCAATAATGATGTTATCCCGCACACAGTGCGGGATAAAAATAAACCTAGGAAGCAGAGCTAGGTTTATTTTTAGTATACTTTAAAATATCCCCTTGTCAAGGGGTAATAAGCGCGCTAATATTACAACTATGCCTGACGATAAATCTAAACTGTTTCAATTCCCGCAACTTTACGCCGTGGAGGCTTCCGCAGGGTCAGGAAAGACCTATTGCCTCGCCCGGCGCTACCTGCAGCTCCTGATCAATCCCTATTTAAAACCCGAAGAGATCCCTTTAGATACGATCCTCGCCATTACCTTTACCAATAAGGCGGCCCTGGAGATGAAGGAGAGGATCCTGGACCTGCTTAAAAGAATAGCCTTGAATAAATTTCCCGATCGCAAAGAGGAAGAAGAGCTTTTGAGTTCCCTGGGGGTGGATGAAACATACGCCCGCCAAAAGGCCTTTAGGATAATGGATCACATCCTTAAGAATTATAATTTTTTCCAGGTCCAGACTATCGACAGTTTTATTAATGCGATACTCTCGGGATGCGCATTCAAGCTTGGTTTATCCGCAAACTTTACTACTGAGAGGGAATACCGCGAATATCTCGTTTTAAGCCTGGATAAGCTTATCGAGCGCGCGCACGAAGATAAAGAGGTCCTGGCTATTTTTCATAATTTCTTGAGGCAGTATATATACCTTGAGAACGCGCCGGGCTGGTTTCCCAAACAGAACATCATGTCCATAATCACCTCACTGTATTCCAAGAGCGCGAGGTTTTCCGGAAGTTTTATAGCAAGCTCTATTAAGTACGGGGATATCCTGGCGTTAAAGAAAGATATCCTGTCCTTTGCGCAAAAGCTTAAGGTCTGCCTGCCTGAAGGGACGGACAAGCGTTTTATAAAAGCGCTCTCCGTATTCCTTACCGAAAACAAGGAAAATTTTGACATTGATGAGGTTTCGACTTTTTTTAAACGCGAAGAATTGCCTTTGAACAAAAGCTCACTCCCTTCAGCAAAGGCGGATAAACTATGGCAGCGCATAAGAGAGCGCTTGCAAGAGTTGGCTGAATCTGAATCTTTGTTCATGTATAACTACTATATTGATATTTTTAACGCCGCGCTGCTGGACCTGGAGGCAGAAGTCCGGCGGGATGATATCTTGTTCCTGGAGGCGCTGAACAAAGAAGCGGCGATCTTGTTCCAGGAGAAAAATCTTAATCTGCCGGAGCTTTACTGGCGCCTGGCCACGCGCTTTGGGCATTTTCTGCTTGATGAATTCCAGGATACCTCCGGCCTGCAATGGGAGAATCTCAATCCCATGGTCAAAGAGGCCCTCTCCACGTCGGGTTCATTATTTTTCGTGGGAGATAAAAAACAGGCGATCTATCGCTTCCGGGGCGGAGAAACAGGTCTTATCGGTTCGATAAAGAAGGAGTTTGGCAAGATCAACTTTATAAGTGAGTCCCTGACCAGGAATTTCCGCAGCCAAAGGCAGATCGTTGAATTCAACAACCTGATCTTTTCGCGCGCGAACCTCGAGCGGTTCCTCGATGCCTTGTCGACGTCAAAAAAAGACGATCCTCTTTTAGGGGAAGCGGATAAAGAAGCGGTCCTGGATGTGTTTTCCGCCGCGCGCCAGGAGTACCTTGAATCCAAACCAGGCGGGTTTGTATTGCTGGAGCGATCGGGAGCAAATAATATCCGGGATAAAGAAGCTGAGGCTAGAGAGAGATTAATTCCCCTTGTCAAAGAGTTGACGGTTAGGTTTAATCCGGAGGATATCGCGATCCTGGTAAGGAAGAACGATGAGGCAGCGCTGGTGACTTCCTGGTTCCTGGGAGAGGGCATCCCCGTAGAAAGCGAGACCACCCTGGATATAAGGCAGAATCCTTATATAAAAGAGCTGGTATCGTTCTTGCGTTTCTTGAATTCTCCGATCGATAATCTTTCCTTCGCCTCTTTTATATTGGGGGATATTTTTTCCCGGGCCTCGGGGTTGGAAAACATAAAGATCAGGGATTTTATATTCGATCTGCATCGCGGCGGGCAAGCCCGCGGCTATCTCTACCGGGAGTTCCGCCAGGCCTTTCCTGAAATATGGGACGTATTGCTGGAAGAATTTTTCAGGAACGTGGGATTTGTTCCACTCTATGAGTTGATGGTGAGCATACTGGGGAAATTGAGCGTCCTGAAGGAGTTCCCGGAATACCAGGCTTTTTTTATGGGTTTTCTTGAATTGATCCGCAGGCAGGAAGAGGAGACCCCGGGTATAACGGGTTTCCTGGAATTCTTCAGCGCTGCCAGGGCTGAGGAATTATACGTTAACTCTTCATCCAACCAGGCGATCAAGGTGCTCACCATCCATAAAGCCAAGGGCCTGGAATTCCCGGTTGTCATCGTCCCGTTCTTAGAGATCAACATCAGGGTCGATGACGAGATCGTGGTGGAGAATGACTTAGGCCTGACCCTGCTTTACAGTAAGAAAAGTTACGCGGATTTTTCTCCCCGGATGCGCCGGATACGTTCGCGGGAGTATCTTAAAGCCTTGACCGACGAATTAAACGCTGTCTATGTAGCTTTGACCAGGGCGGCGCATGAGCTATACCTCTTTGTCCCGGAAAAAGGGGAGCGGGGAGCGAATATTGCCTGCGGGCTTTTCACGCAGGAGCATATGGAAAGCGGCGAGAGAACTACGCGCGGAAAAGATATATCCGCAGGGCCTCTGCCTATCGATATCCCCGTATCGGAGTATAAGGATTGGATCCATCTCTTAAGGGATGAATTTGTCGAAAAAGGGGTATTGCGTTGGCGCGATAAAGTGCAGAGAGGCGAGATATTGCACTATATTTTAAGCTGCATCGGTAATTTATACAAGCAGGATAAGAAGGCCGCGCTTGAGCAGGCATTGGAGTTATGCCGCGCGCGTTTTCCCCTGATCGAGGACTTCGCTGAATTCAAAAATACGCTCCAGGCCCTGTTAAGCAGGGAGGAACTCCGGGACTTTTTCGAGGTCGCTGCCGGCAATGTTTTTACCGAGAAAGAGATCGTGAATAGATTCGGGGATACCAAAAGAATAGACCGGCTGGTTATCACCCCTGTCGAGGCCATTATCCTAGATTATAAGAGTGAAAAAGAGGAGGCTGGCGACAACCAGGAGCAGGTGCGGGAGTATATAGCTATAATCCGGGAGATTTATCCTAAGCTGAAAGTCAGAGGATTATTGTTATATTTGGATGATCTAAGTACGGAGGAAATTAGATAATTTATGGAACGCGTAATCACCTATAATCTAAGCGATAATTTTATCCTTAAGCTTGCGGATCATATTGAGGATAATTATCTAAAAACCGGCAAAGACATTTCCCGGCTTTTGTTTGTCTTTGGCGGGCGCAGGCCCGCACTTTTCCTTAAAAAAGAACTTGCCAAAAGGATAAAGAAAGGTTTCCTCTCTCCGCGCTTTTTTTCCATTGACGAGTTCGTGGAATACATACTGCTGAAAAAAGAGGCGGTAAAACCGGTTTCGGACCTGGACGCCTGTTTTAACATATACAGCCTGGCTAAAGATATCGCCCCCGCGATCTTAAAAGGCAGGGAGGGCTTTTCGGCATTTTTACCCTGGGCAAGAGAGATACTTTCTTTTATTGAACAGCTGGACCTGGAGGATTCCCGGGCCCAGCTGCTGGAGAACGTTCAGTCCAAGGCCAGGATCGGCTTTGATGTCCCGGAAAATATAAATGCCCTGCTGGGCAGCATTATCTCCATCCGCGGGGCGTATCACGAATTACTAAAGAGCAAAAAGGCTTATTCCCGCGGCCTGAAATACCTGACGGCGGCAAAATATATCCGCGAGGTTGACCTTGATGAGTTCGAGCAGGTTTTTTTCTGCGGCTTCTTTTATCTGCATAAGGCGGAAGAAGATATTATAAAGGCGCTTTACGAGAATAAAAAATCCACGCTCTTTTTTCAGGGGAGTCAAAAAGACTGGAGCGTGCTGGAGAGGGTCGCGAAAAACCTTTCTATTTCTATCGAGCCCGGGGAACCCGTAGCCTTCCAGCCCAATTTTACTATCCAGGCGGGCTTTGACGTGCATTCAGAGATCTGCCTGGCCAGAGAGGCCCTGAAACAGATTGATGATCCGGATAAGGTCGTAGTTGTGCTTCCTGATCCGGATAATGTTATACCGCTCATGGTCGAGATATCCTCGCAGGTGGAAGATTTTAATGTCTCATTGGGTTACCCCTTAAGGCGCAGCTCACTTTACGCGCTTTTCACCTCGGTATTCAAGGCGCAGAATAATAAAAGGGGGGCAAGTTTTTATGCCAGGGATTATCTCACCGCTCTCTCTCACCCCCTGATAAAAAATCTAAAGATCTTTCCTCATCCCGGCCTGACCCGGGTGCTGGTGCATAAGATCGAAGAGGCGTTTTCGGGCATAGAAGAGACCGCGCTGGCAGGCAGCCTTTTTGTCACCCTGGATGAGATCGAGAAGTCCCGGGAGTTGTATGAATTGTCTATACGCACCATAAAATCCATGGGCCTGGAGGTAACTTTTGGCGAGCTTGAAGATGCCGTTAAACAGTTGCATCAGGTGCTTTTCAGGTCCTGGGATGATATAGACAGTCTATATGGTTTATCAGAGGCCCTGGACGGGCTCATCTCCATATTGATCGAGAAGAGTCCTCTGGGTGATTATCCGCTTAACTTAAAAGTTGCGCAAGAAGTGCTCAACATAAAAGATGAGTTCAAGACCGCTGTCTTTGGCAGGGAAAAATTCCCTAAAGAAGACATATTTAAGATCTTTGAAAATAAACTGGAGAACCAGGCGATCTCGTTCTCCGGGTCGCCTTTAAAGGGTTTGCAGATCCTGGGGTTATTTGAGACCCGCTCTTTAAATTTTGACCACGTGATCATACTTGATGTGAATGAGGCGGTGCTGCCTAACCTCAAAGTTTACGAGCCCTTGATCCCCCGAGAGGTGATGATCAGCCTGGGCATAAACCGCCTGGAAAAGGAAGACCAGATCCAGCGCTATCAGTTTATGCGGCTTATCTCTTCGGCCAAAAATACGGTATTGATATATCAGGATTCGCCGGATAAAGAAAAGAGCAGGTTTCTTGAAGAACTGGTCTGGGACAGGCAAAAAAAAGGCCTTGCGCAAGACCCCGCGGTGCAGCGCGCCTGCTTCAGGCTTAAGGTCCTGCCTAAAAGATCAGAGATAATTAAAAATGACAAGATAATAGAATTTTTAAAAACCAAGGAATATTCCAGCTCCAGCCTAAACACGTATCTGGCCTGCCCTTTAAAATTTTATTATCAATATTTGCTGGGCCTGGAGGAGAAAGAGGATTTATTGGTTGAACCGGAGGCAAAGGATATAGGTACTTTTATTCACGAATTGCTTGAGGCGCAGTTTAGCCAATTCCTGCATAAGAAGCCTGTTATTGACGCTAGGTTCAGAAAAGATTTTTTTGACGCGCTTGAAGATAAATTCGACCGGGAATTCCAAAAGAAGGCTCGCTCCGATGCCTTTATGATCAAGGATGTGCTGATCTTTCGCATGGAAAAGTTTCTGGATATGGAAAGACAAAGGAACGTGACCCAGATATTATGTCTGGAGAAGGAATTTAGCGATACGATAAGTTTTAAGAGCGGTAAATTCAGATTCAAGGCGATCATAGACCGCATTGACCTCTTGGAAGATAAAAGCGCGCTTATCCTTGATTATAAAACCGGCGGCAGCGGTATTATGCCTAAAACCGATCCCGAACGGATCGAGGAGGCTGGTTTTACCAGGGAAGCGCTTAAGGGTACTATCCGTTCATTTCAGCTGCCGTTATACCTTTATCTGGTTGAAACTAATGCGCAATTCCGGGGATCTCATTTGAATGCCTGTTTATATTTTATCAAGGACCTAGGCAAGAATAACGGGTTGGTTCCCTTGTTTGCAAAAGAAGAGGGTGCTTCCCAGAGAGAAAGATTGATGAATGTGTATCTTAAGGCCCTTGATTCTTTGCTCCAGGAGATCCTTGATCCTGGGGTTGTTTTTAAGGCCGATGAAGAAGAGGCGCGTCTCTGCGCTAATTGTCCATTCTGTTATCTTTGCCGGTAAGGGGACTTCCCCGCAGAGCTATACCGTTAGTAGTGTTGGAGGGGACTGTCCCCATCCGTAGCCGGAGTAAACTATGCTCAATTTAAAGCAAAAAATGTCCAAACTGAAGCTTAAAGAAGAAGATATCATAGAGAGTTTTGTGCGTAGCTCCGGCCCCGGAGGCCAGAATGTGAACAAAACCTCTACCTGCGTATACCTGAAACATCTGCCTACCGGCATAGAGGTGAAATGCCAGAGAGAGCGTTCCCAGGCTGCCAACCGCATCCTTGCCCGGAAGATCCTTTCAGAAAAGGTTCATGCCTTGATTTCTAGTCGCCTCCTTGAGGAGAAGCAGCGTAAAGCAAAAGCGCTGCGCAAGGGCCGCCGTCGTCCGCAGGGGCTTAAAGAGAAGATCCTTGAGGAAAAACGCAGAC
Organism: Candidatus Omnitrophota bacterium; assembly: GCA_026387405.1. Classification (GTDB taxonomy): domain Bacteria; phylum Omnitrophota; class Gorgyraeia; order Gygaellales; family Profunditerraquicolaceae; genus JAPLLP01. The sequence goes on from JAPLLV010000061.1 coordinate 39,279, forward strand.
ACTCTTTAAAGAAGTCCTCCCGCCAACCTATCAAATTCGACGAAAGCTAATAAAGGAAACGCTTTCAGAAATTTTGTGTTTATCCTTGAAATGTGAGAAAGTTGTGTTATACTTACTTCGAAAATAGCATTTATAAACATTTTAAGAAGTGAGAAAATTAAACAAGGTGAAGAATTAATATGGCAAAAGGCAAAAAGATCACTGCCATTTTTTTATCGTTTTTACTATTACTGCAGCAAGCTGGTTTTGCCCAGGTTGCCGGAGAGATAGATATCGCCGGCCACCTCGCGCAGATGCACCGCGCCTTTACCGTGGATCGTTTTAGGCCGCTGCACTTACGTTATCTAAATTTTAATCCGCAAGAGGGTAAATTCAGGCTGCTTTTGGATAAAGGCAATGTGCCGCTTTTAACCCAAGGCAACGTTAAAGCCACCAGCAAAAACCTCCTGGAATATTTTTTTATCGGTTTAGCCCTGCCCAATGATACCTTTTGGGTTAACCTGCGCCCGGATTCTTCCAATGAGATCATTGACGTTTTTCTGGCGCGCACCGATGTAGGGCGCATTATGCTCGAGACAGACCTGCAGTTGAAAAAAGACGTAGCCCTGGCTACTTCCCCCGACACTGCCGAAGGCAAGATCTATTGGGATAAACTTTACCGCAAGGCCGGGGAGATCTTTGGCAATGAAAACGTGACTATACCTACATTAACCCGCCCCTGGATCGTGCCTGATGAAATTATTATCCGCGAGACCGGGGATTCCGCCTATATATATAAAGCAACTTTGAAGGTTATGCTGGAGCAGGATTTCCTTAAAGGTTCGGCGACTTACAACTTTAAAGATGAACGGCTCAAGGCCTTGAATGAATATTCCTCGCAGCTTATCCGCGAACTGATCATTCCAAAGATCAGCAGGGAGGTCAATTCTTCAAAAAGATATGCCTCTTTGCGCCAGGTCTATTATTCCTTAATTATGGCCCAGTGGTTCAAGAGCCGCTACAAGAATATCCCTACTGACTACAGGCGGTTTATTGACGCCAGGGACCTGACTATGCTTACCTCGGCTCAACCCTGGTCAAAGGAAACTTTCTTTAAGGAATACCAGAAGTCTTTTAAGGACGGCGAATATAATATGCAGGTGCCGGCATATACGGCATCAGGCAAGGTTATCCGCAGTTATTTTAGCGGAGGGCAAATGTTGCTGGCAGAAACAGCAATACGAGAAGGAGAATTTCCAGGTTTGGATTCAAATCCTCCGCAACAGGCCGGAACCACGACGGTTGAAATGGGCACCCGTGGGACTGGAGTACCAGGAGAAGCTAAGGTTGACCCAGAACTTCTTGCTGCTGCGCCTGAAACTGCTGGAGCAAATCTTCAGTTAACGCCCAGTGTGCCTAAAAGACAAAATATTTGGCAAAAAGTCCGGGGGAAGGCCGTTAGTTTCATTCTTCTTTCTCTTGCTGTATTTAATATGCACGCCGCTCCGATAAAGCCTCCTAAGGATGCTGCAGAGGCATGGGCTCGCGTTAAGACGATAGAGCTGCAAAAGCCGAATCCTCACATCGGCATGAGAGGCGGCGAATATCTTGTAAAAGTAAACTCTTGGAAATTTGAAAGAGATAGAGCGTGAAATTAGCGGAGCGGATGACCGCCGCGGAGAAACTAGGAAAACCGGCAGCGCCGGTTCAAACAGGCGCAGGCGCAGCTAATCTAGTGGTAACGCCTCCAGCGGCTCCATCGACAGCGCCCGCTGCTCCTGGTGTCCAGAATGCCCCTAAGAGTTCCACTGAAATAATTCAAGAAATAGAAGCTCGTGTAAACGAAGCCGCAAAAAGAGCGGCAGCACCAGGAAAACCAGCGCCAACAAAGCCGGGTCAAAAAGGACTTGATACTGGAAACGCGCCGCCTGCTAGCCCGCCGGCAGCACCTACGGCTACTGATCAAGGTAAAGATAAAACTAAAACTGAGCCAGGAGCAGGAGTTAATGCTGGAAAGCCTCCGTCGGACACAGGTGCTGCAACAGGAATCCTGGGAAAACCTGATGCAGGCAAGGGGGCTCCTCTAGGGTCACCTTCCGCTACTAAACCAGGGACAGAAACAAAGAAGCCTTTACCGCCACCTCCCAATACACCAGGGGTAGAAACAAATAAGCCTCCGCTGCCTCCGCCTCCTCCGCCGCCTCATTCTTCATGGTGGTCCATGCGGGGGGCGATAGCTGGTCTGGGCACACTGCTGGTTGTTGTGGCAGGTGCTCTAGGTATTAAAACCTTGCGCGGCCGGAGAAAAGCAGCAACAGAAGTAAAGTCTCCGGGAGAACCAGCTGTTGCAGCAGGAAAAGCTACCTTGACCACAAAAGACGGTAATGACGAAGAAGTTACCTTTAAGGTGGGCGATCGATTTTATCAGGTAGATGAAAAAACAGGTGCTATAAATGGCCCTTACACCATTAAAGATATATCTTCCGGAGGAGTGCTCACGGATGAAAAAGGCGTGTTATATGCTCCTGGGATGGAGTTGCTTTTTAACAATGAAGCTTCTGCGAAAAAAAAGTCTGATGAGATTATAGCAAGTGTTAAACCAGGGGCACAACCAAAGAGGCTTGATCTTAACCCAGCACCTCCACCCACGCCTCCTACTTCTGGCGCTACACCGCCTGCGCCTTCATGGTGGTCCAGATTGCGGCCAAGCGCACTGGGGACTGCTTTTAAAACCTGGCGCGGCAAGGGAAAAACAACAACAGGAGCAGGGGCTCCGGGAGGACCAGCTGTTACAAAAGACATAACTACCTGGCCGGCAAAAGACGGTAATGGCGATGAAGTTATCTTTGAGAAGGGCCATGTGTTTTTTGAGGTAGATGCAACGACGGGCGATATATATGGCCCTCATGAGATTCTTAAAATTACTGCCGCAGGAGTGCTCGTGAACAGAAATGGCGAGGAACGTTCTCCTGCGACTCATTTGCTTTTTGACAATGCAGTTTCTGCGCAGAGAAAGTCTAGAAAGATTATAGCCTCTAAACGCCCGTCTCCAGATAAGACAAATGAAATTAGTTCTCTCTTGGAAGACATACGCAAGAATACTGATAATGCCGCCTTCCGCAATAACCTCGGGAATGCCTACTATAGATTAGGTAAGTTTAAAGAGGCAGCGCAGTCTTATCAGGAAGCCATACGCCTGCAGTCTGATAATCCCGTCTACCAGGATAACCTCGGGAATACCTGTCTTATGCTAGGCAGGTATGAAGAGGCAGTGCAGGCTTTTAAGAAAGCCGTAGAACTCAGGCCTGATAATGTCTTCTTCCAGAATAATCTCGGGATTGCCTACTATGAGTTAGGCCTGCTTGCAGAGGCAGTGCAGGCTTTTGGGGAAGCCGTAAGACTCGATCCTAGTTTATTGAGTGGCCTTCCTAAAGATGTGCAGGCGGCTCTTTCTGGTAAACCTGCAGGCGGCGCGACGAATCCCACACCTCCACCCACGCCTCCTTCTTCTGGCGCTAAGCCGCCAGCACCTTCTTGGCGGTCTAGATTGCGGCCAAGCGCGCTGCTGGCTGCTGCTAAAAGCTGGCGCGACCGGGGAAAGGCAGCAACAGGAGCAGGGGCTCCGGCCGCTAAAACCCCGCCTAAAGAAGAGACAGGTGAAATTAAAGTTATACTGGAAGACATAAACAGTAATCCCAATGATGCCACATTATACAGGCGTCTCTCAATTGCCTACTATGATTTAGGTAGATTTGAAGAGGCGCTGGAGGCTATTCAGAAAGCCGTAAGCCTGCAGTCTGGTAATGTCCTCAATCAAAGCAGGCTTGGATGGGTTTACTATAAGTTAGGCAGGCTTGAAGATGCAGTGCAGGCTTTCCGGGAAGCCGTAGCACTAGATCCTAGCGTATTAAGTATTCTTCCAGGTGACGTGCAGACGGCTCTCTCTGGTAAACCTGCAGGCGACGCGAAGAACCCTCTGCCACCGCCTCCGGCAGGTAAAACTACCTTGCAGGCAAAAGACGGTAATGGCGAAGATGTTACCTTTGAGGTGGGTAAAAGGTTTTATCAAGTAAATGCAAAAACAGGTTCGATATCTGATCGTCCCCCCATTGATGAAATTAATGCAGGAATACTTGTGGCCTTTGGCGAGTCATATTCTCCTGAGGCTCATCTGCTTTTTGACAACGAAGTTTCTGCGAAGAGAAAGTCTGAGGAGATTAAAGCAAAAGCTCCAGCGGCTAAAGAAGAAGCCGCCCACCACTATGCTACCGGTAATTATTTTTATAGTAAAGGCGAGTATGAAAAGGCGCTTCAGCCTTATCAGGAAGCCATACGACTGGAGCCTAGTAATGCTACCTACCAGAACAAACTCGGGAATACCTTTTTTGCTTTAGGCAGGTTTCCAGAGGCAGTGCGGTGTTATCAGGAAGCCGTACGCCTGGAGCCTAATGAGGTTATCTACCAGCATAACCTAGGGAGTGCTTACAATAAGCAAGGTAATTATGCAGACGCAGTTCCGCCTTATGAAGCAACCGTACGCCTGGAGCCTAATAATGCTACCTACCAGAACGGACTTGGGCATACCTACTATACGTTACGCAGGTATGCAGACGCAGTTCCGCCTTATGAAGCAGCCGTACGCCTGGAGCCTAATAA
>JAPLLV010000016.1 GCA_026387405.1 Candidatus Omnitrophota bacterium
CCGGGTTAAGCGGCATAGATGTGATTAAAGAGGCAGTGAAGTTTACTCCTGAAACAAAGTTTTTGGCGGTTTCGGGATACGACTCCAATGATATAGCAGATGAGGCTTTGAAAGCAGGGGCGGTTGATTTTATCCACAAGCCCCAGACCGTTGAGGGAATACAGCGCAAGGTAAAAGAGGTTTTAAAAAAGATAGGCAAGTATGAGCCGAAAAGCCCTTAGGTATGTTTTGGGTTTTGAATGATAATGCAGCTTGCCGGGTGAGTGGTATTATTCTCGAAATAATGCGGGTAAGTGCTTTTAAAACGTATAACCTCGTTCTTATCTAAGATATTTTTCTCCTGCCCTACCACAATAGTGATTTTCCCCTTTTCACCCCTGACCCATTTCCTATACATACCTAACTCAACAGGGTCCTGCTCGAGATTGGTTTTTCCGCCAGGGCTTAATACAAGCCTTCCGGCAAAAAACGGATCTTCCTCACCGGATAGGATTTCCAGGTAAGCATCTTCACTGTAGACGTATTTAGCCGTTTTTTCGCGTTTCTTTATAAGCTGAACAAGGCTGAATTTTTTCTCTTCGGTTCCTTCTTTAAGGTCTTTTAAGGAGACCTCAAGGCCTAAGCAGATTTGAGAGAGCGAAGATACCCTGGGATCTCTCAAGCCTTTTTCAATGCGGTAGAGCGAAGCAAAACGCAATGCTTTCTTCCCGAAGATATCTTTAAGCCTGCTTTCCAAATCCAGCAAAGACAGGCCTCTTTCCTCTCTTAATTGCTTCATTTTTTCGCCTATTTGCATATTAATCCCTCCATATAAATTCTAACTCTAAAAATCTGACTTGTCAAGAGAAATTATTACCAATTATAAAAATATTTAGAATATGTTGGTAAGACTATGGGAATTGCTATTTTAATTAATTATATAACTTATTGTAAATAAATAAGTTATATTAGACAATTGGTTTAAGAATTATTACTTACCATTATTATTCAAATCGTCTTGACAATGGTAAGTAAATATGTTATACTGTAACCGAGAAAGGAAAGAAAGGTGGGTATGGAAAACAAAATTAAACTTTTAATCGTGGATGATGAAGCGCTGATCTGTGAGTTGATGAAGCCGTATTTTGTAAGGCGAGGCTATGAGGTCATTATTGCCACTTCCGGCAAGCAGGCCATAGACCTTACAAAAGCCCATAATCCTCAAATTATGCTTCTTGACAACAGGATGCCGGAGATGGATGGCGTACAGACCCTTGAGGCAATCCGTAAGTTTAACCAGGACCTCAAAGTGATCTTTATCAGCGCGGACGAGCTTGATCTTGAGGTTGAATCACGGATTAAAGACCTGAAGATAACAGGGTATTTGCGTAAGCCGATCGATTTGGAAGATCTGAATGCAATTATTGCTAAAATAACAATCTAAAAAGGGGAGAAGATGGACTTGCACAAATTGACCCATGATCTTTATGAAGTCTCGAAGCATTGGCATCTTTTTTTATTTGCGGGATTACTCGGCTCTCTAAAGATATCATCGCGGCAAAATATCCAACCTGATTTTAGCGGCTTTGGGGATGAACCAGGAGATAATATTCTGCCAATAGAGATATTGATCTCCCTTTCCTCTCGCAGGAGGCCCCGAGGCCGCTCGTCTTTATGTTAGAAGGGGGTTTCTAAGTGGTAAAAGTTAAATGTAAAATCTGTGGATGTACAGGCTATACCGCAGCACCAAAAACAATTATATGTAAATGCGGAGGAAGATTCAGGGTGTTGCGCGAGAAGAGAGAGGATAGATTAGCCCCGCCAGCCACAAAGCTTGAGAGTTGGTTTGGCAAGGGCGCCGGGTTACCGAAAGGTAGCCCGGCAGTTTTAATAAAAGGTTTAATATGACGATCAAAGATATTGCCAGGCTGGGGGGAGTTTCTACAGCGACAGTTTCCCGAGTGTTAAATAATCACTGCGTAGGAAAGAAAACAAAGGAAAAAATACTTAAAATTATCAAGAAATATGAATATTATCCTAATCCTTTTGCTCGATACCTGGGCCAGAGAAGCAAAAAACGAATCATGCTAAAAAATGTAACCGTTTACAATAAAATTTAATAACGCGCTTGTATTTTGCTCTGTCTGTGATATATTTATGTCAGGAATAAAATTTCCAAGAAAAACACTTGACAAAAATTTAATTTGTGTTACTGTAAAAACAGTTATGAACGGATAACAACAGCTAATTATGATTATATAGTCGATGGAAGATAGGTTCTTTAGTTTAAACGAAGTTGTTGCATACCTGAAAATCCCCAAAAGCACCCTCTACAAGCTCTCCCAAAAAGGCAAGATCCCCTCGGTTAAGATAGGAAAACAATTACGCTTCCGCAAATCCAGCATCGATGCCTGGCTGACTGACCATGAGACCGGAGAAAGGATCATCCCCATCAGCGCCTCTGAAGCTAAGCAGGTCTTGGTTATAGATGATGACCCGCTTGTGCTCAGGTCTGTGACTAAGTTCCTGAAAAGCCA
>JAPLLV010000030.1 GCA_026387405.1 Candidatus Omnitrophota bacterium
CTTCGTCGCTATCGCTCCTCGCAATGACAATTTGCTTAGTGCGTTCGTATCAATCCAGCTCTTCTCCCACCAGACTCTCATAAAATTCCCGGTAATTTTCTTTCTTGGCGCTGTTACGCAGGACCATTGCCGCCTTGGGATGTTCATCCAGTATTCCGGTTATGGCGTAAGGAATTATATAACCCCATTCTATTTTATTCCGCAGGGGGATAAATTCGTTGGAGATAAGGTCCAGTATAGGGCGTATGTCGAACTTGGGATTCTTCAAGAAACCGATCAACAGCTCAAGGGGGCAGTTTCCCGCTGCCCTGCCAAGACCGTAGACCGTCCCATCCACAAAATTGGCATCATGGATGATTGCCTCAATGGTATTGCCAAAGGCGAGTTGCTGGTTGTTATGGGCATGGATCCCGACCTCTTTGGATTTTAGGATACTCTTGAATTTCTTTACCAGGAACTCTATTGATTCCTGATACAACGCCCCAAAGCTATCCACTAAATAAATTACATCGGCCTTGCACTCCTCTTCCAGCTGATGCAGTGCCTCGTTCAACTCGTTATCCAGGGCGCGCGAAATCGCCATTATATTCACCGTTGTCTCATAACCCTTATCCGCGAAATGGTTCACCAGGAATATCGCCTTATCGATATCCTTTACGTAAGAGGCAACCCGCACCATATGCACGGGGCTCTCTTTACGCGGCAGGACGTCCTCTATATCCACGCGGTCCACGTCCACCATCACCGATATCTTGGTTTTGGATTCAATGCCGTCAATGATCTTTCTGATATGGTCGTCGTCGCAGAATTTCCACTTGCCGAAATCTTTTTGCGAAAACAGTTTCTTGGAATTCTTATAGCCTATCTCCATATAATCCACTCCGGCAGCCGAAAGCGCTTTATAGACCTCCCTGACAAACCGGTCGTCGAAATCGTGATTGTTGATCAGGCCGCCGTCGCGGATAGTGCAGTCAAATACCTTGATCTTTTCCCTGAACATTATTATTCCTCCGTTTTTACGTCCGGCTGGAGCTTTGCCTTGACTAATTCACTTACAATCTTGCCGTCCGCTCGCCCCGCGATTTTCTGGGTAACCTCTTTCATCACCTTCCCCATATCCTTCAGGCCTTGCGCGCCGAGTGCCCCAACCGCATCATCGATTATCTTCTTGATCTCCTCCATCGGCAATTCCTTGGGCAGGTAGGATTTGAGTATTTCCATCTCTTTTTGTTCCTTATCCGCCAGGTCCTGACGAGCGCCTTTAGTAAATTGTTCGATAGAATCCTGGCGCGCCTTGATCTGTTTGCGGATGACCGCTATTGTTTCCTCATCATCCAGCTTGTTCTTTTTCCTGGCTATCGCCACATTCAACATATCCGCGCGCAAGAAATTCAGCACCGACTTCTTAAGTTCATCCCTGTTCTTCATTGCCTCTTTGTAGTCCTGCAAAATTTTTTCTTCTAACATGCTATCTCCTCTCGAAATTGTTCAATAATCGTCATTGCGAGCCCCGAAGGGGCGAAGCAATCACTTTTTTAGATTGCTTCGGTCGCTTCCCTGCCTGCCGGCAGGCAGGGCTCCCTCGCAATGACATTGAATCTCCTCTTAGAAACGGGTTATTTTTTTGAAATGCGCCATCCGCTGTTCCATTTGCCGCATGGTCAATGTGCTGGTCTTATCCACTCCGAAATCTTCGACATTAAAAGAGGCGGCGATCGTCCCGTAGGCGAGCGCCTTTCTGATATTCGCCTCGTTTATCCTCTCTTTCTTGACAAGATACCCCATAAATCCTCCGGCAAAGGTATCTCCGGCTCCGGTGGGGTCGATCACCTTATCCGTGGGATATGCCGGCAGAGAAAAAACGAATCTGTCGCTATAGAGCAGTATACCGTGCTCGCCTTTCTTTATAAGCACCATTTGCGGCCCGAACGAACGCAAGCGCCTGGCTGCCTTTAACAGGTTATTTTCTCCGGACAAATCCCTGGCTTCCTGGTCATTGGCTACGTAAATATTTACTTTTTTCAAGAGCCTTAAGAGTGACGGCCGCTTATTCTGGATCCAATAATTCATGCTGTCTAGCCCCACGAAAACCGGTTCGCGCATCTCTTCCAGAAGCCGCCTTTGAATATCCGGATCGACATTGGCGAGAAATACATACTTTATCGCCTTCTGCTGCTTAGCTACCTCTGGTTTGAATGTGGAAAGCACGCCCAGTTCCGTATTCAGGGTGAGCGCAGAATTAAGGTCCCCCTGATACTCGCCTTCCCATTTAAAGGTCATCCCCTTCTCCTTGATAAGCGAGGTGAGGACTATGCCTTTGGCCTTGAGGAATTCGATATGTTCCCGGGGGAAATCCTCTCCGACGATCGCTACCAGGTTCACGGTAGTAAAAAGACGCGCGGACATGGAAAAATGCACGGCAGAACCTCCCAGCATGTGGATCCTTTTGCCAAAAGGGGTCTTTACCGTATCCAGCGCAACTGTGCCTAATACAAGTATGCTCATTTTACTAATAATAAGGTTAATGCTGCCGCTATAATACAATAATAACCGAAATAATGCAATTTTGCCTTCTGCATGATCTTTTTTAATAGCCACAGGGCGGCAAGCCCCGTCAGAAAACTAAAGATAAAACCTACGGTGAAATTTTTAAAGTTGGACTTTAAAGCAAAGTCGATATCCCTACCTTCCAATAAACCCGCGCCCAATATTGCCGGTATGGAAGCGAGGAATGAAAAACTGAAGCTGAGCTCCCTGCTGATACCTCTGAATAACAGGGTAGAAATAGTGATACCGGAACGAGAGATCCCCGGGATTATGGCTAACCCCTGCGTGACGCCCAGGATCACCGCGTCCTTGATGCCGACGGCCTTCCTTTCTCCGTCGGAGAATCTCCTGGTCAATAAAAGCACGAGCCCTGTGATGATCCAGGCAATGCCGATGGCCTTACTGGAATCAAACATGCCCTCAAAAAGATGTTTACCGCATACGCCTATAATTCCAGTGATCAGGGTAACTATGATTATAAAGGAGGATATTCTCAAGCTGCGCATTGCAGCCCATATATCTTTAAAGAAAAAGATAATCACTGCCAAGGCCGTGCCAAAATGTAAGACTACGGACAGGGCTACCACATCCTTAGTCATGCCTAATAACTTCTGTAAGATAGCCAAGTGTCCGGAGCTGGAGACCGGGAAGAATTCCGTGAATCCCTGGATAATACCTAAGAGTATATATTTCAACATAGGGTTATTAAACTCCCTTTTTATATGGCATCAAAAACTTTTCGCAATGCCTGATCCGCCAGATCCTTGTCCCAATTATGAGCCGTCAGTTCACGAAGGACCGCATCACGTGAAACACCCTGGGATCTCTTAGCCAGGATATAAGTCACTAATATCTCCAGGTTGTATTTCTGTATATCATCCAGGTAGGAGGCTAACGGCCTTTCTCTCTCCTGCCTGTTGATGAGGTATGCCGCACCCGCGAATAACAAAGGTATTGCTAACACAAAGACCGATCCCCCGAATAGATACGCGCTGCCGGGGCTTAATATATGCGCAGCTATCCCCCAGAAGACATCAAATAAATAATGCGCCACGATCAGGGGAATAAGCCCATAACGTAGGAATATAAAACCGTACAATAATCCTATAACGCTGACTTCAATGCCCCTGAACCATACCGGGAATACGGGATAGGCGGTATGGCCGAACCCCCAGATAAAAGCAGAAAACACAACTGCCAGGACCGTATTTTTAAGATATTTTTTTGCCCAGCTTATGCCAAAGATGCGGAACATTACTTCCTCGTTAAGGCTGGCGCTTATACCTATCGCGAAAGCGCTCAGGAACGGGATATGCGCCGAAGAAAACTGCGCGAGGTTAATCCATTCCTTCCATACCCCCAGGTATCTCTGGCCAAGGGAAAAAAGCCCGGCCTGCAGCCCCAGCATGATGAAAAATACGATGTAACCGAACAAGATCGATTTAGCCACCTGGCGGCTGCAAAAGGTAGATTTAAGATAGTGCGAGAACCCGCTATAGCGCATGTCCGGAAATACCTCGCCTGCTAGGCCCTCGCCGGCCAGGCCCGGGAATATGAGCGCGGCGCTGGCCAGAATTATGCTGATCATGACGTTAGCAAAATAAATACCCATATACGAAACAAAGGAAACGCTTGTGGGATAGTCTATGATCTTAGACGGAAGATTGTCAAAAATATATATAATATTAACTAGGGCTATGAAAACCGCCAGGGACAAAAACCATTTTTTACAGATGCGGCTTATCACGGCGTTTCTTTTCTTAACCACTATGAATATTGAAAATACCAGAAGAAAAATAAATACCAAAAAATGAAAACTATAGATATACTGCCCGAGGGTAAGCTGATTCTCGATAAAACGCTGAAATTTCTCAGGCACATCCAGGCTCGGCCCATAAAATTTCCTTATTTCGTCTCCGGAAACAGTAGCTCCCACAAGCAGCTTTGCCCCGCCCTGGTCCTTCTTCCAGGGGATATAAACGCCCTTCTTTTCCCAGGAAAAGCTGTAATCGGTCCTCTTTTCAAAACGGGTTTCCTTCTCCTCGTGAAAATCATATTCTTCTAATTTTATCCCCAGAGAGTTTCTTAAGAAATCTTCGGCCTGCCTCCGGGAAATTTCTTTTTCCAGATTCGGGCGCGAGGCGATATCTTCTATAAGATGCCTGAAACTTATCACCCTGCCGTTTCTAGGACTGATATCTACCAGATACTCCTCTTTCTGGAACTCCTTGAAGAACCTGACCTGCCAGTAGAATAGTTCATAATCATTCCGGCGGATGAATTCGCTCTCCTTTTTGAAACCGATCGTCTTTTGCAGGTATCGGTCTGTCCAGTCATCGCTGTTAAATACAACCACCTTCTTATATGAGCGGGTATCCACTCCGCGTAAGACGAGGTAATCTTCGGCCTTAAGCGCGGCTGTGGATTTATCTACGGATAGGTTTACGAACGAAAACTGCTCGTATCCGAACTTAAGCCAGAGCGCAAAGGCTGCCAGCGCGATGAGCAGAAAAATTACCCATTCTTTAAGGGATATCTTCATTTAATCTTTATGCTTTTTTAGAAAATCCTCAAAATCCTGCTCCGGGCCGGAATCTAAACGCAAGGCCTTATTATTGATAGGGTGCGTGAATTCCAGGGTATTGGCGTGTAACATAAGCCTCTTGGCCTTTAATTTGTAGTCTTTACGAAAAGCGAATTTCGTATCTCCGACTACAGGATGTCCGATGTATTTAAAATGGATGCGGATCTGATTTTTTCTTCCGGTCTTAGGCATAACCTCGACCACGCTAAAATATGCCCTCTCTTCTATAACCCTGTAATTAGTTACCGCGCTAAGCCTCTCGATGGGCGTGTCTATAACGCCCTGTTTTTGTTTCAAGATACCCTGCACAAAGGCAATATAAGTTTTCTTCACTTTTTTATCGTGGAACAAAGCCATCATCTTCTTCTGGATGGATTTGCCCTTAGCATACACTATTAGACCCGATGTCTCCCTGTCTAAGCGATGAGCCGGATGAAGGCGGTAGGCCTGGCCTCTCTCTTTGGCATCGTCATTTAAGATACTGGTAAGGGTGCGCGTTTCATTGCGCGGGGTAGGGATGGTCAGGAGCCCCGACGGCTTATTCAAAACCATAATAAACTCATCTTCATAGACTATAGGGATATTCATATGTTCTCGACTCGGCGGCAAATTTATTCTTCGAGCTTGTCGAGAAGATAAATTTGCTCGCCTCGCTCGAACAATATTATTATTTAGATTCTCCTATACTATCTCCAGCATCCTGTCGATCGCCTTTTTGGCGCGCAGCCGTATATCATCAGGGACGCGGACCTCTTCTTTTAATTCCTCCAGCGCCCAGAGTATCTTCTCCTGCGTTGTGCGCTTCATATTGGGGCATACGGCCGCCTCCGAAGCGGGATAAAATTCCTTGGCGGGATTATCCTTCTTGAGGCGATAGATCAACCCTACCTCGGTGCCCACGATCATCTCTTTGGCCTCTGTTTCCCTGGCAAATTTAGCCATCTGGCTGGTAGAAAGCACGGCATCGGCCATGGCCACCACCGAAGACAAACACTCCGGATGCACCATGACCTTGGCAAAGGGATGAAATGTCCTCTCGCGCCTGATATCCTCGGGTAATATCTTGGCGTGCGTGGGACAAAACCCGTTCCAGGATATGAGTTTCCTGCCCGTCTTCTTGGAAACATAATCCGCCAGGTATTTATCCGGGACAAAGATGATCTCTTTTTTGTCTTTTAGGTAATTCACCACCGTCACGGCATTGGTTGAGGTGCAGCTATAGTCCAATTCCGCCTTCACTTCCGCCGAGGTATTCACATACCCCACAACCGCGGCCTCGGGGTGCTCTTTCTTCAATTTCCTTACGTCGGCAGCGGTGATCATATTCGCCATGGGACAGCCGGCATTGACATCAGGCATAATGACTAATTTTTCGGGTGAGAGTATCGAGGCGGTCTCGGCCATAAAATGCACCCCGCAGAAAACTATGACCTTGGCGTTGGTATTCGCGGCCGCGCGGCTCAGCTCCAAAGAATCACCCCGGAAATCCGCGACATCCTGCACCTCCGGCAACTGATAATTATGTGCCAGGATCACGGCCTGGCGCTCTTTTTTCAATACTTCGATTTTCTTGCTTAGGTCCTGATATCTTTTATGCATATTAGCCCAACACCTTTCCTATAATCCCCCCGCCTACTACTCTATCTGAATCATAAAACACCGCGGATTGGCCTGGCGTTACGGCGAACTGCGGTTTGCGAAAACGTACCTCTACTGTTTTTCCTGATAACCCTAGATCGGCAAACGCTTCTTTGTGATTATACCTTATCTTCACCTTCAGGGCAATTCTCTTTTTTATAGGATCTCCGACGAAATGGATATCCCCGGCCAAGAAATCTTTGGCCAGGGCCTCATTTTTTGCGCCCACGCAGATACTGTTATTGCGGTAATCTATTTTGGTGATGTATACCGGATACCCCATAGCGATACCGAGGCCCTCGCGCTGGCCTACAGTGTAAAAGGCAATGCCCTTGTGGGAACCGATGATATTACCTTGCGTATCCAAAATATAGCCCGGTTTAATCCTGCCGTGAAAATCCGGGATCGTCTTTTGCAGGAACGTCCGGTAATCCATATCAGGCACAAAACAGATCTCCTGGCTGCCCGGCTTGTCTGCTACCGGAAGATCAAACTTCCGGGCCAGGCTTCTTACCTCTGTCTTAGTGTAGTTACCCAGGGGAAAAAGGATATTCTTAAGCTGCTCCTGGCCCAGGCGGTATAAGAAATAAGATTGATCTTTATGTTTATCCTTTGCTTTCTTGAGAAAATGACCAGCGCCGCTTTTTGTAATGCGCGCGTAATGGCCTGTGGCCAGAAACGCAGCTCCTAATGACAGGGCCTTCTTCAAAAGCAGGTCGAACTTCAAATATTGGTTACACCTTACGCAAGGGTTGGGAGTCCTGCCTTTCATGTATTCCCGGCAGAAATCCTTGATCACCCGCTCTTTTAAGGCTTTTTGCATATTCAAAACATAATGCCGGATACCCAAAGCATGCGCCACGCGCCTGGCATCCTCTATACCCTGTAAACCGCAGCAGCCTGGCCGTTTGGTTTTTGCATCAGGCAGATTGAAACACATGGTTATGCCGATCACCTCATATCCTTGTTTTTGTAATAGGGCAGCGGCTACAGAAGAATCTACGCCTCCGCTCATGGCTACTACTACGCGCTTTCTTTTCACCCCGCACCTTCTTTTTTATTCGTTAATCTGTTCATTCCCCCCGATCCTCCCAAATAATGCCTAGAAGGTGCGGGGTTCATATCTTAATCCCCTGAGCCTCTATAACCCGGTAACTCCTCTTTAGGATATCATGAAGTTCGGATTTCTTTACGCAAAGAGGCAGGAAAAAATAAATTATATTACCCATCGGCCTTAATACGAGCCTTTTTTTTAAGCCCTGCTCATAAATCTTATAGCCCAGCCTCTTCCCGGAATCAAGCGCCTTCTTTGTCTTCTTATTCTCGACCAGTTCCAAGGCCCCGATAAGGCCAAGCTGCCTTACATCTCCTACTAAGGGCAGCTCCCTGAATCCCTGCAGCCTGTTATGGAAAAACGGGATAACCTGGTTAACCTTATCCAATACCCTGTTTTTTTCAAAAACCTCAAGGCTGGCCAGGGCAGCGGCGCAGGCCAGGGGATTGGCAGTATAGGTATGCCCGTGGTAAAAGGTCTTTTGGCTATCGTGCTCGTCGCAAAAGGCCCGATAGACCTCATCCGTAGTCAGGGTCGCGCCAAAGGGCAGGTATCCTGCGGTAATGCCTTTAGAGAGGCACAAAAAATCCGGCGTGAGATTCCCCGCGTGTTCGCAGGCAAACATCTTTCCCGTGCGGCCAAAACCGGTGGCCACTTCGTCAAGTATCAAATGGACATTAAACTTTTTACACAAAGAGGCGGCTCTCGCCAGATACTCCTTAGGGTAAACGATCATTCCGCCGGCACCCAATACCATGGGTTCCAATATCATCCCGCAGATCTTTTTTGATTTTTCCGTTAATAATTTTTCCAAAGGTTTAATACAATCCACAACGCAAGAAGCCCTCTCCTTGCCCATCGGGCAGCGGTAACAATAAGGGGTCGGGACCTTGTAACCGGAAAAAAGCAGCGGCTGGAAAAGCTTGTTGAATAAATCCACTCCACTCACGCTCATAGTGCCGACTGTATCCCCGTGGTAACCGCGATCCAGCGAGATAAACCGTGTCTTGGCAGTATTGCCGATATTGCGCCAGTATTGGAAGGATAGCTTAAGCGCTATTTCCACAGAGGTAGAGCCGTTATCAGAGAAAAACACCTTGGTCAGCCTTCCGGGTGCCAGGGAAATGAGTTTCTCTGACAGCTGGATTGCCGGCCTGTGCGTGAAACCGGAAAATAAGACGTGTTCCAGGCAATCAAGTTGATTCTTGATCGCCTTTTTTATCGCGGGGTGGTTATGTCCGTGGACATTACACCACCAGCTGGAGATAGTATCGTAATACCATCTCCCTTCGGCATCAAAAAGCTTGATGCCTTTAGCCTTCTCAATAAGTATAGGTGGGAATTTGCGGCAATGCGCCATCTGAGTGTAAGGATGCCAGATGTATTTTAAATCTTTCTTGAGCCAAGTGTTCATTTGGTCGTTAGTCGTTGGTCGTTAGTCGTTAGTTCGTTGATTCTTTTTAATATCTCCTTGCCAATAGGTAAAAACCCGTTATATAACTCATCGATTTTTTTTACCCACGGCAGAACCCCGAGGATCCTTTCGCCGCTTAATTGCCTTACAATCAGGGGATTATCCTTAAGGATCCTTTTGTCTTCATTCTTGGCGTTATTAAATACGATCCCCAGGATATGCATCCTTCTTCTGCGTAAGGACTCTATAGTCAGAAGCGCGTGATTGATCGCGCCCAGCTTATTCTCGGCCACTACCAATACCGGGAGGCGCAGTTTCTTCGCCAGATCTATGACCAGCCTTTTATTATTCAAAGGCACCAACGCTCCGCCCAGGCCTTCTACAAGCACAAAATCAAATCTGCGCGATAATAACTTAAAACTCCCGATGATCTTATCTTCCCGTATATTTTTATGCTCCATCCTGCTTGCCAGATGGGGAGAGGCGCCGAATTTAAAACTATAGGGAGAGATGTGCTCAAGATAGCCCTTGATATAACCTTTGTCCTTCCGCATCAGTTTAAGATGCCCCAGGATATCCGGGGAGAAACTTGAGCCGGACCCGGTCTGGACCCATTTTTGCGTGACCACACTATAATCTTTTTCCAGAAGGTATCTTGCCAGAAGCCCGGTGATCACGGTCTTGCCCACTCCTGTTCCGGTTCCGGTAACAAATATACCCCTCACTTTTTTACTCCTTTACAAAAAAAGACCTGATAAGTGGCCCTGATCTGCTTATGCATATCCAGGTAGGCCTCTTCGATCTTCTTTAAGCTCTTTGGGCCTAAGATTGCCTTGCTGTTAACTGCCTCGCCGCGAATACCGGTATATTTGATCTTGCGCAGCAGATCTCGCAGACAGGGAAAAGTCTCCCGGTATATCTCTTCGCGTATCTCTATCCCATTAAAATTTCTATTTAGTATCCCAGCTATCTTATCCCTGGGCAAAAAGGCTGCCGCGGGGATACTCTTATCCTTTAGGCAGGCTGCCAAAGCGTCATTGAGTTCGAAAAATGTGCGCGGCCCAAATATGGAAAAAATGATCCATCCCCCGGGGGTTAACATCTTTTCATATTCAAGAAACGCCTTCTCCAGGTCCACAAACCACTGGAAACAGGCATTGGAAGTAATAAGATTGAATTCCCCGGGAAAGGAAAAATTCTCGGCATCCGCAGTTACGAATTCGACCTCTCTGCCCTGCAGTTTATTCCTAGCTACCTCGATCATCTCTTGTGATATATCTACAGCAAGCAGCCCGGAATATTCAAACTTATTCTTTAGCCTGAGGGTGTAATTTCCCGTGCCGCAGCCTATCTCAAGGATACGCCTGAATCCGTCCGTATGTATCCAACCCGCGAGTTCTTCGGCCGCCTGCTTCTGTATATCCGCATAATCGTCGTAGAGGCGGGCGCATCTGGAAAAGGCCTTAACAATTGCCTGTTTATTCATGGAAAAACTTTTCCTTAAACGCGGGGCTAAAGAAACACGCGTGCCCTGCGCAAGGCAGCCGGATAAATTCCGCCTGAGGCAAACAAGATCCAAACCCTTCTGCCTCAGCCAATGGCACAACCGAATCCTCTTGGCCGTGGAAGACCCTTATTTTTTTTATACCTGAAAGCGCGCGCGCATCAAGTTCTACGCGGGAAAGATACTCCAGCCCTAACGCTAAATCCTCTAAACCGATTGATCCTGTATAGTCCTTTAACAATTTTTCCTTAAACCAACGAAACTTTGTCACCTCTTTCCGGGTGAACAAACCCTGATAAAATTTGTAAAGCCAGGCCTTTTTATTTTTTACGAGCTTGATGTTTATCTCCCGCAAGGCTTCCGGTTTATATTTCTCGCGCATGCCCAGAAGAATAAGCTCATTTACGCGCCCCGGATATTGCGCGCAAAAATCCGCTGCCAAAAACCCTCCCATTGACCAGCCCAAAAGGGATACCTTATCCAGGGGCCTCTTATCTAAGGCTTCCCGCAGCTCCCGCGCGAAGCTAAAAGGAGAAAAACTAACCGGCAGCAGGTAATTATAAGGTATATCCAGGCAGCCGAAGACCCTATAATCCGTTGCCCACCCCGGGATCAATACCAAACTCTCCTTATAACCCCTATCGATATATTTAAGCTCTAGCATAGTTTGAAAGGCTTTCTGGTTTTGATTCGAGGCGCATTAGAAAATTTTTGCCAAATGTGTGCAAGGTCTTACGGCGAGATGAAGCCGAGTTACCCGACCTTTACCGGGTAAGTCGCGAGCGAAATCGAGCCGTAAGCCGTAGCACACGGCAAAAATTTTCGCGCCGAGAACAAAACCAGAGAACCTAACTACAAGTTACAGATTCAGCAATAACTTGAATCAATCTATCTAATACTTCCTTATCGTGATCATAGCTTAATGAGAAGCGCAGGCGGGCCTGGCCTTGAGGGACTGTCGGCGGCCGAATAGGCAAAACCCAAAAGCCTTTTTCCTGCAGCTTCTGCGCCGCTTCCACTGCTTTAAGGTTATCGCCAATGATCAGAGGAACTATCTGTGAGTCCCCTTTTACCTGAAAACCTTTATCGCGCAGGCCTTGACGAAAATAACGCGCCGACTCAAGAAGCGACTTGCGGCGCAATGGCTCCTCTTTGACCAGAGCAAGTGCCGCTATATCACAGGCAATTACCGCAGGAGGTAAAGCGGTAGAATATATGAAAGCCCTAGAGGTATTTATCAAATACTCAATTATTTCTTTGGAAGCCGCCACATAGGCCCCAAAACCCGCCATGGCCTTGCTAAAAGTCCCCATAATAATATCTACCTGTTCCGAAACCCCTTCTTCCTCAACCATGCCGCTGCCTCTTTGGCCGAATATTCCGGTAGCATGCGCCTCATCTACCATAAGCTGGCAATTATATTTTTCCTTTAAGACAACCAATTCCTTTAACGGGCAACGGTCGCCATCCATGCTAAATACAGTCTCTGTAACGATCAAGGCTCGCTTGAATCTTGCGCGTTCTCTCTTAAGTAACACCTCAAGCTGTTCCATATCATTGTGTTTAAAACGTAGAAATCGCGCTCCTGAAAGCATGATCCCATCAATAATACTGGCGTGGTTAAGACGGTCGGAAAATATACAATCCCCCTTATTAAAAAGGGTGCTGATGATACCTATATTAGCCTGATAGCCGGAATTAAATACCAGGGCCGACTCTTTATTCTTGAGGCGCGCTACCGCCTCTTCCAATTGATGATGGATCTGGAGGTCTCCGCTTAAAAGGCGCGAGGCAGAACTGGCCGTGCCGAATTCCTGCGCGGTTTTATTTGACGCCTCGATAAGCCTGGGATGTCCGGACAGGCCCAGATAATCATTCGAGGAAAAATCAATGTAATCTTTGCCTCCCAGGCGGATCTTTGTCCCCTGGCGCGCGCTGATGGGCCTTAAAGTACGCAATAGCCCTTCTTGTTTCTTATGAATAAGGAAATCCCTTAATCGCTCCATGCCTTTTTTATCTCTTCGATTAACCTGCGGTCACGCTCTACCTCTTGCCCTTTTATGGTCAGATACCCTCCGATAAGCATCCCGTTTGCCCCTGCCTTAAACGCGGACACCTGAGTATCGCCGAAAAATGATTCCCTTCCCGCGGCAATCTTGATGATCTTGTCTTTTAGGATAATACGGAATAGGGCGATCGTCTTTAGCGCGTCTTTTACAGAAAGCTGCTCCTGCTTCTCAAGAGGAGTCCCTTTTATGGGCACCAGGATATTTAGAGGGATCGAGTCTACATCCAGCTCCTTTAACCAAAACACAAGCTCTATCCTGTCATCCATCGTCTCCCCCATTCCGACTATGCCTCCGCTGCAGACCTGGAGGCCCGCTTTTTTTGCGGCGCGAATAGTCTCTACCCGCTCTTCGAAGGTATGGGTGGTAACGATCTTGGGAAAGTATCCCGGAGAGGTTTCCAGATTATGGTGATAACGGCTTAAACCCGCCCCCTTAAGGAGTAAAAAATCTTCTTCCTCCAATGAGCCCAAGGAAGCGCACATCTTGATATTCAGGCTGGTAGTAATTTCAAAAATAGCCTCGGCAATTGTCTTTAATTCTTCTTTAGATAACCGGTCACCGCTGGTAACAATATCAAACCGCTCTGCGCCTATATCCCTGGCGCGCCGGGCCGCTGCCAGCATCTCTTCTTTATTTTTCAAAGGATAGGTATTTATTCCGGTGTGATGACGGCTTGACTGGGCGCAAAATTTGCAATCCTCGCTGCAGAGGCCGCACTTTGCGTTCATAATGCTGCAGAGCTCCAGGCTATCTCCCAGAGAATCCCGGCGAGCGCGGTCGGCCAAAGAAATGAGCTCTTTAAACGGCAAATCCAAAAGTTTTAGTATCTCTCTTTTATCCATTGTTCAATCCGTCAACTATTTTAATATATCTAGTTGACTAAAGCAAGTGAAAATCTTGTGGGCTTTTCGTTTGCTCGGGATATTGTGAGCGTGCCCCGTATAAATCCCTCTGGGATTATACGGGGCGTGTATTAGAAAATTTTTTCCAAATGTGCCCAAGGATTTGCGTTGAGTGGAGTGAGCTTGCCGTAAGCATGCCTTCCAGACGCCTGGCGAACGCAACGAGACGCAAACCGTAGGGCACGGAAAAAATTTTCACACGCGAACAATATCCCGAACAAACGAAAAACCAAAAAGACTATCTACAATTAAGTTTTAGCGGGCGGGATCAGCGGCAGTGGACGATGTCCCCGGAGGTAACCTTCTGGGTGAGGCCGGCGTCGTTGCGTAAAAGCAGCCCCCCGTCCTTATCGATATCGACGGCCATCCCCTCGAGGTACTCCTCATGGTAGGTAAGCTTTATCCTCTTGCCCAGGGTGATATTATGGGCCTTCCACTTCTGGATTATGGAACTGGGCCCTTTTTCCTGGAACTCCAGATAGTTCGCCTCAATGCGGCGCAATATCTCCTGGAGCAATTGGATACGGTTTAGCTGGTGTTTATTGTGTTCTTTTAAAGAAGTCGCGCCCGGGATAAGGCTATTCTTATCGTTATTCACATTCAGGCCTAGACCGATGATCACAAAACGCGTACTATCCATCTCGGCATTCAGCTCGGTAAGTATGCCTCCCAATTTCTTATGCTGGAGCAATATATCGTTGGGCCATTTGATCTTTGCCTCCAGGCCGCACGCTATATTGATCGCTTCGCAGATACTTACCGCGCAAAGGAGCGTAAGCACCGGAGTCGCACCTGGCAATATTTTCGGCCTTAAGATCAAGGACAGGTATATACCTTTATATTTTGGCGAGTGCCACGACCTGGCCAACCTGCCCCTGCCTTTAGTCTGGGACTCGGATATGACCACTGTACCCTCTGGAGCCCCTTTTATCCCCAGTTCCTCGGCGCTATCCATAGTAGAAGAAACCGTATCAAAATAATGGATTTTTCTTGCGATAAATTTTGTGCGCAGTTCGTGCGTTATCTCGAACGGAAGCAGGCGGTCGGGAGAATTAACCAGCCGATACCCCAGATGCGGCACAGCCACTATGTCGTAGCCGGCGTCCTTGAGTTGCTGGATATGCTTCCACAGGGCCTGACGGGATACCTTAAGCAGAGAACTCAGTTCTTCTCCGGAGACATGCTCGCTTTTTGACTTTAAACAGTTGAGTATCCTCTCGTGCATGATTATTTCTTCTCGTAAAGGGGGGACATGGCGCGCAGGTTCTCAACGACTTTAGGCAGATGCTCCAATAAATAATCGATATCCTCTTTCCTGCTCCATCTGCCCAGCGTCAGGCGTAACGATCCATGCGCGACCTCGTGTTTCAAGCCGATAGCCAAAAGCACGTGCGATGGTTCCAGAGAACTTGAGGTGCAGGCAGAGCCGGTTGAAGCGGCGATACCCAGCATATCCAGGGATAAAAGCATCGATTCGCCTTCGATGTATTTTATGGAAAAATTGGCGTTATTGGGTAAACGTTTAGCGGCATGCCCGTTAAGTATAGTATCGGGGATTTTAGCGGGTATTTCTTTGATCATGCGGTCGCGCAGCAAGGTAAGTATTTTCATTTCTTCCCGCATATTCTTCTTGCACAATTCAACGGCCTTGCCTAATCCTACGATGCCGGTAGTGTTCTGCGTGGAAGCGCGCCGACCCCTTTCCTGATCCCCGCCGTGCAAAAACCTTTCCATGCGGGTGCCCTTTCTTACATACAAAGCCCCTACGCCTTTTGGCCCGTAAAACTTATGCGCGGACAAAGATAACAGATCGATGTTTTGCTCATCTACGTTAACGGGGATGTGGCCTACAGTCTGGACTGCGTCGGTATGAAAATAGATGCCTTTTGCCCTGGCGATCTTGCCTATATCGGCAATAGGCTGGATCGTGCCGATCTCGTTATTGGCGTGCATCACGGAAATAAGGATGGTCTTGTCGGTGATGGACTTCTTAATGTCCTCGGGGTCAACCAATCCCTGCTTATCCACGCCTACGGCGGTCACCACAAACCCGCGCTTTTCCAGCGCCTTGCAGGTCTCGCTCACCGCATGGTGCTCGATCGCGGTAGTAATAATATGATTCCCTTTAGCCTGCAAGGCGTAAGCCACTCCGGAAATCGCGGTGTTATCGGATTCCGTGCCCCCGGAGGTAAAAATTATCTCTTCGGGCTTGGCCCCCAGAAAACTTGCCAGCATCTCCCGCGCGTCCTCGATCGCATGCTTTGCCTCCTGGCCAAAGGAATGAATGCTCGAGGGGTTGCCGAACTTATGGAAAAAATAAGGCTCCATCGCCTTTTGGACCTCGGGGTCGCAAGGCGCGGTAGCCGCGTAGTCTAGATATATCCGTTTCATTTTATCACCTCATTCACCCCGTTTTTCCTTAGAGGATATCGCACTTTTCTTTTAGGAAGAACGGGGTTCATGCTCCCCGTGCGGTAACCTTCCAGATCCACAGTGATATAGCTATAACCCAATTTTTTTAATCTCCCTACTACAAAGCGGCGTTTGCGTATGAGTTCGGGTATATCGCTTTTTATGACCTCTATGCGGCATAGGCCGTTGTAGTGCCTTAGGCGCGACTGTTTAAACCCGAACCCCCGCAAGATATCCTCTGCCCGGCTTATCCGAGTAAGAGTATGCGGTAGCAATCTTGTGCCATAAGGGACCCTTGAGGCAAGGCAGGCCTGCGCCGGCTTATCCCAGGTTGAAAGCCCCAGCTTCTTGCTCTCCCGGCGTATATCTTCTTTGGTAAATCCCACTTCTTCAAGCGGAGAACGAACCCCTGATTCCATCCTGGCTTGAGTGCCCGGCCGAAAGTCATTTTTATCCGAGAGGTTGCTTGCGTCAACGACAAAACGGATCTTATGCCGCGCCGCGATTTTTTTCAGTTTGCCGAAAAGCTCGTTCTTGCAATAATAACAGCGGGTTAAGGAATTGGCAATAAACCTCTTATCCTTAAACTCATCTGTCTTTATTATCTTGTGCCTGGCGCCTAATTTCCTGGCAGTCTCTCTGGCCAGGATGAGCTCAGAACGCGGATACGTGGCAGAGGCAGCGGTAACTGCCAACACCTTACCGCCCAGGGTATCAAGCGCTGACTTTAGAAGGAAAGTGCTGTCCGCTCCTCCGGAATAAGCCACTAAAACCGAATCCATCTTCTTTAAAATGGTTTTTAACTTGGATAGTTTATCCACTGTTATATGGCAATAACCTCTTTTATTTCCGGAACCTCCTGTTTCAATATCCTTTCTACCCCCATTTTCAAGGTCATTTGTGACATAGGGCAGCAACCGCAGGTTCCGGTAAGCCTTAATTTTACCACGCCGTCCTTGGTTACCTCAACCAAATCCACATTACCGCCGTCAGCCATAAGCATGGGGCGGATCTTCTCTAATGCCTTCTCGACTTTTTCTCTCATGTTTTCTCCTTAAAATTCAGTCTGCCTCTAGCGGTTAGGCTGAATTTTACACCGTCCTCTAAGACGGTGCCTACCTGCCTTTGGCGTTGTAGGTTTATTATATCACGCTCAGTAAAAAAATATAGTCACTTTTGCAGTTACTAAAATCTATTTTGGATTAAATACCGGAAGGCGCTGAGAGCGGCCTTGGAACCTTCACCCGCGGCAATAATGATCTGTTTTTCCGGAACATCCGTAACGTCTCCGGCAGCGAATATCCCGGGGATATTAGTCTCATTTCTACCGTTCACCTTAATCTCACCAAGTTCATTTTTGGCGACATCCCCGGCAAAATGGCTGTTGGGGATAAGGCCCATCTCCACAAATACCCCCGCAACCGCCAACGTCTCTTCTTTCGCGTCTTTCAACACTTTGATCCCGGTAACCATCTTGCTTCCCAAGACCGCGCCTACCTTCGCGTTATTCAATATCGTTACCTGGGGATTATATAAAAGTTGTTCCTGCATTATAGGATCGCCTGTTAAGCCAGGCGCAATATTGATTATCGTTACCCGGCGCGCGATCTTAGTCAATTGTATGGCCGCATCCAGGGCAGAATTTCCTCCGCCGATTACCGCCACGTCTTTACCGGAAAATAACGGCCCATCACAGGTGGCGCAATAGGTCAGTCCTTTGTTCTTACACTCGTTTTCTCCGGGCACGCCCAATTCCCGCGAGCGTTTTCCCGAAGCGATAATCAGCGTCCTGGATTCGAATGCGCCCTTGTCCGTCTTTACCTTAATGCTGTTGTCCTGCTTTCTTACCTCCAAAACCGCTTCGTTCTCCCGCAGGTTGATGCCGAATTTACGCATATGTTCTTCGAACTTCTGCGACAGCTGCGGCCCGGTGATAAACTGATACCCGGTATAGTTCTCTATATCGCCGCTCCAGGCAGCCTGACCGCCGATATCCTGCGTAATAACCATAAGGTCCAGCCTCTTTCGCGCAGCGTAAACGCTTGCGGTTATGCCGGCTGGACCTGCCCCTACGATGATCAAATCATACATACTATTTAATATCCTTACGGCTCCTGATTATGTTCTCGACTCGCCTTGAGTAAAACCTAAGGCCTCGCTCGAACAATATTCTTCGAGCGAGGCCGCAGGCCGAGTCGAGAAGAATCCGGCTTACTCTACAAACCTAATGACTGTTTTATCTTCTCCTTATCAAACCCGACTATGATCTGGCCGTCGATATCCAGCACGGGAACCCCCATCTGCCCGGATTTTTCGATCATCTCTTCGCTCGCCTTCGCGTCGGAAGAAACATCCACATTCTCAAAAATAACATTATTATCTTTCAAAAATTGCTTTGCCCTGATGCAGTATGGGCAGGTAGGTGTGCTATAAATTTTTACGTGTTTATCCATAGTTATCTCCTAAATTTGCCTTTTTAATTCCAGAAGCTGCCTCAAATGGCTCTCTTCCTGCGCGATCAATGCCTCAACCGTCTCTCGGTTATAATCAGGCACTATCCTTTTCATCCCCGCGTAGAAAACAATGGAATCCTGCTCAAAACCTATACCCGTCTCAACGGCTACGCGGTCGCTGGTGATCTGCCTGGCGATCAGGGTTCCCTGACCTTCCTTCGTAAATATATGCTCACCGGCAAGGGCCTTCATATAGGCAAAATATTCTCCGGGATAAGCCTCGGGCGGCTCGTACTGGTCCAACTTGCTCAGTAGGCCCTCAAAGACCTTAATATGCTTTTCTTCCTCTTTGGCCAGATACTTAAAGATATCCGCGGCCTTGGGACTCTTTGATATATTAACCAGCGCATTATAAAAATCCCTGCCGTTCTTTTCAATCTGAATACCCAGTTCCACGATTTCACTGCCCGCAAAAATGTCCCCCATACTTAGACTCCTTGCTTTATAGATGAGGCGCGAGATCCACGATTTCTTCCACCTGCATCTGGATCAGGTATTTAGGTTCGGGTAACATAATCTCGGGATGGCGCGCGTGCCCCTTCTGGCCGCTGATATTTTTCAGCACTCTTTGCGTTAACCTGCTGGTAATCCTGTCTTCCCAGGCCCTGATGAGCTCATTATCAAGCTTGTCGCCTTTAATAAGCCTGGTTATCCCTTTAAGACAATAACCTTTAAATTTATGCTCATCCACCGCGGTTATGCTTATGCTCGGATTTTTATTCAGGTTCGCATAGGTTTTACTATGATAAAGGTCCAATAGAAAGACTTCTCCGTTGCTCTTTATTTCCACTATGCCCTTGCAGGAATTATGCGGCATCCCCTTATCGTCAATAGTTGAAACAATTACAAAACCCTGATTCTGAAAAAAATGTATCACGTCGCTATTCAGCTTTTCCATCGCCGCGTACTTTATACTTTCTCAAACATATCCTTGGGTACGCCGCACTCGGGGCATACCCAGGAATCAGGCAGTTCTTCAAAAGCCGTGCCAGGCTTTATCCCGTTATCCGGATCGCCCTTCTCCGGATCATAAATATACCCGCACACCGTACACCGATACTTTACCATAACTTACACTCCTTCTTCGCAGTAGTAGACACCCGATTTTATCATGCACCCGGCCATACCTGATTGGCCGGTGCGCCGCCACTGCGGCGATAAATCGGTGTCCCGCCTTCTGCGGGAACACCCGCGCAATCGCCTCACAAGAGGCGCACTTTGCCATCCGATAGGCAAAGGTGTCTATCGCTTAGCGCGGGGTGTCACTTGGTCAACTCGACTATTTTCTTCTCAAGCAATATCTTATGCTTGGTTTCCTCGCCGAGCAAGAATAGAAAGGTCTCTTGCGCAACCGGGTAATCAAGAGAGAATTTCCGATAGAGGTCCATTGCCTCGATCTCTTTGGATAAAGCCAATTTTAACGCCTCAATAGGCCCCATAGAGCGTCTCCATTTTTTTGGGGACGGTTCTCCATAGCGAGAACCGTCCCCCTGATCATACTATTTCTTTTTCTTTGCCTTTTTCTTCGGTTTCTTTGGACCGCAGCTTCCGCAGCTCATAGCTCACCTCCTTGTCCACAAGGACAACACCCGCGCAAATCCTATCTGCGCGGGGTGTCTCTCCTTATTAACTATGAGAAACTATCTTTGCCGCAAACTCATTTCCCCATTGATAACACTGCTTTAACATAGACTCGTCCGGAGAGTATTGAGTAGTCAGGGCCGGCTGCGTGATCTCTATGCCGGCCTCTTTCATTATACCCTCTATTTCTTTCTGCGCACCTCCTGCCCAGCCGTAAGAGCCGAATGTGGCGCCTACCCTGTTCTTGGACCTTATCCCTTTTATAAATTCCAGGAAACCCGCGATATTCGGGAGCATATCATTATCGTGAGTAGAAGAACCGAACAGGAATCCTTTTGCATCCAGCATCTCGCTAATCACCTCGGTGCGGTCAGTCAAGGCAATATCAAAAAGTTTTACCTTTATACCCGCGTCTTCTAAGCCTTCCAGAATTTTTCTTGCCATCTTCTCAGTCGCTCCCCACATCGTTTCATACGCTATCACAACCTTTTCTTGCGTGGTATTCTTAGCCCATCCCGAGTAGGCATTTAAAACCTTTGCGGGATCCTTGCGCCAGATAATGCCGTGGCTGGGAGCGATCATATCGATAGAGATACCGGATTTCTGGATCTCTTCGATCTTTTTCAAGATAACCCCGCCCAATGGCCAGAGGATATTGGCATAATATTTTTTTGTCTCCTCCATGAGCGCGCAGGGGTCTGTCTCGTCATCAAACCTTTCAGCTGTGGCATAGTGCTGGCCAAAGGCGTCATTAGGCATAAGCAATTTTTCTTCCGGGCAATAGGTAAACATGCTGTCCGGCCAGTGGATCATCGGGGCCTCGAAAAAGTTGAGGGTGCGTTTCCCCAGATCCAATTTGTCGCCGGTCTTGACTACCTGAAAATCCCAGTCTTCGTGATAATGCTTCCACAGGCCTTCTTTACACTTAGCGGTACCCAGCACTTTTGCCTTGGGGCAGAGCTTTGTTATTGCGGGGAGGGCGCCTGAATGGTCGGTCTCCACGTGATTGGCAATGATATAATCGATTTTCTCAAGAGGGATGATCTCTCTTATCCTTTCGATCAATTCGGAGGCAAAAGGACCGTACACCGTATCCACCAGGGCTATTTTTTCATCTACCACCAGATAGGCATTATAGGTAGTCCCGCGTTTAGTCGTATAGGTATGCCCGTGAAAGCTGCGCATATTCCAATCCACTGCGCCCACCCAAAAGATATTCTTTTTGATCTCGATCTTGTTCATTGAAACCTCCCGCGGTCAACTTACTGAGTAATCAGTAATTCGTCGATAATTTTCGCCATGATAAAGTCATTCTCTGTCAAGCCGCCGGCTGCGTGAGTGGTAAGCGTGATCTTGACTTTATTATAGATTATTGTAATTGTAGGGTGATGCCCTTGTTCCTCGGCAATCACCGCGACTAGATCTACGAAGTACTTTGCCTCTACGAAATCCTTGAACTTGAATTCCTTTACCAGCTTCTTGTCTTCAACAAATTCCCAGCCCCGGTACTTTGCCAGTAATCTCTCTATCTTTTCTTTGGGTAAAGGCGGCGTCCCCCCTTCGCAGGGCCGGCAATGTTCGGGAAGCTCGTCCTTTTTTGCAACTGCCGGAAGATTAATCACCTCTTCTAATTTTTTTAGTGCAGCTTCGTAATCCGGAGGCGCGGTCAACTCTCCGACAATCTGTATATACCTGATAATGTCTTCTTTGTCTACTATAATTATAGTCCTGGCCAATAGATTCAATTCTTTTATAAGTAACCCGTAGTTTATGCCGAAAGAACCTGTCTTGTAATCGGAAAGTAGCGTGACGTTCTTGATGCCGTTTTCCGAACAGAATCTTTTCTGGGCAAAAGGGAGGTCTTTGCTTATCCCGATAATGGCCACTTCCGAAGAAATACCCGTAGCCCTCTTATTAAATTCCTTTACCTGCAGGTCGCACACCGGGGTATCAATGGAGGGAAAGCTGGTGATGATCCTGAGTTTATTTTTAAAATCAGCCAGAGTAACTTCTTTTAGATCCTGGGAGGTTACCTTAAAGTCCGGAGCAACAATCCCCTCTTTTAAGGCCCTGCCCACCAGCGTCAAAGGATTTCCTTTAAAAGTTATTGTTTTAACCATTTTCCCCCCTCTTCAGTATCCTATAAATTGTTCGGTTTTTATCTGCTCCTTGGAACAACCCATCCCCAGGCACAGGTTATTCATCGCCTCTACCATCTTAGGAGGGCCAAAGGTAAATATAACCCTCTGGCTCATATCGCACATATATTTTTTTAATAAACCTTCATCTATCCTGCCGAAGATACAGGTCGCTTCCCTGGGCGGACAATCAGTCACCACATAGCTTACCTTTATATTCTTATTCTTCAGCTTCCACCCATCCAGCTCATTCTTAAAAGCTATCTCTTCTTCAGTGCGGTTGGAATAAATAAGACACACGTCCGTATCCAGCTTCTTATCCATTATATACTCGATAATAGAGATCACCGGAGTGATACCTATGCCTCCTATGAGAAAGGCGATCTTCTTGTAGCTATCCTGGAACACGCAGGAACCTAGCGGCGTCTTAAACAGAAGTTCGTCATTGACCTTTAGTACGTTGAGCCTCTGCGAAAATTTGCTTTCGCTTAACCTCTTGGTAACCTCAATATATTTTTTAGTGGGCGAAGATGAGAAAGAAAGATATTTATTCAATTCCTTGTTATCCCTATTTAGCTCATCAAAGATAACCTGGGAGAACTGGCCCGGGATAAAATCAAGCGCCTGGGGCAGTTGAAATCTAAAACTCTCTACTGTCCGGGTCCTGACTATCTTTTCGAGAAAACTCAAACCTATCTCTTTCATAGGCCGACTTCCTTGATCACCGCCTTGATCGTATCAGCGGATTTCCTTAAAGAAACCAGCTCCTGCTCGCTGGGGTTGATCCTGAGCAGCTCACGTATGCCTGCGCGGTGGACTACCGCCGGAACGCTTAAATACACGTCGCTGATACCATGGTAATCCTCCAGATAACAGGAAACAGGCAAAATAGAATTCTCATCTTTTAAGATCGCCTCACTGATCTTCACCAGGGCCAGGGCAATGCCGTAGGAAGTCTCTCCCTTCCTGGTAATTATTTGATATGCGTAGTCCCTGGCCTCTTTAAAAATATCATCTAACCGGCTATGGTCGCACTTATGGCAGGCAGGGCAGTATTCCGTGAAGAACATACTGCCTATAATAGCCTTACTCCATAAAGGGAACTCGGAATCCCCGTGCTCGCCCAGGATATAGGCGTGGACATTACGGGCATCTATATTGCAGTGTTTGGCCAGAAGCCACCTGAAACGCGAACTGTCAAGGACCGTCCCGGAACCTATTACTTCCTGCCAGGGCTTTCCGGAAAACTTATGCGCCGCGTAGGAAAGCACGTCTACGGGATTAGTAACTACCAACCATACCGCTTTTTGGGCATGCCTGGCTACGTGGGGAATGATCTCCTTGAATACTTCGACATTATCGCGCACAAGGTCAAGCCTGGTCTGGCCGGGCTTCTGTTTTGCCCCCGCTGTGATAACCACTAAATCCGCGTCTTCCAGATCAGGATAATCTCCTACTTTTATCTCTACGGGAGACATATAGGGCATGCCGCTGGCCAGGTCCAAAACCTCGCCTTCAGCGCGCGCCTTATCCCGGTCAAGGATGACTACGGAACGCGCGACTCCGCTTATCACCAGGCTATAGGCGTATCTTATACCTACGTTTCCTGCGCCAATGATCCCTATTTTTGGCTTAAGCATATATAGTATCCTTCACAGTAATAGACACCCGATTTTACCGGATAAATCGGTGTACTGCCTTCTGCAGTATTATCTCATTGCCACTTACCTTTATCAATTATTTAATTCCGCTTTCTATTGACTTTTCGCCACAGAAGGTGGCGCACTTTGCCTTCCGATAGGCAAAGGTGTCTCCGACTATCCAAATATATCCTTTAAATCCTTCTCCGGGTGGAACCCTTTTAATTCTCTCCACTTGTCTTCGCCAATACACTCCCGGGCATGCTTACACCAATCTACGCACGAAGGAAGCCTCTCCCGGCAGACCAGGTTCTTGCACTTGGGGCACCCCACCTTTACTTCATCGGAAAAGATCTCTAATTTATGTCCGCAATCAGGGCACCTGATGGTCTCGACCTTCAAATTCCTGTCGTCCTGCCCCGGGCATTTCTGCATCATGCTATTTTTTCTCCTTTTATACTAATAGTGATCTCCTTAAACGGCACTTTTTTACCGCTGCGCCGGATCGCTTCCTGGATAATGCCTACGAGCCCGAAGCAACAAGGCACCTCCATGTGCGCATAGGTTATCGACCACACGTTGTTATTCTCCAGTATCTGAACAAATTTTTCTTGATATACCTCTAGATCGTCAAGTTTCGGACACCCCACAAGCAGGGTCTTTCCTTTTAGTAAATCCTCATGGAAATTCGCATAGGCAAACGGCACGCAATCCGCGGCGATCAACAGATCCACATTATTTAAATAGGGCGCAAAAGGAGGAACGAGCGCCAACTGCACAGGCCATTGGCGCAGCTGCGACTCAATCCCTCCTCCAGCTTGCCCCTTACCTTCCGTGGCAGGCGCGGCTTCTTTTTTCCTGAAATCCATCATCTTTGACCCGGGACAACCGGGAGATCCCGGATGCACAAATTCCTTAGCCTCCCTCTCTTCAATGGTAATCGCGTCCTGAGGACACTTGCCGAGGCATGCGCCCAGGCCGTCGCATAATACATCGCTCACTAAGCGCGCTTTGCCATCTACCAACCGTATCGCTCCCTCTTGACAATTAGGTATGCATAAACCGCAACCGTTACATTTATTTTCATCAATTTTGATTATTTTTCTTTTTACCATACATCAGTCTCGCGCTAAATTACCTATGGTTATCTTTCCTATGTCCTTCAACGCCTGCCTCTCTATCTCCATTATTTTCTTTCTCAGGCCGCATGAATATCGCCTGGGACAGCATTCTTTTTTAAAAAGGCACTCGTTAAGGGAAAACTGGCCCTGGAAAACCCGCATCACCTCTATTAAGCTTATTCTCCCCGGGGAGATCGCCATGGAGAACCCTCCACCCTTACCTTTATATGCCTTTAATATGCCCTTATTGTGCAATAGCTGAAGGATCTTGCGTAAAAAAGGCCGCGGTATCTCAAGTGCCTTTACCAGCTCAGGCACGGATATCGTCCTCTCCCGATGCTTAGCCAGGTAACACAGCGCCCTTACCGCGTAATCAGTGTCTCTTGTGATTAACTTCATACTCCCTCTTGTCCGCAAGGACAACACCCGCGCAACCCCTATCTGCGCGGGGTGCCTCATCCAAATGATACCATAATTGTATCATTTGTCAAGAAAAAAAGGAGGGGGGCGCTAAGAAACGCGCCCCCTCCGGACTTTCTTCAGCTCGCTAATGGCAATGGTTCCCGCAAAACAGATTTCCCCAGGATCTCTTTCGCAAGCTTAGCGGCCTTTATTCCTGAATAGAGCATCCCCGAAAATGTCGGCCCCATGCGCGGGATCCCGTACGCGCTTGAAACCGCCATACCGCAAACCAACAGCCCCGGGAAGATAACGCCGGTTTTTTCAACCACGAGGTCTTCGGATGTGTTCACGTCCATAGGCCCGAAATCTTTCAATTGAAGGAGTTTTCTCCTCTCCAGCGCCCTACAGACGTGCGCATCATGCCCGGTGGCATCAATAACTACCTTTGCTTCTAAAGAAACCGGGTCAACGCAGGTGATCTGCCTGGGAAGCGCAGAAACCGGCGTCCAATTAATTACCACTCCTTCGACGCGGTTGTTACGCAAGACTACGTCATCGAATTTGGTCATATTCAGGATTTTTGCTCCGGCATCGCAGGCAGCGGCGATCAGCTTTGAGCAGGCCTCGGGACCGGAAGCGGTAAACAAACCCTTCTCTACCTCTTGATGACGGATACCCAATTCAGTCAGGATCACTTGCCCCGGGGCTCTAAAGGTCAGCGTATTCATAAGATATCCGCCGATCCAGAAACCTCCTCCGATGTAATTATTGCTTTCCACTACCAGCGTTTTAATGCCTGACCCAGCCAAATCCCTTGCCGCGATAAGCCCGCTTGGCCCTCCGCCGATGATGATAATGTCGCTCGTGATATACTCCTGGAACCAGCGATCGAAATCTCCCACGATCGCCCTGGTGATACTTGCCTCACTTACCTTTGCAAACATACCTCTCCCCCTTTCATCTAGACCAAGATAACCCAGCCGGATAAATAAAAAATCCCTATTGCCAACCAATAGGGACGTCTAAAACAACTACCTATTCCTACGCTGGCATTATCCAGATCAGGTTCTCGGGTCATCCGCTCTTACAGCGGAACTCTCAGGCCGTTTCACGACCTCCCCGTATTTACATTTTCATTAAACCACAAAATAATACCGGAGTCAATGTTTAACTTCCGGGATCTTATTGAGAAACGGTACGCACAGATTTAAGGCTAAAAGGCCGGCGAGCTCAACGTCAAACGTCGCCCCCGCTTGAGTCAGAACAAAAATTACCGCTGCCACGCCAACGCCGAAGATAGTCTTCCCCAGCGGTTTTATGGGGGTAGTCTTGGGCTCGATGAGCATAACAAAGATATAGAAATAACTGAAGATCCCGAATATGTTCGATAGAGGGGCGTGCTGGGTAAGCATCTGCATACCGAAGAGAACGAACGAGGTAACGGCGTAACCATACAACACCTCCAGCTTCCTTATCTTCCAGATGAAATATAGACCAACCGGCACAACGATATACCAAAGATACGTACCTTTCCATTGAGTTTGGGCCTGCAATAAAACCGTGCTCAAAAATATCCCTATAGCGGCGGGATTAAATAAATGCTTGCCCTTAAAACGAATAAGATGCTTTGAGCAGATTGCGATAAACGCAGCCGCGACAAAAACCCACCAGGGATTGTCGCTTGCCAGCACATACCCGATAATCAGGCCTGAGATAACAGAGCTCTCAGTCAGGAGTAGTTTCTTTGACCTTATATAGGTAAAAACAGAATCTATGGCTATAGCCGAAGCGGTTGCAAGCAAAGTAGTAAGCAGGAACATCGCGCCTTTGCCTACTATAAACAGATAAAATACGAATAAGAACAAGTAGATAACTAATTGCGACTTAATACTTATATTTTTCATAAGCCCTCCATTGTTATTAAGGCTTTTGGTTTCGTCTCGGCGCTAAAATATCTTATTTAAAGATGCGGTTAAATAAAAGCCCTAAGAGAATGATCTGCGGGACGCTAACGACCGGCATCCACAACGCCACCCGCCTGCCCACATACGTCCATAAAAGGCCAATCTCGGTATAATCCGTAGCCACACCGGCCATCAGGAAAGTAAAACTGTTTCCCAGGGCCCCGGTCTGGCGATAGATCTCAAAGGCAAGCGGCGATGAACCTTCCGAGCATACCTCTATAACCGTTGCCAAAGCCAATGTCACAAAAAGGCCCAGCAATGTCGGCCCCATATATTTATGGAAAAAATGTACCGGGATATAGGCGCCGGCGAGACTGGAAATAAATATCCCGATAATAATCCACCAGAGCACCATATCCGCAAGTGACACTGTCCCTCTCAAGACTCCCCGAGAATCGGCAAGCAGGGTCTTTCGCCCAAAATGATACCTCTTACACCGCGCCTTGATATCATGGAGAATAGAAAAGCCTTCCCTCAACTCCAGGCTATTGCTATTTTTTTCGATCAGGCCTCTTTCTTCCAGAAACATAAAGATCAGGCCGGTGTTCACTGCCACGATCAAGGCCGCGATAATAATAAATAACCCCTTAAACCCGAAAAACCCGATCAGCATCACCGTAATAGTAAAATTTGCCCAAGGGCTGGCCAGCAAAAAGGCCACTACCGCAGGATTCGAGGCCCCCTTTTTATGCAGTTGGATGGTAAGCGCCAGGATCCCGTGGCTGCAGGCGCTCAACAGAAATCCCAACGACACTGCCTTTATTATCGTGCCGGCTTTCTTCTTGGCAAGGATTTTAGAGATGTATTCCCGCGGGACATAATAATCGATTACGCCGCCTAAGAATAAACCAACTGCAACCGCCCACCAGATCATCCTGATATAACTCAAGAATTCCCTGCGAAAGGCTCCCAGAAACGGAAAAACGCCGGCGCCTGCTACGCACAATACAGAAACTGCACTTACAAGAAATAACTTATTTTTAAAAAACGGATTCCTGGACTGCGGCAGACACACTATTACGTCTTGCGCGCCCTCCTGCTTAAGAAACTTATCCTTGCAGTGCACAGAACAGAAGAAATACTCATCCCCATCCTTAACCACCCTGACGGCAGAGCGCTCATCTACATCCATACCGCAAACAGGGTCTCTTTTCATCGCTTAACCTATCACTTGAGTTTTAAGTGCTCTCTGCTTAACTTAAGAAAAACGTTAAATGCATTTCTACTCTTTATATTCTTTATCATCCGAAAGGTTTCAATTAACGCCCAGGCGCCGTAAACCCACAGTATCTCCTCCCGGATACCCGGGATCAAAAATTGCACCAGCCATAATATAAAGAGGGCCGAGGCCTCAAAGAACGCGAAATCCATGCTGGCCAGAAAAAGAAATCCCAGGTAAGACTGGACGATAGTCAAAAGTATCTCTAATCTTTGATGTTCGTCAAAAGTAACGTAGGAAATCTTCCCCATCCCGAAAGAATAGATAAAAGGGATCATTGCCACCAGGATAGTCCATTGATTGATAGAGGAAGAAACAAAATTTACCAGGGCCATAGGCGCCTTGGTCACTTTTCTCGCCCAGTAAAAAGCCGAGAGTTTCTCCGGGAATTCGCTCAAGAAAGGCGCTACCCATTGCACAAAGACAAATTGCGAAACGCCTACGGAAACCGCTAAGGCGAGCATGGAATTAAGAAAAGGGTGCGCTGAAAAATACAGGATAACTGCCCCGGCGATGAAAAACAAGACGATCCAGATGATGTTAACCGGATATTTATACCGCATCATGAACTTCGGGATACGCCCCAGATCATCCATCTCTTCCTCATCATGGGGAGGCATTTTTGACAAAAGATACAGGTAAACAAAATAAATAGCTCCTAAGACCAGGCCATCAAAGATATTCAGCGTGCCTTTGAAATAAATCACCAAAAAGTAAAGCAGGGCCGGCAGGAGCGCTAATATAGCTATAGAATGTTCATCCTCCAATTCTATAGCCCACAAGCCTTTTTTCCCGCCGCGTTTCTTATGAAAAAATAATGCTACAAAATAGACCATCGGCCAGCCTAAACCGACAAATAACCTCAAAGAACCCGTGTAGTTGGCGGTGATAAGGTGCACCTTGGAAGGATCCTTGGCCGCGGTAAGCGCGATCACCCCTTCCACCGCGAATTCAGGAAGGGTCTGTATCCAGGCAAGCATTGCCAACGCCAGGCCCTGGGAGATGAAGAATTGGCCGCATTCAGCTGCCCAGGCAATAAGCATAGCTGCTAAAACGATCGCCGGGAAGGTCCATAAAGCGCTAAGTGCTTCCATTGGTTATTATGACTCCTTTCACAGAAAGTGAAACACCCGCGCAAATCCGCTTAGCGCGGGGTGTCTACAATTTACCCACGTCCACCGTTCCATATTTCATCTCATAACGCCATTTCCATATCGCGTAAATCGGCGGATAAACCAATAATTCCAGGATAAAGCTGGTAAATATACCTCCGATCATAGGCGCGGCAATGCGCTTCATCATATCCGCGCCCGTGCCCATAGAGTACATAATCGGAATGAGACCCAAGAACATCGCTGTTACTGTCATCATTTTAGGCCTTATGCGTTTTACCGCGCCGTGGATTATTGCCTCTTTTAAATCTTCAAAGGTCTTCATCTTCCCCTGCCTCACTCTTTCGTAATAAGAAAGGTCCAGGAATAATAACATAAATACCCCTGTTTCAGCATCAAGGCCCATAAGCGCGATCATTCCCACCCAGACTGCAATGGACATATTGTAGTGCAGAAGGTATAAAAACCAAACTGCGCCGATGAGCGAAAACGGCACTGCCAGCATTACAATTCCGGCCTTAACAGGAGATTTTGTATTCATGTAAAGCAAAACGAATATTATAAATATGGTAATCGGTATCACTAACTTTAACCTTTCTTTGACCCTGAGCATATTTTCGTATTGTCCGCTCCACTGCAAAGAATAGCCTTGCGGGATACGTAGTTCATTTTGCACCACCCTTTTTGCCTCAAAAACAAAGCTGCCCACGTCACGCCCGGAGATATCCACATACACATAACCGGCAAGCATACCATTTTCATCACGTATCATCGACGGCCCAAGCGCTAAATGAATATCGGCTAATTGGCCTAAGGGAATCTGCGTTCCGGACATTGTGGGCACAAGCACGCGTTTTAATTTATCCAGATCATCGCGTAATTCTCTGGCATAACGCACATTCACCGTGTAACGTTCTCTGCCTTCTACGGTAGTAGTAACGGGCTCGCCTCCTATGGCAGAGACAATTACCTCTTCTACTTCTTTTACAGTTAAGCCGTATCTGGCGATCTGCTCGCGCTTGATATCAAAATCCACAAAATAGCCGCCGGTAACGCGCTCCGCATATGCGCTGCGCGTGCCCCTTATGTTCTTTACAATAGTTTCTATGCGCTTTCCGATTGCTTCTATTTCTTTTAAGTCAGCGCCGTAAATTTTTATGCCTATCGGCGTACGCACTCCGGTAGATAACATATCAATGCGCGCTTTTATAGGCATAGTCCAGGCGTTAGTTACTCCGGGAAACTGCATTTTATTATCCAATTCATTGACTATGTCTTCCCCGGTTATACGATCACGCCATATCGGCCGCAAAGGCGCCTGTAAAAAATTCGGCATCCGGGAATACCATCTATGCACCTTTCTCCACTCACTCTCAGGCTTTAATACAATGGTGGTCTCCATCATAGAAAAAGGCGCCGGGTCGGTTGAGGTCTCTGCTCGGCCTGCCTTGCCGAAAACCCGTTCCACCTCAGGGACGGTTTTGATGATCTTATCCATGGTCTGCAAGAGCCTTTGCGTTTCGGTCACAGAGATCCCGGGCAGGGTCGTAGGCATATAAAGGATCGTGCCTTCATTTAAAGGAGGCATAAATTCTGACCCTAATTTCATGAACACGGGGATAGCGGAAAGAACCAATAGGCCGGCGGCAATTAATGTGGCTTTGCGGTATTTCAAGACAAAATTACAGGCGGGTTCATAAATT
This sequence comes from Candidatus Omnitrophota bacterium, assembly GCA_026387405.1. GTDB lineage: Bacteria > Omnitrophota > Gorgyraeia > Gygaellales > Profunditerraquicolaceae > JAPLLP01. The sequence continues at coordinate 31,518 of JAPLLV010000030.1, forward strand.
CTAAATAGGATCTTACTCACCGGGTGCTTTTCTTCCGGATAATATTTTCCTACGGTAATGGCATTGAATATATTCGATAGCCACCTCGGTCTAAAATGTTTGTAATCCATCCTGGCAAATAGCATACGCATTGCCGGGTCTAATGTTATCGCTAAAATAGCGGCGATTGCCATGGCAAAGTTTTTGCTGAAGGCCAGAGGCTTAAACAGCCGGCCTTCCTGGTCTACTAATGTAAATACAGGCAGGAACGCCACCGCGATCACAAGAAGCGAGAAAAATACCGACGGCCCCACTTCCTTTAAGGCATTTAACCTTACTACGTGAAAATCGCCGATACGCCCGCCTTCCTCCCATAGCTGTAATTTTTTGTAAGCATTTTCCACTTCGACAATCGCGCCATCCACCAATACGCCTATTGATATGGCTATGCCGGAGAGAGACATAATATTACTGGTTAAGCGCATTCCATAAAGCAGGATAAAAGACAGAAGCACTGCTATAGGTATGGTGACAATGGGAATTATTGCCGAAGGAAAATGCCACAAGAATAATAGTATGACAAAGCTGACGATGATCATTTCTTCCGTCAGCTGATGCTTCAATGTCTCAATAGAGCGTAAAATCAGTTCTGAGCGGTCATAGGTTGTAACGATCTCAACTCCCTTGGGCAAGGCGGGTTTTATCTCTTCTATCTTTTCCTTTACCCGTTTAACCACATTAAGCGCGTTCTCGCCCTGGCGCATCACCACAATGCCGCCTACCGTATCACCTTCTCCGTCTAAATCCGCAACGCCCCGCCGGATCTCCGGGCCCAAAACCACTTGCGCGATATTTTTAATCAGTATCGGCGTACCGTCCATATTATTGCCGACTACAATATTCTCTATATTCTGCACGCTCTTTGCATAACCGCGGCCGCGCACCATATATTCTGTGCCGGATAATTCAACCAGCCTACCGCCTACATCATTATTCCCGGAACGGATCGCCTCCATAACCCGCGTTAAGGGGACTTTATATGCCAGTAACGCGTTAGGATTGATATTTACCTGATATTGCTTCTGGAACCCGCCTATAGAGGCTACCTCTGCCACGCCCGGCACGCTTTGCAGCCAGTAACGCAAATACCAGTCCTGGAAACTGCGCAATTGCGCTAAATTATTCTTCCCACTTCTATCTACTAACGCGTATTGATAGACCCAGCCGACGCCTGTGGCATCAGGACCTATTTCTGTGCGTACTCCTTCGGGAAGCTTGGGGATGATTTTACTTAAATACTCCAAAGTGCGTGAGCGCGCCCAATAAATATCCGTACCATCCTGAAAAATGATATAAACATAAGAAAAACCAAAATCAGAAAAACCTCGAATGGCTTTTATTTTTGGCGCGCCCAGCATCGCGCTTACAATAGGATAGGTAACCTGATCCTCAATAATATCCGGCGACCTATCCCAGCGCGAATAAATAATTACCTGGGTATCGGACAAATCAGGAATCGCGTCCAGGGGGATATTCCTGGTGCAGTAGACCGCGCCGAACATTGCCACGATGGTGAAAATAATAACCAGGTATTTATTTTTTGCTGAAAACTCGATTACTCTTTCTATCATTTAAATGAGCAGACAACTTACGGAGCTATTACTTACGTTATTTGCGACGTAAGTTGTAGCCTGTAGGGCGTCTGCGAATTAATCCCGAGCTTACGCATAAGATTCCGAAGGAATCTTAAAGTGATTAAGCTAGGGAATTATTGACCCTATTTTTTCTCTTCCCCTGAACTGATTGCGCCCTTTAATTTACTTTCAGAATCAACCAGGAAATTTCCGCTGGTTACAACCATATCGCCCTCTTTTAGGCCATCTAACACTTCATAAAACCCGGCTGCCTTTTGGCCCAAACCAACCTCTCGCGCTTCCAGCATATCGCCTTCCTTGACCAGATAAACTATTTTTCTTACTCCGGTATCCAAAACAGCGGATTCCGGTAAAGCCAATTTTTCACCCAGATCAACTAAGATGCTGGCATTAATATACATCTCGGGCTTAAGTTTATGCGCGGGATCCTTGATCTCCGCTCTTACCTGGGAGGAACGGGTAGCCGTATCCAAAACCGGATTTATGGCAATAACCTTTCCTTCGAAAGACTCTCCCGCAAATGCAGTTGCCTCTATTTTAACCGGCGTGCCCTCCTTGATCAGCCCGATTTCGTATTCATACACCGCCAGATATCCCCATACGGTATCTTCATCCGTAGAAAAGAGGAGATTTTCCTGAGGCCTGTTGCGCTTTGCCAGCTCTTTTATCTCTCCCTCGGTCATTCCTAGAAGACGCAGCCTCTTTTGCGCCGCGCTCACCAGCCCTAAAGTCTGTTTCTTGATTATAGGAGCAGAGTATCCATAAATCCTGTTCCTGGTCTTTAGCGCCTGCAGGTATTCCTGTTGCGCCGTATATAAACCCGGATCATAGGCAATTTTGCCTACCGCGAGAATCTCGTGCACTAGTTTTCTTTTCTCGACTTTATCTTTTTCCACTCCGATAAGTTGCTGTTTTTCCGAAGATATGTGTATCCCCGAAACAGCATCTCCACCAGAGGATTCTTCATACACAGGGACATAATCCATGCCCATGGAGTCTTTCATCGGCACAGGGCTAGTTACTTCCGGGTTCATGGGGTTGCGGTAATAAAGAACCTTGCGTTGGGATTTCACGGGGGCAGGCTGCCCGCTCATTTTATCCCGGTGCTCGAAATAGCTAAAAATTAAACCCGTAAGCACCGATGTCAGCGCGATAGCCAGGATAATTAATAAAACTTTAGTCTTTTTCATTTGTTTTCCTCCATCAAATCAATGCCTACGGAAAACTCCAGATCCGACAAGCCCATATGATAATCAACAAGGGCTCGGTAATATGACATCTTGGTCTCCACCAGCATCCGCAGGGTATCCAACAAGCCCATAAAGTCGCCTTTGCCCGTACGAATGGCTGAAAGAGAAGATTCGATAGAGTTCTCTAATAAAGGTATCTGACTATTCTTATACAGGTTGATCTTACTTTTGGCTATCCCTATCTTTACCACCATATCCTGCGTCTGGATAAAAGCCCTGTTCTTCATCGACTGATACGCCGCCTTTGCTTCATCTAAATTGGCTATGGCCTCTTTTATCTCATAACGCTGCTTGGCCCAGAACCAGAAAGGCATGGTAAATGAAAGCGCGATATCCCAGGGGCCGATCGACCCTGAGGTAATACCGCGCATGACTATCTCGGACATTAGATCCGGCAGAAGGCTTCTCTGAGCCAAAGACTTGGCGAATTTGTTCCTTTCTATGGCCAAGGCAAAGGTCGATAACTCCGGCTGATTCTCAAGGGTCAGCTTATACAAAGAATCAACGTCTTTATTAAAGTTGACAGCTTCCTCTAATTGAGGAACACCTAAAGATACGCGCGCGTCCCGGTTTAAGAGCATGTTTATGCGTGTTTCTATGGCCCGTTTTTCCTGGTTTAAATTTTCGATATCATTACTTAATTTTGCCATTTCCAGGACTATTTTAAAGAACTGTTCTTGCGAGGCCTCTCCTACAATATATTTAGACTCAATAATATTGGCAACGGAGTCTAGAACCGACAGGCTCTCTTTATCTAACTCCGCCTGCTTATAATTCATAAAAAGGTCGTGATAGGCGTGCTTCAACTCTTCGATAACCCCTAACTCTTTATTTTTGTACTCCGCGGCGAACATCTGTGATTCTAAAAAGGCGATCTTGCCTTTAAGGGAAAGCTTGCCAAAAAGCGGAGAAAGGACCTGGGCCTTCTCTTCTGAATACAAAAACCCCACATTAAGGAAAAAAGTAGTGATCAATATAAGAATACTGACCTTTTTAATCATATTTATATAAAACTTATTTTCTATACCTGGAAAGCAGCTCTACAACCTCGTTTACTTTCTTCGCCTTCTCGCCTTCAGACTTACCGGCAAAAGCATGGACCACGCAGCCTTCAATGTGCTTCCTGAAGACCTCGTTTTCCACCCGGTAAAGCGCTCCGATAATGGAATGTAACTGCGTGATTATGTCCACGCAATAGCGCTTTTCCTGGATCATCTTCTCGATGCCGCGGATCTGCCCCTCTATTTTGCTTAAGTAGGCAAGCTGCTCCTCATGGGTAGTAAGTTGTTCCATGGTATACACCTCTTTTAATATCTAATCTTATTTCCCGCCTGTCGTGTTTGTAAATACAAAACACGCCAAACGGCGGGATAAATTTGGCCAAACAACTTATGTTCGCTCACTTCGTTCACTCCATAAGTTGTGGCCTCATTTAAAGTATACCATACCCCCCTACCCTATGTCAAGTTTTTTTTAAAAATTCCCTAGCTGTATATTTAAGCCAGGGATTTTATTCCTAAAAAAGCTCCTGGAACCTCTCTATCTCTCTCTTCACGTCCCTTTTGGCCACTACTGCCGATACGGCGCAGATACAATCCGCGCCCGCCCTGACTACCTCTCCCCCGTTTAATAGATCTATCCCGCCGATTGCCACTATAGGAAGAGAAACGCGTTTTTTTATCATGCGGATCAGCCCGGTGCCGCAAGGCCTCCCGGCATCAAATTTGGTCAGCGTGGCAAAGACAGGGGAAACTCCGATATAATCCGCCCCCTCCTCTTCGGCCGCGAGTGCCTCTTTAATGTTATGGACCGTAAGCCCAATGATCCTCTTTTTTCCTAACAACCTGCGGGCAACCCGGTACGAAAGATCTTCTCTTCCCAGGTGCACTCCGTCTGCCTCAACCGCCAGTGCAATATCCACCCTATCGTTGATCAGAAATTTTATGCGCTGGCATATCGCCCTTAATTTCAGGGCCTCAATAAAAAGTTCTTTCGTGTCTTTGTGTTTGTCGCGGTATTGTACGATCTCTACCTTAGCGGCTAGAGCGGCTTTGACATCGGATATATTTCCCGAGCGGGATAGGCCGGCATCGGTGATAAAATAGTAACCCCTCATGCCTCGACTTTTTGCAGCGTATCTATGGTATTTTTATCTAAATGATAAAGGTTGTCGTAGAGTTTCTCTTTAAACTGGCCCGGCCCCCGGGAACCGGCAGCGGCGAGTTCCGCGGCGATCTCAAAACAGACCAAACCACAGGTTGAGGCATAAACCATATCTTCATTTACAGAAGCAAATGTCCCGATAACCGAAGCAGCCATGCAGCCGGTGCCCACAATATGCGTCATCAAAGGGTGGCCGTTCTTGACTATATAAAGCCTCTCTCCATCGGTAACAATATCTTCCTTGCCGGTAACTACAACCGTGCACTTACGGGCTAGCGCCAGGCCTTTAGCCAGAAGCAACAGGTCTTTTTTCACCTTACCCGCGTCCACACCCCTGGTCTTCACCTCTTCGCCCGCTATGCGCGCTATTTCCGAGGCATTACCTTTTACGATATCGATTTTTACCTCATCCAATAACTCAAAAGATTTCCTATCCCTTAGATGCGTTGCCCCGGCGCCGCAGACATCTAATAGCACAGGGATCTTCTTTTTGTTCGCGGCCTTAGCGGCGATCTTCATCGCCTCAATAAAGTCTACTGTAAGCGTACCGATATTTAACACTAGGCCTGAAGCAATGCCGGCCATCTCGGCAACCTCTTCCGGAGCGTGAGCCATTACCGGAGACGCGCCCAGGACCTTTACTACGTTGGCGCAAGTCTCGATAGTAACCCAGTTGGTCAAGTGATGCACCACCGGCTTCTTGAGGCGCACCTTCTCCAGGACTTCATACGCGCGGATCTTTATCTTCTTCATCTTTATGTGGAGCTTTTTATGCGAAGAATTTCTCTCCCTGCGCCCAGTTTTCGCCCGGCACCTCATCGATCACCAGGTAAGTATACTCCTTGGGCTTTCCCGCGACCTTAAGCAGCGTGTCGGAGAATTCCTTTGCGATCTTTACTTTTTGCTCCTTAGTCAATTTCCCTACCAGCTTTAGATTAATAAAAGGCATACGCGCACCTCCTGCTTTTTCCAGACCCGCGGTGGAATATATTCCACCGCGGGTCTGGAAAACCCCCTATCTTGACACTAGAAATATCCCGGTATTGGCAAAGAGATTGGGGAAGAAAATAACCCGCCTCTTGATCCCTAAATACACCGCGCGCTCGATCTTTGTATCATTCTTACGGCAATAATCCAAGAAATCGAGTATGCTGAAGAAATGCAGGTTGGGGCTTTCGTACCAGGTATAGGGCAAAGTCTTTGTAACCGGGGCCCTGCCGGAAAAACCCAGCTGAAGCCGGGCCTTAAAATAGGCGAAGTTTGGAAAACCCACGATTACTTTCTTGCCCACGCGCAAGGCATCCTGAAACACCTTGTCAAAATGCTCGACCTGCTGCAGGCTCTGGTTCAGGATAACGTAATCGAATGACCCGTCCTGGTATTCGGCTAGGCCGGTGTCAATATCCCCGTGGAAGACATTTAAAGCCCTGGCTACACATTGATAGATAGCCTGCTCGTCTATCTCTATACCCTGGCCACGCACCTCTTTATTCTTTACCAAAAGTTCCAGAAGCTCTCCCGCGCCGCATCCCAGATCCAGCACTGACGCGCGCGGAGGAATAATATCCAGGATCACCTTATGGTCTATGCGAATATCGGATCTCATAGTTTGGCCTCATTTTGGCTTACCGAGAATACCTTTTTTAAAAAATGCTTCACCAGATGCGTCTCTTCCTCAAATTCCAAAAGAAACGCGTCATGTCCATAAGTAGAATCTATCTCGCAGTAAGATGCCTCAAGCCCGGCGAACTTACAGGCTTTGATGATCTCTTTGGACTGGTATGCCGGGTATAACCAATCCGACTTAAAGGCAATTACCAACACCTTTACCTTTAATCCTTTCCATACTTCCTGTAAAGGCTTACTCCTGGTAGCATCAAAATTATCCATAGCCTTGGTAATATAAAGGTAAGAATTGGCGTCAAAGCGCTTGACGAAATTATCGCCGCGGTAACGCAGGTAGCCCTCCACTTCAAAATCAGCGGTGAATTTGAATTGCTCGCTATCTTTCTTCTTCTGCCTGCCGAATTTATCGGCCATTGAGGCATCGCTCATATAAGTGATATGCCCGATCATCCTGGCCACTGCCAGGCCTTTTGCGGGATGAGCCCCGCCGTAATAATCGCCATCTTTCCAGCAGGGATCAGCCATGATCGCCTGCCTGCCCACTTCATCAAAGGCGATCTGCTGCGGCGAATGTCTCATCGCCGTGGCGATGGGAATGGCGCTATGTATCTTATTCGGATACTTCACCAGCCACGCAAGGGCCTGCATACCGCCCATAGACCCGCCTACCACCGTCAACAGCTTCTTGATGCCCAGATATTCGATCAGCCTCTTTTGGCATTCGACCATATCGCCTATGCTTACTATGGGAAAATCAAGGCAATAGGTTTTGTTGGTCCTGGGATTAATGCTTGAAGGCCCGGTAGAACCTGCGCATCCTCCCAGGATATTGGAACAGATAACAAAGTATTTATTGGTATCAAAGGCCTTCTCCGGTCCAACCATAGAATCCCACCAACCCGGGTCTTTTTCTCCCTCGTGGAAACCGGCAACATGGGCATCTCCGGATAGGGCGTGGAGGATCAAGACCGCGTTGGTCTTTTCCTTATTCAACTCGCCGTAAGTTTCGTAAGCAATAGTTACCGGCCCTAACCTGGCGCCGGATTCCAGTTTCAATTCATCCGGTGGGTTAGCAAAAGTAAAGTATTGGGTCTTGACAACGCCTAAACTCTTCTTTTCCATTACGCGTACTCCTGAAATAGCCAGGTAGAGAGATAGCGCTCTCCGGTATCCGGCAATATTACAACTATGGTTTTCCCTTCAGAGCCCTTGCGTTTGGCAACCTCAAGGGCCGCCCACATAGCCGCTCCGCTGGAGATACCGACCAGGATCCCTTCTTTGCGCGCTAATTCCTTGGCAATGTTTCCGGCGTCTTCATTTTTAACCGTGATGATCTCATCGAGTAATTTCGTATTTAAAACACCAGGCACGAACCCTGCCCCTATACCCTGGATCTTGTGCGGTCCGGGTTTGCCTCCGGAAAGGACCGGAGAATCCGCCGGCTCAACGCCTATCAGCTTGACCTGAGGCTTCTTTTTCTTCAATACTTCTCCTACTCCGGTGATCGTCCCTCCTGTGCCTATACCGGAAATAAAAATATCAACGCTCCCCCCGGTGTCGCCCCATATCTCTTCGGCAGTAGTCTTACGATGTATCTCGGGGTTTGCCGGATTATTGAACTGCTGGGGCATAAAACTATTCGGTGTATTTTTAACCAGCTCTTCCGCCTTCTCAATCGCTCCGCGCATACCTTTTGCGCCTTCGGTTAAAACAAGTTCCGCGCCAAAGATTTTCAAGAGCTGCCTGCGTTCAAGGCTCATGGTATCCGGCATAGTCAGGATAAGACGATAGCCCTTGGCTGCCGCCACAAACGCCAGGGCAATCCCGGTATTCCCGCTAGTCGGTTCAATGATCACCGAATCTTTTTTCAGGAGCCCTTTTTTCTCTGCGTCCTCAACCATAGCTAATCCGATCCTGTCTTTGACACTGGACAGAGGATTGAAAGACTCAAGCTTAGCTAAGATATTTGCCTCAAGCCCTGCGCTAAGTTTATTAATACGCACCAACGGCGTGCGGCCGACAGTCTTAGTAATATCGCTATAGATGTTCATTGCTTAAACCTCCTCTATAGTCATTGCGAGCCCGTCCTGAGATTGCTTCGGCTGACTTCGTCAGCCTCGCAATGGGCATAATATCCAAAAAGTGTTGGTGCCCGATTTTATAAGTACTTGTATTTCTTAACGATAATGCTATTTTATTACTTGTTTATTAAACCCGTTCAATAAAGGAATCTTTATGATAAAAAAAGCACTGTCCCAAATGTGGGATGTAATAAGTGTTGTAAATCGTTCATCTGGCAAAGAGCGGATAATAAAAGGTACCGCGAACAACATTGGTTTAAGTTATGGGTCATCGAAAGCTATACCGTTCGGCAACTTGTTAATCTATCAAACTATAGCAAAACGAAACTAAGGCGTATTATTCATTATTGGCTCAGCCAGTTGCCCAAAGAACCCATTGATCTTTCAAAACATAAATACCTTATTTACGATGGTACGTATTTCCATAAAAATGGCTGTTTAATTTGCCTGATGGATTCGGTGCGCCCGAAAATTATTGCAAATATTTATACTGCTAAAGAAGGCTTTAAGAATGTACGCCCATGGCTTGAAGAACTTAAGCAGCAAGGCCTTGCCCCTAATTTTATCTCGATGGACGGCGAAAGATCCGTTATTCGTGCCATAAAGGCAACATGGCGAAAGGTTAAGATCCAACGCTGCCTTTTCCATATACAGCGCGAAGGAATGCGCTGGTTAAGATCGCATCCAAAGACCTTAGCAGGTAAAGAACTAAGGCAGCTGCTTAGTACTTTGAACAATGTTAAAAGTATCAAAGAGCGGAACGAATTCACAAGAAGCTTTCGGCAATGGATCAGACGCTATTACAATTTTGTGCAATCATTGCCAACAAGTACCGTTGCTTTTAAGGATTTAAAGCGTACAATCGCATTAATTCACAATGCGCTTCCAGATATGTTTTATTATCTTAAGAATCCTTTAGCGCCGGCAACAACGAATTCGCTAGAAAGTTTTTATTCACGGCTTAAAGCCGATTACCAACGTCACCGTGGGCTAAGCGAAACTCACAAAATTCACTACTTAAAATGGTATTGTTACTACAAAAATACCAACACTCTGTGAGTATTAAGCCCTTAAGCCCGCAATGACGGGCGAAGCAATCACGCTTTCCCTAAAGCCTGTTCTATATCGCCAATAATATCGTCAATATGTTCGATGCCGATTGACAAACGGATAAAATCCGGCGTCACCCCGGTAGACAACTGTTCCTGGGGAGATAATTGCTGGTGTGTGGTGGTTGCCGGGTGTATAGCCAGACTTTTGGCATCTCCGATATTGGCCAGATGCGATATTAACTGAAGCGAATCAATGAATTTCTTTCCCCCCTCTAAACCGCTCTTAATGCCAAATCCTATAATTGCGCCCGCGCCTTTAGGGAGGTATTTTTTAACCCGCGGCTTTTCCGGGCTCGAGTCCAGTCCCGGATAATTCACCCAGGCAACCTTGGGATGTTCTTCAAGATATTTCGCTACTGCCAGCGCGTTCTCGGAATGTCTGGGCATCCTCAGATGCAGCGTCTCTAAACCCTGCAGGAACAAGAAGGCGTTAAAAGGAGACATTGCCGGGCCAAGGTCGCGGAGCAGGGAAACCCTCGCCTTGATAATATACGCGATGTTCCCCAATGGTTTTAATGCCTCCACAAAGTTTATTCCGTGATAACTGGGATCGGCTCCGGCGATCAAGGGAAACTTACCGTTAGTCCAGTCAAATTTCCCTGAATCGACGATTAACCCGCCGAGCGAAGTACCGTGCCCTCCGATGAATTTCGTGGCCGAATAGACCACGATATCCACGCCATAATCAATTGGCCTTAATAGATACGGCGAAACGGTATTATCCAGGACAAACGGGATGCCGTTTTTGTGCGTCAGTTTTGATATCCCTTCCAGGTCCGCGACATCCAATTTAGGGTTACCGATAGATTCCGCGTAAACAGCCTTGGTCTTAGGGATAATCGCCTTTTGCATCGCGTCAAGGTCATTGGATTTGACAAATTTTACCTTTAGGCCTAAACGCGGGAACGTATAGTGAAAGAGGTTATAGGTCCCGCCGTAGAGGTTATCCGCGGAGACGATCTCATCGCCTGCCTGAGCGATATTCAATAGCGCCAAGGTAATCGCAGACTGACCGCTTGCAACAGCCAGCCCTCCCACGCCGCCGTCAAGAAGAGCGATCCTTCTCTCTAGCACGTCATTGGTAGGATTCATCAGGCGGGTATAGATATTGCCGAATTCCTTGAGCCCAAAAAGATTTGCCGCGTGCTCAGTGCTTTTGAACTGATAAGAGGTAGTCTGATATATCGGCACGGCCCTTGAGCCGGTTGTGGGATCCGCTTCCTGCCCTCCGTGTAAAGCCAGTGTCTCGACTTTTAGTTTTGCGTCTATCTTGCTCATATATTTCCTCCATATAGTACTAAACCGATAAGCTTAATCAGTATTTTACTGCAAACCCAAAGACTCTGCAAACTAAATTCTTCAGATCATCTCTTAGAATGCGTATTGAGCGCTTAATACTACACCGTTGCCTAACCCGACCTTGCCGGCCGACTTATGGTCTCCGGCATCGACATATGCCAGGACAAGGGTAAGATTTTTGTTCGGCGTCCATGCTATATGCGCATCCCAATAATCAGCGTCTTTCCAATCTTTATAATGCGCTCCCTGTTTATATTCAAAACCGGCAATTAAATCCTTAGGCAGGATCACATCAATGTTGCCGAAGCCGGTCTCCCTCCTGTCCTTATCATATCCAAACACTCCTGTAGTCTTGCCTTTAGTGGAGAGTACGCCCCCGGAAAGCAGCACCGGCCTGGGCAGGCGGGTAATAAGCTTTGTCGCCACCACATAATAATCTTCACCGCCTGCATCAATTCCCGATCCCACATTAGAAGTATGTTTAAAGATGGTCCCTGCTGATAACGCGGGTATGAATTTAGTACTAAAGGAATTCTCCGGCAATAACAATAGCTTTGCCCCAACGTTACTCTTACGCTTGGTGGCGGCATTATCCTGGGCAATTGTTTCATACCCATAAGAAACTTCCAGTCTTTTAAAGAACGTATCGGCAACGCCTATGGCGGTCCAGTCGACTTTAACATGGTCGAGATTAACATACCAGGCGCCGAATCTCGGTTTACCTGCAATCTCGGCGTTACCTGCTTTAAAATGACTATCTTCGCCATCTGAATCTGCCAGGTACGCCAGAGGATTAAACGCTACCCCTCCTACGCCTTCCAAATTCGTAAGCGGAGCCCCGGCAAAGACGTTCCTCGTAACTAAAACCGCAACAACAAGTATAGCCAGAAAAGTAAGCTTTCTCATTTAAAGAACCTCCCTTGAAAACTTTATGTGCGCTTTTCCAGCTGACTGGTTGAATTTGCACGGTTATTTTTTTAGATCGCCCTCTCTTCGGTTAACCGGTAAGAGAAACCTTCTTTAAATACCACCTCCTTCCTCAAGCTTCCACACATCATCAAAACGCCTTCTCTGTGTCATCTCTATCTGGATTATCTTATTATTATGCACCTTAATATTTACTTCCCCATATTCTAAAGACCCTACGGCGTCGCTGATCTCTTTTATAATTGTGTCGTTCAGTAATTTTTTAGAACTTTGAATGATGCTCATCTGTTTCTCCTTGTCATAGGAAAAAAATACCCACTAACCTTTTTTATATCCGGTAGTGGGCTGCGCCGCCCTATGTATTATATTTTCCTCGTGGCTACATAGGTTCAACCTCCCCCACCGCAGCAACAACACATTGCCATCATATTGGAATAAATAATCATTTTTGTATGCCTTTTATATCGAATAAAGAAGCGCTTCTTGCCTGGCATTAGTTTCAGCCGCCAAAGTCTCAAAGGTTACCTTATCCACGACATTCGAGGTAGCCTCAGCAACATTCTGCCAGATCTTTCTAAACGCGCATTTATACACATCAGCGCATTCTGAATAACCATGTTTTACACAAGCTATGGGTTCTATCGGCCCATCGATAAACCTGATCACCTCTCCTACGGTCATCTGGGACGGCGCCCTGGATAACATATAACCTCCGATATTGCCGCGCCTGCTCTCTACAAAACCACCCCTCTTTAACTCAAGTAATACCTGCTCCAGGAATTTGAGCGGCGCGTCTATTTGCCTGGCTAATTCATGTATGGTGATTACGTTGCTGCCATAATGCGCAGCCAAATACAATAGCGCTTTTAAAGCATAATCTCCTTTATAAGTTATTTTCATGGTTAGCTCATAATCTACTAATTCTATCAACATAGTAGAGTATACATGAAAAAAAATATTTGTCAAGTATTTTTTTATTTTGCCAGGGAAATGCCTGCGGCATCCAGGATATCCTTACCTTCCTTCCAGGGGTTTATGTAACGGGCGATGCTTAGCTGCCCGTTCTTCTCTTTTAAATCAATGACCTCCTTTTTATCCACCGGGTAAAATACCTCAACCTTGGGCAAGAGGATGGCATCCTCGTTCTCCTCTTTTACCAGGGCCACCCTTTCGTCGCTTAAATAGACAAGGGAACCGATCGGCCAGACTCCCATGATCTGAAAAAACTTTTCCAGAAGCTCAGGTTCAAAAGAAGTACCCTTTTCCTTCAACATGATATTATAGATCGTGTCCGGGGCGTAATCCGCCTTATAGCTCCTCTTTTGGAAAAGGGCATCATAGACATCGCAGATGGTCACGATCAATGAGGCAACGTGGGGTTTCTTAAGATTCTGGACCTTGGGATAGCCTGAAAGGTCATACTTAAGATGGTGCTCAAAGGCAACCACCACCGGTAGAATGCCAAGGCTGTCCACATAATCCAGAAGCAGTTCAGCGCCCAGGAGGGCGTGGCTCCTGATCTTATCAAATTCCTCATCCGTCAATTTCTCTGTCTTTCTGATAATCTTGCGGGATATGTAAAGCTTGCCGATATCGTGGAAGAGGGCAGCAGTCCCCAGGTCCATCACGTCGTCTTTAGAAAAACCTGCCTTGGAGGCAAGATGCATCGATAGAATTGCCACATTCAGGAGATGGACAGAAGTTCCTAGATCATATCTCCTCATGGTGGATACCTTGAGTAATTCCGGAGACTGGTTTATCAACCCCTCCATCATGCCCTGCATCACCAGCTTCAAACCCAGAGGGTCGATCGACCCTCCGTCCAGGACATTTGTGAGGGATTGGGAAACACTGTGAAGAGAATCGACAAATACCGCGCCCACTCCTTTTTCTTCCTGCGACGGTGGGACTTGAGCCTTTAATTTACCGACGACTATGTTCCTGACACCCGCCAGCATCAAATATTCCTGTACCTCTTTTTTAATCTCCAGTTTTCCGGCGCCGAGAAATCCGATAAAGGCATCCAGCTCCCTTTTCTCTATGCCGCGCAAGAAAGTCACCTTCTCTATCTTCTTCTCTTTTAGGTACGATATCGGCGAAAGGTTCAATCTGGCCGCGTCAGAAATAACTTGATCCTCAAAAGCCAATTCTCCTTCTATAACTCCGAGGGTAAAGGTTTGCCTCCCGGCAAGGACCGCCTGCAGGCTTTTATAGGGGGGGGACAGCGAATCCTTGAAAAGCCTGTGCCCCAGGCCGTAGAGTTTGGCCGTCTGCAGGCTGATAAGTAAATCCCTTAAGAATATCTCGATCTCTCCTAGGCTTGCCATTTATGCAGCAACTCCCTGGCCTTTCTCCTGATATTCCTATTCCAGAAAAAATGCCTTTTGTTTAAAACCTCCAGGCGCGGGCCTGCCTGCCTTAAACCTGCCTCTTCTATAAAATCCACATTATCCATAAGTATACTGTTTTTCAGGCCCCAGGGGCTGCGGATACCCAGCAATATATCCAGCACCCTCTCCTGCGCGAGAGCATTCTTGGAGAGGGCTTTCGCTGCCTCCTTCCTGAGGCCGGCATCTTCGCTGGTCAGGATAGAAAAAAGGAATTCTTCATCCACTTTAGACAGGCAGCCCATAGCCCTTAATACTTCAACCTTGACTATCTGGTCTGTGATAGGATAGATATATTTAAGAATACCTACGACCAAGAATGAATCTATTTTCTTTAAGGAGTCAATGATCTTTACAAGAAAATCGGCATTAAAACGCTCGTTCGCCAAATTATCGCAAAACGCGGAGATACTGCCGGGGAAAAACCTCAGGAAAAGCCTCAGTCCATAGGGGCTTGTGTTATACTCTTTGAATATCTTATCGAGATAGAACTGCGCTTCCAGATTAACGCCTTCCAGGTTATCTATAAAATAACCCAGGGCGGGATCTTCCCGACCTTCCCAGGCCAGGCTCTCGATCAAGATCGAGATATTCTTTTCAATATCCGAAAGAATCTCCGCCAGGTCCGGTTCGGCCTTCTTTCTTTTATGTATGGTATCGAAAATATTCCTTATATACTCCCAGTCTTTGTCGCCGGCAATGGCGGGCCATTCCTGGGATATCCTCCTTGAGACAGCCTTTAGTTTTTCCTTGTCCTTCTCCTGGCTTAATAAACCCAGAAGTATAAAACGGTAATTTAAGTCCAGAAGCGCGCGGTCAAAGACCTTACCTTTTCCGAAAGTAACATTTTTTAATAAGGCGGACAACGTATTGCGATACACATCCGAAATTGAATGGCTATCCGCGCCGGATAATAAATTCTGGATATTCCTGGCCACCCTGGGATTCTCCTTTAAGGTGTCTGCCTCACCCAGCGCAAGCAGCGAATCGGGAATGCCCATATTCCTTTTTTCTCCGGCAATACGCAAGAAGAACCGAAAACTCAAGACGTCAAAATCTTCAGAAGTCGAAATTTCGTCTAAGAGAATACGCGCCATGTCCTCTTCATTGAGATTCTTGAGCATATCGGCCGCGTAATCGGTATCCACCCCCTGCATAGCGGCCTTATATTTTGTTATAAACCTATAGACTTCCGCGGCGCATTTATCGAATTTATCTTTCTGGTTAAGTTTAAGGTGAGCAAGGAAATTACTGATATTGCGTTTTAGGGCTTCGTTGTGTAATAAATCCTCATTCTTGAACTTCCCCATTACCACGCCGAAGTTATCGGAAAATTCGCTTATCTTCCGGGGGTCTTTCTCCTTATCCGGGTCGCCGAACGCCGACAGGACCTCTTCGCACTCCCGGGCGGTAGCCTCTAAAAGATAAGAATAGTCTATCTCTTGCACCAGGATATGCGGCGCTTTCTCCGGAGGCAATAATTTCTTTATGCCTCCGGACTTGACTATATCCTTGACCGATAGTGACGCGACGTTGAGAAAACTGATCAACTCCTCGAGGTTGAGCCCTTTTTTGAATACAATGCTTTTTATCTTGCGCTGGTGCAGGGTCCGGGCCAGCTCCACGATTAACGCCGGCTTTTCCCAGGATGTTCCATCAAGCGAAAGCGATCCCACCGATATGTCGATCTCAATGGACTCGAGGAACGTAAACAAGGTATCGATTTTTTGCTTGAAACTCTCCACGGATTTTATCAAATACGGATGGCCCCTGAAATAAGCGGCGTTATTCAGGGACATCTGTAATCCCATCAAAAAAGCGGATGAAGCCTCAACTTTATTCATAATATTAACGTAAGGCCCGGACTATTCTGCCATAGTCAGCCTTCTTGGCCCCTTTTTTAAGCATCAGGCTGATGGCGCGCGATGCATCTTGCGGCCGTATATTGACCCCTTTAATCGAATCTAGTAATACCTTGACCTTTAATCCCCTTCTTAAAGCATCAAGGCTGGTAAACTTCACGCAATAATCTGTAGCCAACCCCGCGATGTAGATCTCCTTGACCCCTAAGACCTTAAGCAGAGACAAAAAACCGATCCCATCTCCGTCTTCAGCCTGGAATACAGAATAACTGTCTTTTTCGGGATCCATGCCCTTATACAAAAAGATGGGCCGCTTCGGCAGCCTGAGCTTAGGGTGAAAACCGGCGCCTCGGGTGTTCCGGATACAATGCACCGGCCAGATCCCCCCGTACTGTTTAAAATGCCGGGTCTTCCGGGGATGCCAATCGCGCGAAATGAATACCGGTAGCCCTTTTTTAGAGAAAAGCCTGATGTATCTGTTAATTACAGGAATGATCTTGTCCCCTGCCGGAACACCCAAGGCGCCTCCGGGACAGAAATCATTCTGCATGTCTACTATCAATAACGCCTTTTTGTATCGCATAACAAGTTATCTTCTCCCTGCCTGCGGCGGATCGCTCGAAGAATAATCGAACGAATTTCTATACGAATACGCCTTTTATTGCGGAGTTGCAAAAAACACATTTTCCCTGTTTGATATTATACTCCAAAACCTCAAAAACTTCCCGCTTAATTAATAACTTTTTACACTCCGGGCAATATGTATCATTGCCCAGGCCCAGGACATTACCTACGTATATATAGGTAAGGCCGGCGTCTTTACCTATATCCAAAGCCTTTTTAAGCGTGGCCTCCGGAGTGGCCTGGCGATCGCCGAATTCGAAATCCGGATGAAAACGCGAGATATGCCACGGCATATCCTTGTCAAGACCGGCGATAAAATCAGCTATATCTTTTAGCTCAGGGCCAGAATCATTCTCTCCCGGCACGATCAAAGTGGTGATCTCAACCCACACCCCCATTTCTTTCATAAGACGTATGGAATCTAAAACCGGGGATAAGCTCCCCGAACAAACCCTGCGGTAGGACCCATCTTTAAAAAACTTTAAGTCCACGTTTGCCGCATCCAGGTACGGCCTGATCATCTTAAGACAGTCTCTGCTCATATAACCGTTAGTGACAAAAATATTATACAGCCCCCTTGGCTTTGCTAATTTAGCTATAGCCTGGGCGTACTCGAAAAAAATAGTAGGTTCGGTATAGGTATAGGAAATACTTTGGCATTTATTCTTAAGCGCGGATTCTACGATAGTCTCGGGCAAAACAATACCCGTCCCTTCCAGGCCGGCTCCGTCTTTTACGCGCGCCTGGGAGATCTCCCAATTCTGGCAAAAACCGCAGTGGAAATTGCAGCCGATCGTGGCAAGAGAAAAACTGCTTGAGCCGGGGAGAAAATGGTACATGGGTTTCTTCTCGATAGGGTCGACGTGCATGGCAATGGGCTTGCCAAACACCTGCGTATATAAGGTGCCGTTAATATTCTGCCTTACCCCGCAAAAACCCCATTTATCAGGAAGGATCTTGCAATGGTGGGCGCACAAGAAACAATGGACTTTATTGTCTTCTAACCTTTCATAAAGTAAGGCTTCGGTCATATTCTCAAAGGCATAAGCCCGGCTTCATCAAGAGGGAAAACTTTTAGTTTAGCAAGCGGCGGGACTGTCCCTGTATTTCCATATACTATATCTGCCTCGCTGCTGCCATTTAAATCACAATATCGTGCGACAATGCGACAGGAGCGGGTCAATAGCTCATCATTGAAGACGCCTCTGCCCAAAGCCGTGGGTCCGGCAGTGTCTTCCGGCGCCATAAATAGATGGTCTTGCGCAAGCGCGAGGCTAAGGATGTTCTTATTTTCCTGCTCATTCCTTCCCACGATCAGCTTCACCCCTTTACTCAAACGGAAATGCCTGCCTAGTTTAAGCAAAAATATATCGTTAAGCGTAAAATCGCTGGTGTGGCGCATAAGATCTCTAAGGCGTTTGCTGAATTCCGGGTCAGTAAGAAGACAGCCGCCGCTAGGGCAAGGAAAATCCTTAACCCCTAATGCGCCGGCCAGGGCAAACTGGTCTTTTCTCCCTCTGCCGCTTATGGCTAAAAGCTTATCCCTGGGAACCCAGCCTTCTCTTTCCGGAATAGTGGGCTCAAGCACCTTTGCCGATAATGGCCGCAGCACCAGATCCGTTAATTGCGCCTCTCCTTCAATCAGGGTCATCGTACGGCGCATCTGCGACATCGGCCTCTGGCCTAGAACCTCACCCGTGATCACAAAAGATGCCCCCTCCTGCCGCATCAGCTCCTTGGCCTTCTTAAAAAGCAGTATCCGGCAGTCAATACAGGGATTCATGTTGGAGCCATATCCATGTTTTGGTTTCTTTACTATCTCCAAGATCTCTTCAGCCACGTTGATACTCACCAACCTGATACCCAACTCCTTGGATACCGAGGCAGCGCCGTGGAAACATCCTTTTGCGGAATGGTGATTACAAAGACAAAAAGGGCTGACGGTATTTAAGGCCACCAATTCTATGCCCAAATCCTGCATGAGTTTGGTCGCCAGGGTACTATCCAGTCCTCCGGAAATCAGGGCTATTGCGCGCATAATTAATTAAGTAAGGATGCAACAGTTAAGCAAGGTTCCCACGATAATACTGACGATGATCATGATCAAGGTCGCCTTGATCAAATCCTTGACCCCTAATTCTTTCCACAAGACCACGAAGGTGGCTATGCAGGGAAATGAAATGGCCAGCAGTGTTGCCGCGATGAACAATTGCTTGGCATTTAATCCTAACGGCATAAGCATACCCACTGCCACATCCTTACGGAAAAAACCAAGCACCAGCGCCACCACCGCTTCGCGAGGCAGCCCGAAAAGGCCTTTGACCACCGGCGCTGCCAGGCCGGTCACAAAATCAAATAATTTAAAATACAACAATATATTGATCGCCAAAACGCCCATTAACACTATCGGCACTGCCTCCATCAGGAATCCCTTGATGCGAAAATAAAGTTTTTTGCACAAAAGTAATAGCGGCGGAAAACGATATGGCGGGATCTCCAGCAGGAACTCCGGGCTATACCCATGCATGGTAAAATTAAGCACTGCCCCGATTATGATCAACAGGGAAAATAGCACCAGATATACCCCGGCCACATAGAAACCGCCGAAAGCCCCGAGCAGGCCGAATATCATTGCCTGTAACGGCACGCAGGGCACGCCTATGGAGATGAGCGTGGAGGCAATGAACCTCTCGCGCTTTGACTCCAGGACACGCGTGGATAATATCCCGGGGACATTGCAGCCAAAACCTAATAAGACCGGGATTATCGCATACCCGTGCAGGCCCAGCCGGTGCAGGACATTATCCAGAAGTATCGCCAGGCGCGGAAGATACCCAATATCCTCCAGTAAACTAAGCATAAAATAAAAAGAAATTACATACGGCAGGACCATCGCGAATTCAATATACGGGGCGGTGGTGAGAACGCCCATAGACTGCCTGAAGTCGATCTTGCCGTTTATCAATTCCCCGATAACCAGATGATGTAAAAACCCCGCCTTCCCCAAGAAACTGCTTAATTTATCCAGGAAGGGAAGATAAAGGTCGGTAAATACCGGATCGAATATCTTATTTATCAACGACTCCCCGAAAAAACGCACTGCCTTAAAACAGGTATATACAACTACTATTGACATAAGCAGGCCGCTTAAGGGCCGCACGGAAATATCTTCCAGGAGCTCTCTAAGGGTATGGTGGCGATGCGTAAGCTGCTGCACTTCCTGGATGATCCGGCCGATCTCCTGCCAGCGCATCTCGTGGCTGAGCGGCTTCTTGGGCCGCGGTTTTGCCTCAATCAATCTCTCCAATAAAAATTTTATCCCTACGCCTGTAACCGCGCAGGTGGGAATCACCGGAATACCCAGGAGTTCTTCCAGTTTACGGGTATCCAGATGTATACCCCGGTGCTCGGTATCATCGCACATATTCAGGCAGGCGATTACCGGATATCCCTGCTCGATCAATTCCAGGGTCAGGAATAGATTGCGCTCGAGGTTGGTGGCATCAATGATATCAATGACTACTGTTTCATCCTGAGAGCTCTCTTTGAGTAACGATACGGCTACCTCTTCTGCCGTAGAGGTAGGCTCAAACGAATACGTCCCCGGCAGATCTACCACTTCGATATTTTCTTCCCCGATCTTAAAATACCCTCTGGTAATACCGACGGTGGTCCCGGGATAATTGGAAGAGATGACCTGCACTCCGGTAAGGCGGGAGAAAATAACGCTCTTTCCCACATTGGGATTACCTATCAACAATATCCTTTTGATCATGATTCTTTTTCCAGCAAGATTTTAGCCGCCATGCTATGGCCGAGGGCGATCAGCGACCTGCCTACTTTCACGGTAACCGGACCGCGCAGGGCAAAATGGCTCACCTTGGTGATCTCTTTACCCGGATAGATACCCATGCTCATCATCTTATGCTGCAGGTTGCCGCCTCCGGAGATCTCCAATACCCTGGCCTTGGTATTTTTCTTAAGCTTGATCAGGGATAATTTTTTCATTTGCGTGATGATCTAGATGTTCGTGTGGATGAATATGCGTTTTATCTTTATGGCGATGGGCGTGCATGTGGATAAGATTATTCTGCTCCAGAAACACCCTGTCTGCCAGCAATTCCTCCGCGGCCCCGCACCTGACTATCCTTCTTTCTTTTCCCAGGCAGCAAATACAGTCAGCGATCTCTCCCACGATATGCATATCGTGCGTCGCGGTGATAATCGTCCGGCCGGATTCGTTCTCTTGCAAAATGATATCCACGATGTGCCTTACGGTTAAAGGGTCCAACCCTGCCGTCGGCTCATCCAGGAGCAGGACTTGCGGCTCGATGGTTAAAACCGAGGCTATGGAAACCTTCCTTTTCTCCCCGATACTTAATTGATGCGGAGACCTTTCCAATAAATCCCCGAGATCAAAAACCTCAACCACTTTTTCCAGCCGTTTTTTGACCTCTTCCCGGGGGAACCCCAGGTGCAAAGGCCCAAATATGATATCCTCCTTTACGGTAGGGCAGAATAATTGCACGTCCGGATTCTGAAATACAAAACCCACGCTGCACCTGAATTCCCGCGAAAAATCCTCATCCCTGAACTCTTTTTCGCTTAAGTCTCTGCCAAATGCCCGTATCTTTCCCGAATCAGGAAAGATCAAACCGTCCAAAAGAGACAGGAGCGTGGATTTACCGGTGCCGTTTGAGCCGATGATCGCCAGCTTCTCTCCCTGTATGATCTGTGTCGTAATACCGCAGAGTGCGGGGAAACGGCCAAGATACGAGTAAGAGACTTCTTCCAGTTCAAAGACCGGCTTTTCGTTATTCATTTAACCGCGTAAGTGACGGACAGTAATAGAATTAAAATAAGCAGGGAGAAAAATAACCAGACCCAGTCCAACGTCCTGGTTTTATATTCATCAAGCTCCTGCGGCTCGCCCCTGTATCCCCGGGAAAGCATAGCCGCATAGACCTGGTTATTCAACTGATACGACCTTTGCCACAAAGAAGCAATGCTCCAGGTGACGATCTGCTGCCCTTTTTGCGCAGGCAATGCCCTGCCGATGCGACTCTTCATACCCATATACATGTTCTCGATCATCTCCACAAAAAGATAAATATAGCGATAGCACAT
>JAPLLV010000017.1 GCA_026387405.1 Candidatus Omnitrophota bacterium
TTTGAACCCTGTCCTGACCCAGGATATTAATTACCGGGCTTCGCTTAGGCTGGCAAGATTAGCAAAAAAAAGCGGGGTGGAGAGGTTTATATTTTCTTCTTCCTGCAGCGTGTATGGAGTTTCCGGCCAGGAAATGATCGATGAAAATGGGGTTGTTGCACCGGCTACTGAATATGCCAAGTCTAAAGTTGATGCGGAGAAAGATATCTCCGGATTGGCAGATACCGGATTTTCCCCTGTTTTTTTAAGAAATGCGACTGTTTACGGCATCTCTCCCATGCTGCGCGTTGACCTGGTGGTAAACAATCTGGCGGCATGGGCTTATACTACGGGAAACATCAAAGTTATGAGCGATGGTTCACCCTGGAGGCCATTGATCCACATACAAGATATATCCAAGGCGTTTATAGCGGCCCTGAAGGCCCCAAAGAATATAGTGCACAACCAGATCTTCAATGTCGGGCAGAACAGCGGGAATTACCGGGTCCGGGAAATAGTAGAAGTCATAAAAAGCCAGATGCCTGAATGCAATATAGAATTTACCGGAGAACACGGAGCTGATACCAGGACTTACAGGGTTGAATTTTCTAAATTTAATAGTTTATTAAAAGATTATTTTAAACCGGAATGGAATATAGAAAAGGGGGTTAAGGAGGTTCTTGGATCTTACCGGTCCGTAGACTTAAAAGAAGGGGCTTTTTTGGGCGAGAAATTTACGCGCCTTAAAAGGATCAACGCGCTGTTAAAACAAAAAAAGCTCGATAAATCTCTGCGTTGGAACACCTCGCGCTAAGCTGACACCTGTCCCGGATAGGGCACCCGGCGCTTATCTGAATTGCGCCGGTGTTCACTACTGTGAAGGAGAAGACCATGATTGAAGGTATAGAGATTATTCCCTTAAAGCAGATACCGGATGAGCGCGGCAAGATCATGCATATGCTTAAATGCACCGATCCCCATTTTGAGAAATTCGGGGAGATCTATTTTTCCGTAGCCTACCCGCAAGTGATCAAAGGATGGCATCTGCATACAAAACAAACCCAGTTTTACGCGGTTATTTCCGGTATGATCAAACTGGTATTATTCGATGAGAGAAAAAATTCTAAAACTAAGGGTGAATTAATGGAGATTTTTACCGGGGAAGACAATTACCTGTTAATCAGAATTCCTCCGGGTATCGTAAATGGGTACAAGGTTATAGGAACCAAACCGGCAATAGTTGCGAATTGCGCGACCGAACCGCATGACCCTGATGAAATGATCCGCTATGACCCGATGGATAACCATATCAAATATGATTGGGATTTAAAGCATAGATGAGAAGAAAAATATTCATTACCGGCGGGGGCGGGATGCTGGCCTCACAGCTTGAGCATTTTTACAGAGAAAACCAAAATGAGGTATTTGCGCCGCGCCATGCCGAACTCGATATATTAGATGATGGGACTCTCAGGCAAGCGCTTCACTCTTTTAATCCGGATTGGATTTTTCACACGGCAGCATTGCATGTAGATGCGTGCGAAGAAAATCCGGAATTAGCCTTTAGGCTTAATGCGCAGGCTTCGGCAAATTTAGCTCAAATGTGTTCAGAGCGCAATGCGACCTTGATCTATATCAGCTCCTGCGGTTATTTCGGAGATGAAATAAAGTATTATGCGGAATCCGACCCGGTGGTTTTAAAAACAACATATGCGCGTTCAAAATTTGAAGGAGAGGGCACAAAAAGAATTTTGTTTACCAGCGTTATTTAGAGGCTCTAAGATCACCGCTGATAAAATCCGCGCAGGATAAATACGGTTGCCCGACTTTTGTAGATGACCTGGTTAGAAAGATCAACGAGATCGTTTTAAGCGGTCAACCGGGAATTTACCATGTAACTAATAGCGGCGGCGCAAGCAGGGCGGAATATGTGAAAAGCATCATTAATAATTTTGGTTTAAAAACCGAGGTTTTGCCTGTTAGTTCGGATAATTTTCCCAGGAAGGCAAATGTTCCCTCCTCGGAACTTCTTTGTAATAGAAACCTCGCTGCTTTAGGGCTTTCTCCGTTGCCCGCATGGCAAGATGCCATAGAAAGATATGTCAAAATTATCAGGGGAACCCTTCCAGACTAAAGCCCGGGCACCTAAGCTATGAATATTCTTTTCATATATTCCCTGCAAGATATAGAATCTTTCAATAAACCATTAAGATCTCCGGAATACATACAATTCGGGATCTCTTATATATCGGCTGTATTAAAAAAATACGGCCATCAGACGAAGCTCCTGATCATGAGCAGGCTCGCAGGGAATAGATACAATACAAATATCCTCGATAAACATATTGATGATTTTCAGCCAAATTTAATTTGTTTTACCGCCGTGTTTTCTGAATATCATTTTATTGCAGATATCGCAAGGTATGTAAAGAAGAGGTTCAAAAATATTTTTTTGCTGGTTGGTGGAGCGCACACGACACTAAATCCTGAAAGTGTTTTAATGGATGATTTTGATGCGCTTTGTATGGGGGAAGGGGAATATCCCACGCTGGAATTAGTTGAACAACTGGAAAATAGCATAGTGCCGGGGGGTATTGCTAATCTTTGGATCAAGCATGGTTCGCGGGTCGAAAAGAATCCAACGCGTTCTTTCTTGGATAATTTAGACAGTTTGCCTGTTTTAGATAGAGAAATGTGGCAAGAATGGATAGAAGAACAGCCGGGAGCAGGGCATGCGGTTTTATTAGGGCGCGGCTGCCCTTTTGAGTGTACTTATTGCAGTAACCATTCCTTAAAAAAAGTGTCTGCTGGAAAGTATGTTAGATTGAGGTCGGTAGACAAAATTGTCGAGGAGATAAGAGAAGTCAATTTAAAATCTCCAAACCATCGAGATTTTTATCTTGAGATTGAAACTTTTTATGTAGACAAAAAATGGGCTCTT
The DNA here is from genome assembly GCA_026387405.1 of Candidatus Omnitrophota bacterium. Taxonomy (GTDB): domain Bacteria; phylum Omnitrophota; class Gorgyraeia; order Gygaellales; family Profunditerraquicolaceae; genus JAPLLP01. The sequence goes on from JAPLLV010000017.1 coordinate 2,921, forward strand.
GAACTATGTTCAAAACTCCTTGATTTTAACAAAACATTACCTATGCCTTTGAGTTTTGGAGTTAATTTGAGAATTACTCCTAATGTTGATTATAAGGAACTTTTTATGGCGTGCAAGGAAAGTAATTTTAGTTTTATTAACATCGGGCTTGAATCCGGGAGCGAGCGGATCCGCCGGGATATCCTTAAACGTAATTATTCTAACCTAGATGTGATCAAAGCCGTCCGATCAGCAAGGGAGTGCGGCCTAAAAGTAGCTTTTTTCAATTTAGTTGGAATTCCGGGAGAAACCGAATCTGACTTTGAGGAAACCGTAAAGATGAATCGCGTTTGTTTACCTGATTGGAATATGACCAGCATTTTCTTCCCATATCCGGGGACACAACTGAACTCATATTGTAAAGAAAACGGCCTGATAGGCGATTTTCTGGATACGACCAGGGAACGGGACAGGGCTGTTTTGGATCTTCCAAATTTTAGCAAAAGAAATATTCAAAAGCGCTACGAATGGCTCTATTTTTTTATAAAGCCATCAGGCGGAGTCATCTTTATAAAAAAATAAAGTCATCCCTAAGATCTTTTAGTAAAGGAAAACACTAAATTAAAAATCCTAATGGAAGCAAACCCTAAGGTATCCGTAATAATACCCACCCACAATCACGCGCTTTTCTTATCGAAGGCGTTGGACTCTGTCAGAAATCAAACCTACGAAGACTACGAGGTTATCTTGGTGGATAATGGCTCGACCGATCAAACCAAAGAATTAATAAGCAAGATCAAATGGGAGAAATTATTATATGTTTACCAAGACGATACGGGTTCTGCGGCGGGACCAAGGAATACCGGGATCCGGCTGGCCAAGGGAGATTATGTTGCTTTTTTGGATTCCGATGACATCTGGTACAAAGAAAAGCTAAACAAGGTTATGGATATTTTTTTAAAAAATCCGGAGATTGACCTGGTTTGTAATGATGAATACTGCAGGAAGGACGGCAAGATCGTCTCTTATTTAAAATGTGGGCCCAGTGAACCGGATATGTACGAGAAATTATTTTTTAACGGTAATAGGCTTTCGGGAAGCGCAACAGTAGTAAAAAAAGCGCCGTTATTGAAAGCGAGTGGATTTGATGAGAATAAAAAATATGTCCATGTTGAAGATTATGAATTATGGTTGAGACTTGCGAAGCTCGGCTGTAAATTTTATTTTCTTAATGAGCCTCTGGGTGAATTTGTTCTCCACGATCGAAATCTCAGCTATGAAATAACCAAACAAATGCAAAATTTAAGAAATGTCTTAATAAAACACTATTTCAGTTACGAGAAGAAAATGGATCCAAATTATATATATTTGTTTATTAAAACTTATTTGAAAACATATTACAGTCAGCTCATAAGATATAAACAGGGCGCTAAAGACCGCAGGAATTAGATGGAAACCAAGATTATTGATAATTACGAAGAATTCTCAGGAATAAAGAAAGAATGGGATGTACTGCTAACCAATAGCCGGGCTAATTTACTATTCTTGACATTTGAGTGGTTGTCCGCGTGGTGGAAATATTATGGGCAAGGGAATAAACTATTAATAATTTTGGTAATAGACCGCGGAAAAATAATGGCGGCTGCTCCGCTCATGATTAAAGCGGTTCGCAAGGGCAGGTTCATCATAGGTAACAAGCTTCAATTTATCGCGCACGAAAATTCAGATTATATGGATTTTATAATATCCGAACAAGACGAGGAATGTTTTAAACTTATATTCGGCGAAATTTTAAGCCGGCAAAAAGAATGGGACTGGCTGGATTTTATATTCATTCCGGAGAATTCTCCCCACATAGAACTATGGAAGAAATACGCCTTAAAAACACGATGCCTAAATAAGAATATGAGAGAGATATCAGAATCGGCATCTCTCAATTTAAGGGGAAAATACGATAGTTTGATAGATTTTGAAAAATCGCTTTCGAATAAACGAAGGAATGATCTAAAAAGATGTTCGAGGCTTTTGCATAAAGAAGGTGCGGTTTCTTACTTTCGTACAGGCAAAATCACGGATACAGAAGCATTATTCTCACGGTTTGTGGGTTGCCATAAAAAACGATGGACGAAAAACAGGAAAAAGAGTATTTTTGATGAATAT
>JAPLLV010000077.1 GCA_026387405.1 Candidatus Omnitrophota bacterium
TTCTCCGGAGGCTGTATCCGACAGATGATTCATGGCCTCAATGACCAGGCGTACGCCCTTGGCCCCGGCCAGCCTGAAGAGTTCAAACCCGAACTCATTATATCCCGGCGCCTGGCGCATCCGCTCAAGCGCTTCCTTGTATAGGCGGCCTTTCCTCTCGGCAGTGATGAAGAATTCGCGCAGGGATTTGTCTTTAGGGCCTTGGGTGATGGCTTTGGCAAGATGATACATCACTCCGGCATAAGGATTGGCTTCAATAAGATAAAAATTCTGTCCATCCCACATTAAATCTATACCCAGATGATCCGGCTCGGCATACGAACCGCCGCCAAGGATCTCTCTGTGATAATCTGCATATACTCTCCTGCCATATGCCTCTATGCCTATATACGCGAGCACTGAAACCCGATCGATTTCCGCCCTAAACTGCTGTTGTTCTCCGGCAGGCAAACCTAAACGCCGCATCAAATCATCCAGCGTTATTACCCCTGCTCCTCTACTAATATTAATTACCTCTCCTTCGCCTATCCTCACTGCCGCATCACTGACTACTGGCACGCCTGCCTCGTTCTTGGCTACAAATACCCTCAAGTTCCAATCGCATGGACGGCCGTTATATTGCGCCTGCGGACAGATAATTCTTTCCTGAATGATTGCTTTTTCCTTCTTGCCCACAGCCCTAATCCACATGATTGCTTCCTCTAGTCTGTTTGAGGTAAAGAATTTAATATCGCGGCCCTGGGTCCCTTTTTGCGGCTTTACCACGATCTCCTGAACCCCTTGCTCCATAAAGAAGGCCAAAAGGCCTTTGCGGATATTAACTTCGCTCTCGTCCTTGTCAAAGAATATCTGCTTAGGCATCGGCGTATTTACCTCGGCGGCGGCAGTCGCGGTGATATCTTTCTCCATGGTTACTATGGTCATCGGGGTGGGAGACTGATAGGGAATGCCCAATCTCTCTGTCTGATCCGAGAACTCCGGCTTATTCCAGCAGGAGATATAATGCGCCTCAACCGGCTCGGAAAACTCCACCAAGACCAGCTCGCTGTTTCTATCATAGATTAATCCGTATTTAAACTTCATATTATCGCCGTCAATTTCCCAGCCGTACTCCTCTGGATCAGCAATAATGAAATTTATGCCTTTTCTGGCCTGGGCATGGTCTAAGAAGAACATGGTATTGTGTTTCCACTCTGCCCAGCGTAATACGTTAACCCTATGCTCCAGATCTAAGTCCTCCACAGGATAATTTCTTACTACCCTCGGTAGAGGATAACCGTTAATCTTCAGCAGCGCTAAGTTTTCCATTCTCTTTAGCCTGGCCTCCAGCGCCGGTTTAACGCCAAAACGCAACAGTTCAGCAGAAACGCCCATGTGCTGCACTACGTATCCTCCCAACTCGCCATAAAGGCCCTCCACTATAGCGTCCAGGCCATTAACCTGCCTGTGGATTAAAATCAGATGCTTGCTCTGCGTCCTTATCAGGACATCGGCGATCTCGAAAAGAATAATCCAGCGTTGGCTTGAGCCTCCGATGTTATCCGTTTGACAAGCCAAACCCAGGATGCCTGATAGGCTAGCTACGCCTGAAACAACTTCTCGCATCCTCGGCCTGGATTTGTATGTTTCAACCCAGGCATCTTCCAGGCCGGCCTTGGCGGCAATGAACTTGCCCATAACTTCAAAATACCTGCTGATTACTTTTCTAAAATCTGCGTCCAGAACCGCATCATTAATCAGGCTGGCGGCTACCGCAAACATATTAGGATCCAATTCCGCGTATCCTTCTTTACCGATCAACAATGACGCCCTTAAACGTATGTATAACGGGTTGGGCTGCGCAGCTAGAGCTTCAGCAATATTTCTGCTGATGGCGTTATGTATATCGCTAACCGCGGGCAGATGCTCTAAGCTGTGCCTAGCTGCCAGGCCAAGCATAGTTTCAAGATACACAGCACATATGGATTGGCTGCCTGCTAATCCCACAGCTACTTCTCTTAGCTGGCTTCTCTCGGCAGCGGTTAATCTATAGTAGGTGGCTAATCTATAATAATAGGTAAGGATACTGTCATCGATGGAGGTGTGCACTGCCCTGTCCATCATCGGCTCTAAGACATTGCGTACCTTATCTTTTATCTCTGCCATCTCCAGGCCATGATGAACCAGATAATACCTCATAAAGGCCTCGGCTAAGAGAAGCTTGTATATGGCAGCAGATTCTCCTTGAGGTATGCTCCTTAGGGATTCGTCTATATTCAAGGTGATGAGGTCTACTCCGGCAGCCTCTATGTCTGCAAGGGTTGGGACGTTCGGCTGAAATTCTATGTCAAAGCCCGGGTTATCCAGGAGCTGAGCCACCAATGGCCAGATAGCCGGGTTGTTATACTGCAGATAAATCACTGCTGCGTGCAGGTCAGGATTGACTGTCTGGAGCCTGGCGAGCCTGGGGGTAATGTTTGGCTCTGCGCCCTGCAAGATGCCAGCTCGAGGATTTATTTTTATACCAGAGGTCTGGGTTTTCTCTGTATCCGCACCACCATCTTTAGGTTTGTCTCCGGGGACATCGCCTGGTTTACTATCAGGAGTTTCTCCTGTTTCTGGAGCTCCCGGCGCTTTTACGCTCTTCTTGCCTGTGCCTTTCTTCTTCCCAAGGCTCTTCTTTACAACACCTTCCCCTGTTTCACTCTTTTTCTCAGCGCCTTCTCCACTTTCAACGCCAACTTCTTTCTCTTCACCTTCCCCCTCTTCTCCTCCTTCTTCTCCTCCTTCTTCTCCTTCATCTTCTCCAGCTTCTTCAACTTTCCCTTTCCCTTTCCCTTTTATTCTAGTTCTTAATCCCATAAATAGTTCGGCTACTACAACAAGCGGGGCAAGAATAAAAGCATGGAAGATATTGGTTATTACGCCTTTAAGCCAACCGAAAGGACTTAGGCTAAAAGGTGCAACCGGATTCATCATAAACGGAGTAGCAAACCAGCTAATACCCATGATGAATACAAAGGTAAAGAATACATTAATCCAGACACCTGCCGGATGCGAAGGTGAAAGTAATACCAGGGCGGTTAAAAGGACTCCCCATTTTATTCCGGATGAGAAAGTCGAATATATAACCGCGAAAGGCATCCTTTCAATATTGCTGCTCCTTGGACTAAAGGAGAATATACAGCGGCCTTTAAAGCCCTCAGAAACTTTCTTGGCGTGATTCGGGATAAAGGAGGTATAGTAAAAGAATAAGAAAGGAAACATAGCTACGAACTTCAATAGGCCTTTTGCTGCCCCGTAGCGCTCGGTGAAGTAAACAAGGGCCGAGAAATTGATGGCTTGCGAGGCAAGGATTCCTAAGGTTATCCAGAATGCAGGCACGGCTAAGGCAACATAGAGCTCAAAAGGCAGGACAAATGACAAGAGCATTACAAAGAAGTTACCCCAGACTACCAGAGGTTTTCTCAGATAGAAACCGATATTGAAGAGAAAACCTATCTTATAAGACAGGCGCACATCACGGGATAAAAGGAATTCTAAGACTCCGGGGCTAAAGAGTAATTCCACCACCGCGCCGCCAAACCTTAAAACAAAGCTTGCGGAATGATAATGCGTCTTTTCCACCGACTGCCCTAAGCGCACATATTCCACCATCTTTGCTTTGTAACCTTTCTTAACCAACTGTAAGCCGGTATCAGTATCCTCGCATACATAATCCGGCCTTAAAGCTCCAGCCTTCTTCAATGCGCTCATCCTCAAAAACATCTTACCATAACCAAAATCCGCATCAGTATTGTCTTTGGGATTAATGGCGCCACTCTTAGCTCTGCGCATAGGCCCATTCCAGGTATTTTCTGCCACTGCATTAAGCCTGGAAGCCAAAGTCCAATCCTCGCCGTAGATATAATACCGCGGAGAGATCAGGGCCATTTTTTGATCATTAAATTCCATCAGCAGATAGTGCACTTCTCTTATATTGTTCTAATTCAGGCTCTACTGCGGCCCATCTTCCGTATTTCGCCGGCTTATAAAATGGCCCTTTATTCATTTTTTTAGTTTTTAACACCACCAGCCTAATATTTACTGGCCCATCGGCCGCGGTTGGCCTGTCTCCCCAGCCGCGGGATGCCCAGAAAGGAGCCAAGGTAGTGCTCTTCTTACCGTATAATATTAAAATTTGCACCTTTTGGTTTGCGGCAATTCTTGCTTCATCATCAGAAGCAGCAGGATTAAGCTTTCTATACCATTCTTTATACACATCAAAAAGCTTGGCGGCGCTTTCAAAGGTCTTACAGGCATTCTCCAGCCGCCAGTTAGCCCAATCCAAAATCGTATTTTTGGCTATATCCTCTAATATTCCCAGGCCACCTAATATAGTTTTCGTATCTTCTAAGGAAGTACGCTGACCTAATAATCTTCCTATCACGCGATTAAAGTCCGCTTCGCTTACCCTATTATCTCTGGCTAATTTCTCGAGGAAATACTGCCATTCTTTAGCATACATAAACTTAAGGTGATAGAATTTGCTGACCGTTTCTTTCGGTATCCCTGTAACTCGCCCTCCTAAGAATTTCGCCTTTATTGCATCGCCATCTTCTAAAGTATCTAAAGCTCTCCAGGTAACTCTTGATAATTCACCCCCTCCATTTATCACTACGCTTAAAGGCTGCACCTTATTCCAACCGCGTGGATCTTCGGGAACGCCCCTCATATATGCATCATTGATAAGATTCTTTATCCTTTCCAGGGCGGTATTGGTGCTGATGTGTCTCGGCAATTCCCCTGTTTTCAAAGCCTTCAGTAATTGCTCTTTTTCTCTCTGCGATATGGTACACTCCTGAAGCATATCCTCAACCAAGGTTGCAAAATGCTCTTTAAATCTTGTGGATGAAGAATTCTTCGGAACATCATTTTTTATCCCTGAGGTAGTAGGAATCTCACTTTCGCTACCGGAAACAAGGATGCGGAAATACTCCCTTGCATCTGACCAGCTTCTTGCTACTGCAACCTGTTTTTGCCTGCCTAAACGGTAAGACCTAAACGCTAAGTAAGTGTAACCCCAGGCAAAGAAAACCAGGATAAAATTACAGAACACGTATATAAGGCCAGGGATGCCGGCTAGATATAAGCCCGGCCTCCAGTAATAGAGCAATACAGCTGCCATACCGATGTTGCCTAATAGCCAGCTATATATAATTCGGTTCCAGAATCTTTTAGCGGAAGCATTCTCCGGATCATCTTTGACTGTGGACGTTTCCTCAGCAACTCTCGCAAACCAGGAAGACTTCGCCAATAACCCAAAGGTAAGTTTATTGAGCAGGAATTTTATGCTCTCTTTTGCCATAAAGCATAAAAACCAAATATATGACCGTGGGAACAGGAAAATATCCATTAGTTTATTCAACCCGGGATCGCGCTTTGAACGTAAATAGGGTACTATTTTCTCGCGCACGATGTCAACGCCCCCTTCGACCATAGCAGCAACTGCCTCAATATCTCCTCCCATCACGCGGGCAAAAGGATCCCCTGCGGCCTTGTCAGCTTCGTAATCCTGTTTCAAGAATGCAAAGAAATCATCAAACTCGTGGGCATCAAAGATATAGCCTCTGATATCGCCGCCTTTACGCCTCTTCTTTAAACGGTTAATAAACTCTCCTTTTCTCTGCACTTTAAGCCACACGCCGTAGTGCTTTTTTGCCAATGCAATAGTTTGCTCCCCATTTAAATCTTCCAAGGACTTCTTAAGGAGGATAAATTCAATGAGCCTCTCGCGTAAATTAAGCCCCTTGAGAGTCTTTCTTACCTCTCTCTCAAGTTCAGGAGTAGGCGCGGGCGAAGGCAAAACCGGAGTAGGCGCGGGCGAAGGCAAAACCGGAGAATTTGCCACCGGCTTGGGAAGGCTTGTGCGCGGGATGCTCACTTTCTTTGTTAAACATTCAAATGCATATATAACCCCCGCAACAATAAACAACGTTAAGGCTATTGCGGCTAACCCTGCCATACTCAAAACAATAAGCGTGAAGATAAACTCGCTTGGGCGATTTGCGAGTTGGCTGGCCAGGCTATTCTCCTTCATATGATATATCAACCTATTGAAAAACCCGGCCTCCGCAAATTGCCCACCGGCTACATCGCCATACCGTATAACTGTAAACTTATCTTTTTTAGCCCTTACCCTCTCGCCCTGATAGTATAAAATCCCGTTGCGTTGGGCAACGGCTCCGATATCCTTTTCGTTCAACAATTGAATAGCCGCGCTGCCGGTTATTTGTCTCCCATCGAGAAATTCATCAGCGCCGCGCTTTAACTCAAACCATCTGCCCGCTTTCACATCCTCATCCCATACCCAAACATATGCAG
>JAPLLV010000004.1 GCA_026387405.1 Candidatus Omnitrophota bacterium
AACGAATTCGCTAGAAAGTTTTTATTCACGGCTTAAAGCCGATTACCAACGTCACCGTGGGCTAAGCGAAACTCACAAAATTCACTACTTAAAATGGTATTGTTACTACAAAAATACCAACACTCTGTGAGTATTAAGCCCATTGCGAGGAGCCCCGCAGAAAGCGGGGCACCGATTGCTCCGATACAATCGGGTGCCTACTTGGCGAGCACGCTGAAGCAATCTCAAAATCGGGATTGCTTCGCTTCGCTCGCAATGACAATTATTGCGTTTGTATTAGCTGGATGCGCGCTGCGTCAAAAACTTCATTAGTGCTGATGGAATTCAAACACTCCCTATCCATATTGCATATATCAAGGCGAAAATTCTTGTAACAGGGACGACAAAGCAGATCTTTTCTGATCACGATATGCGCCGAAGATTCCGGGTATGGCCCATAGACCCGTTCATCTACAGGGCCAAAGATGGAAACTGTTTTTGCCCCTAATGCCACTGCGATATGCAAGACTCCGCCGTCATTCGCAACCAGTAACTTAAGATTGCTGATCACCGCGGGTAGTTCCTCAAGGGTTATTCGGCCCACCAGGTCCACCGGTTTCTTCTTCATAGAATAGCTGATAGCCTCGGCGATCGGCCTCTCGGACGGACTGCCTAAGATCAATAACTTTGCCCCGAATACCTCCATTATCCGCTCGGCCAGCTGCGCAAAACGGATCACCGGCCAATGTTTGAACTTGGCGTTTTTACCCCAGCTCGCCCCCGCCCCGGGAGCAATACCCACCAAAAGATCGCTTTCCTTTACGCCGAAAGATTCAAGAAGAAGACTGCTTTTCATCTTATCAGTAGCGCTGACGGTAAGAAACAACCGCTTCTCTTCAGGCCTGATATTCAAGAACTTTAGTAAATCCAGATAATACTCTACAACGTGTTTGCCTGAATACCCCTCTTGAATATCTATCTTATCCGTAAGAAACCTTCCCCGATTCCTATAGTTCAAGCCTATCCTCCTTTTGATCCCGGCTAATTTTGAAACAAAGCCATAACGGTGATCAAGTGAAAAGTCAACAGACACGTCAAAATGCTCTTTTTTTATACCGGAGAATAGATCAAGGGCTTTTTTTACGCCTGAGAAAAATGATCGTTCGTAGATTTTTTTCAAATCCCCCCGCGACAAAGCGAATATGCCCCCTACGTCAGGAACGCTCTTTAATATCCCGGCGGCCCTCTCGTTGCACCAAAAACTTATCCGGGAATCCGGCTGGGAGTGTTTTATTGCCCGGATTACCGGAGTGGTAAAAAGCACATCCCCGATGCCGAACGGATTGATTATTAAAAATTTCATAATGTTGAGAATATTTTCGTCATTGCGAGCGAAGCGAAGCAATCTCGAAGAAAAGATTGCTTCGTCGGCCTACGGCCTCCTCGCAATGACGCTAATTTGAGCAACAATGAACAGAATACACTTTCTAACGGATCTACCTTACGAAGTCATCCTCAAATCTTTCAATATCATCTTCTCCAAGATACTCCCCGGTCTGAACCTCTACGATTTTAAGCGGGGCCTCCGTGGGATTCTCAAGTCTGTGCCTGGTAAATTTAGGGATGTAAATACTCTCGTTACTATGCACAAGCTTAACTGAATCGCCGCAGGTTATTTTAGCCGTCCCGCAGACAATCACCCAGTGCTCGGCCCGCCTGGTGTGCCGCTGCAGGCTCAGGCGTTTTTTGGGCTCGATCTCAACGATCTTTATCTTAAAGCCCTCTCCGACCTGCAACACCGTATAACTCCCCCAGGGTCTTTTTTCCGTAGTGTGCACGATATGTTCTTTGCGCTTAAATTTTTTGAGGCTGTCCACCACCTGCTTGACGTCCTGAGCCTTATCCTTGTGACAGACAAGCAGCGCGTCAGGCGTATCAGCGATGATCAGATCATTTAAACCCAGCGTACAAATCAGCCTTCCAGAACGGCTGTATACGGAAATCCCCTCGCAGTTATAATTTAAACTGTCCGCCTGAATAATATTCTTTTGCTTATCCTTGGGTAGGACTTCCTCAAGCGCATCCCAACTACCCAGGTCTGTCCAGCCAAAATCCGCAGGGACAAGGGCTATATTTTTAGAGTGTTCCATTATGCCATAATCCACCGAGATCGGGGAAATCCCCGGCCATACCCTTTGCAGGTCTTCTTTGCTATGGATCGCGGACAGACGGGTGTCCAACGCCGGTTGATATTTCCTTAATTCTCTTAAAAACACATCCGCCCTCCATATAAACATCCCGCTATTCCAGAAGTAATCTTTACCGGCAGCGTATTTAGTGGCTTTCTTAATGTTCGGTTTCTCCAGGAATTTCTCAACCAAGAAATAATTTAGCTTTGTCTTTTTGGTTTTGCCTTTTACCTTTATATAACCATAGCCGGTTGAGGGCTTGCGCGGTTTTATCCCAACGGTCACCAGAAACCCTTTTTGAGCCGGGACCAATGCTTTATCAATGGTCTTTCTAAATTTTCTCTTATCCTTGATATAATGGTCTGATGGCAAGGTCACGAAAAGAGCATCCTTGTCCTTTTTAAGGATAAACCCGGAAAAATACCCAATTGCCGGAGCGGTGTTCTTACCTGCGGGCTCCAATATGATATTCTCCTCAGGCAGCCGGAATTTATCCACCTGCTTTTTTATCTCATAAAGATAGGTCTTATTGGTCATAATATAAACGTTTTCGGGCTTTATGAATCCCTGTATCCGCCTTATGGTATCCTGTAGAAGACTCTCTTTACCCACAAGCTGCATAAACTGTTTAGGCTCTAGTTCCCGGCTGAACGGCCAGAAACGACTGCCCACGCCGCCGGCTAAAATAAGGGCGTAGACTTTATTTTTCGATATTTTTTTTGACTGCATCATATACCTCGCTTACTTGTATATCTCCTATATTCTCACTTTCAATTATCTGATGAGATGGTCCTACCGGGCCCCAGCGTCTGGCGCTTATCGCTTGAGGAAATTTCCTGAAGAGCGCTACCGTCGGCACCCCCATGACCGCTGCCAGGTGCATTGGCCCGGAATCGTTAGTCACAAGCAGCCTGCTCCTTTTTAATAATCCTGCCAATTCTAAGAGTGTAGTCCTGCCCGTTAGATCGATCAAGCTTAAATCCCGGCTTAATTGTTCCGACCTTTTGATATCTTCTTTAACTCCCACAAGCACTAACTTGTATTTTGGCTCCATCACCAATCTTTCAGCCAGCCGCCTGAAATTCAAAAACCCCCACTCTTTCCGGGGATTGCTTGCCCAGGGATGAAGCACAATGAATTGCTTATCCTCCAGCCCTAGGAAACCCATCCTGTCTTTAGGAAAGTCCTCGTCTTCTATACGCAGCGTTCCCCTGAAATCCGCTGCGGTCTCATTGATCCCTATCACCTTGAGCAAATCCAGATTATAATCCGTTTCGTGTTTTAAGCCCTGTTCTTTAGTATCGGCCATCTTTCTATTCAGGAAAAAAGAGTTCTTTCGGTCATACCCTGCCCTTATAGGAATGCCGGCAAAAAAGGAAATAAAATTAAACTCCCTGCTTGGATTCAGGATCAAAACAATATCCGCCTTTTCCTTTTTTAAAGAACGGATAAAATCAATTTTTTCCCAAAGGCTGTGTTTTTTATTCTCCCAGCAAAACGTCCTGTCAATGAAGGGAACCCTCTCGGCAAGCTGCTTGACGTAGGGATTAACCACAACCACCAGTTCAGCCTGTGGATAGCGATCTTTTAACGCCCGAAAAACCGGGATATTCAGCAGAAACTCTCCGAAGCGGTCATTACGCACCGCGATGATCTTATTTGGCGTCATCAAGTACACCCTCCAGACCCGCGGTGGAGGCGGTGGAGCGGTATTCACCGCGGGTCTGAAATTTATCCAGCGCCAAAACTAATCCCGCAATATACCAGAACAATACCGCCACGCGGGAATAGTAAAGGCTGCTTTCAGTCAAACCGTTGACTAAAAACGCGATTATACAGGCCAGTAATGATAAAGAAAGTGTTTTTGAGAAGCCGTCTTTTAGCCGTTTGTGGATCGCCAGCCCGCGCTTAAACAATAAGTATACAAACCATAAAAATAACGATAAACCCGCTAAACCAAGCTCTCCGGCCATGTGCAGGAAATTATTATGCGCGTAAATATAATCAATAGTCACCACATTGCGGTATTCAGGATATTCCTTGTAGAATCGATAATTTTTCATAAAGGTATTTGCGCCGACCCCTATAATCGGATGCGCCTTTATCATGCGCAGGGTATTACGGTATATGGCGATGCGGTCGTCATTGCACATTATCCGCAAAGGGTTATATTCAAGTCCGCGCGCCCAGTCCTTAACTGACCTCGGCATGGCAAAGGGTGAAATTAAAGTTACTAAAACCAGTCCGCCGATAATAAGCTTATCTTTCTTAACGATTGCCAGGAATAATAAGGCGATGTAAACCGCCAAAAGCGTAGGGCGCGAATACGTAAGAACGACGCCGATCAAGGATAAAATGCTTAGCGCCGCCATGATCATCTTATTCTTCCCTTTAAAATAATATAGCGATAACCCAAGCCCCAAAGGGCTCAAAGCGCTTAGATATATACCCATCACATTAGAATCCTTGAATGAAGCGGTTGCCCGGGCCAGGCCTATATTTAATACCGGCTCATAACCTCTGATAAAATCCTTTCCCGTTGCTACCTGCCAGATACCGTCTATAGATACCAACGCAAGGCCGCATCCGGAGGAGATGATAATCCATTTTAAAAATCTTTTGTCCTTTGCCTCATGCGCCATGGCCAAAAAGACCAGGATGTATGTAAAAAGCCTGAATATCCCGCCTTTCAGGGTATCGATAAATTTAAGCGAATGAATAATAGATAAACAGGTAACCAGAAAAAACATAATTAAAGACAAACCCAATAATCCGGGGAAAAACAATCTCTCGTGTTTTATGATCTTCTTCAGCAAAAAACTGATTATAAGCAGCGCTGCAAAGACGTTCATCGGCCCGGGCGCAACAGCCATAAAAAAAGGCAGCGCCGCGGCAGATATTAGGATCAGTTTATCAAGCCCCGATAAAAATTTCTGCATTTTTATCCCCAGAAACGGTACTTTAACATATAGAATATAGCGTTTAAACCGTCATTCCAACGGATCTTCTTGCCTTCTTTAAAGTTACGCGGATTATAGGTGATCGGCACTTCATTGATACGGTACCCCCGCCTTAGAATCTTACCTACGATCTCTATATCTATATTAAAAGTCTGCCCCCTTAACCCAAGCCCAATTGCCACATCCCTGCGGATCAATTTATAGCAGGCATAGCAGTCGTTCAGCTTAGACCCGAAAAGAAAATTAAAATAAGAAGATAGTAAGCGATTACCCAAACGGTGCATAAAAATACCTTTATACCCTTTGGTAAAACGGGCTCCCAAGACCATTTCCGACCCGCCGGATTTTATTGCCTCCATTAGTTTTAAATAATCATTGGGATCGTACTCCAGATCTGCATCCTGGATGATCACGTATTCGCCGCTGGCGTTATCCAGGCCGGTCAAAAAAGCAGCGCCCTTCCCCCGGTTTGAGGTATGAAAGATAAGCTTGAGGTTAGGATAATGGATATCATGCAAGATCCTGCTGGTGCCGTCGGATGAACCGTCATCCACTACTATTATCTCCATATCGATAGGAATGGAGTTTATTTTCTCCAGGATCTGCCTGATGGTAGAGGATTCGTTGTAAACCGGGACTATTACTGATAACTGAGGCATCTATCAAGCTCCATTTAACGCGGTTATTTAAAATTACGTCATTGCGACCCTGAGCGAAGCGAAGGGGAAGCAATCACGTTTTTTAAGATTGCTTCGTCGCTATCGCTCCTCGCAATGACTAACTTATATATGCGCACGATATCGTTTGAAAAAACCAATGAAAATTTATCCGGGTTAGCCTTAGCCCAGCCCTCTTCCATAGGAAAAATAATATCCTTAGTCTGGTGTAATGAATAAACAAACAAATATTCTATTTTTCTGCGGGCGAGATTACCTAACCAGACGTTATAATCCGCATCGCCGCGATAATTTCCTTTTTCCTTGATATTGCGGTGGAGCTCAAGAAAATCCCTCCCCCAGTGATAATGCGAACCCGCGTAATACTCCAGCTTCGCCGGATCGATTTTATTGACCGAGACATAATACACATTGTTTTTAAAGTTCTCTCCGTATAAAGGGAACGGCACCGGCCTTCCTACATAGGCGATATTATTTCCCGTAGTATTACTATTCAGCCATTCCCACGCTTCAGCGGCTTGAGGCCAAAATCCCGAATAACGCAGCATTTTTCTATAGCGCGAGTATTCGTGTTCCTGATAATTTTGATTTAACCATATTAAAGCAAAAAAGCCCAAAAAGAAAGATAAAATTACATACCGCATTCTTACGTCATTGCGAGGAGCCGAAGGCGAC
>JAPLLV010000053.1 GCA_026387405.1 Candidatus Omnitrophota bacterium
GGAGGCGCCCTTTAATAAATTATCTATTGCCGCGATAATAATTATTCCGTCAGTACCCTCCTGTATGCCTATATCGCAGTAGTTGGTCCCGGAGACATCTTTAATCCTCGGAAATTCCCCTGACTTATTAATTCTTACAAACGGTTCATTTTTATAGAACTTTTCATATATCCCAACTAAACTTTTTACTTTTGTCTTTTTACTTTTTACTTTTCTTACATAAATGGTCTCTAAAATACCCCTGCTCAAGGGCAATAGATGCGGCACAAACGTGACGCGCAGCGCCTTCCCCGCCAGATTAGAAAGCGTCTGGTCGATCTCCGGGGCGTGTTGATGACAGTTTACTTTATAGGCCTTAAAGTCTTCGTTGACCTCCGAAAATAAAAAGCCTTCGGCCAATTTCCTTCCTGCTCCGGTAACCCCTGATTTTGCATCGATAATGATCGATCCCGTATCAGCCAAATTAAATGCCGTCACCGGCGCCAGCGCAAGGATAGCGGCGGTAGGATAACATCCGGGATTAGCGATCAGCCTGGCGGATTTGATCTTCAGCCGGTATAATTCCGGCAGGCCATACACCGACAGCTTAAGGTTGACTCTGTCTTTCTGGGGGGTATTGTAATATCGCTCGTAAACCAAAGCATCCTTCAGCCGATAATCCGCGCTTAGATCAATGACCCTTTTGCCTGCCTTAAGCAGCAACGGGACTAATGCCATGGAAACGGTATGCGGCAAAGCCAGAAATACCAGGTCGCATTTTTGAGCGATCGTTTTCAGGTCGGGCTCACGGCATACAAGATCGATCCTGCCTCGAAATTTAGGGAATATATCGGATATTGCCTGTGGTTTATTGATTTTAGCGGAGACATCGCTGATCCTTACCTGCGGATGCCCAAGGAGTAGACCGATAAGCTCCTCGCCGGCGTATCCCGTCGCTCCCACAATACCTACGTTAATCATCTTTTACCCCTTTTTTTTAATAACTCTATCATCTTAATTTAAAAAATACCTCTCGTCAAGCACTTTCTCGTCGAAAAACGCCCAAAAAAGCATTAAGATTATTTCCAATGTAGCGTGTGTCGAGGCATATTTCTCGCATCACCGCTCGCCCCGCCCCTGCGTGAAATTATTAAATGCCCCTGGCGGTTTTCTCGCTCAGGTCGATTTTGCCCCTTCAACAAGCTTTTATTCAGGGGGCACGCCAATGATCTTTCGCATTTCGGTGGCTGCAGAACTCGGCCGTCCCGCTCTGGCGGAGACGGCCTCAAACAGCTTCGCCATCCCGGAGTTGTCGTCCGCCTGCGGCGGACTCCACCGGGATTCCCTCAATGCTCAAGCTCCATTGGCTAAAATCTCCATTCGCTCGAAAATCCGCCAGGTGCATTTAATACCGAAGTTGCGCTTTTCGTTTGCTCGGGATATTGTGAACGCACAATTACCCCGAAACATATACCTAAATAATATTTTTTAAGGTAAAGGTTTCGGGGGTTGCGCGAATTGAGCACCTTAACTTTTTGTCTAGCGAAATCCCTGCGAGCGTAAGCGAGCAGGGGTAATGCCCCGACGCGAACGAAAAACAGGAAAATTGCCAGGAGCATCTTAAAAGCATAAATAAAAAAATCCCGCGGGCTTCTCGCGGGACTTTACTCTTCTTCTTATTTTACTATCGACTATGAACTATTAACTATCGACTAAATTTACCTCTTAGTCCACTGGAAGCGTTTCCGCGCCCCTTTCTGCCCGTACTTCTTGCGCTCCTTCGTGCGCGGGTCGCGCGTCAGGAATCCGTGCTTGCGCAGCAGTTCTTTCAACTCCGGCTCAAGATCCAATAAGGCCCTGGCAATGCTGTGGCGTAATGCCCCTGCCTGGCCGGTAAGCCCTCCACCCCTTATATTAGCCAACACGTCATATTTAGCTATGCTGTTCGTAGCGATAAGAGGCTGCTTGGCAATGATCCTGTCGGTCTCCCGGATAAAGTACGTCTCAAAAGGCTTTTTATTGATCACAATAAGGCCCTTGCCCGGTATAAGCCGAACGCGCGCTACTGCTTCCTTGCGCCTGCCTGTAAACATAGTCCTAATATTGTCTGTCATTATGATTTATACCTCTAACACTTTCGGATTCTGCCCCTTATGCGGATGGACATCCCCGGCATAGATCTTTAATTTCTTTATTGTATCGTCTCCCAAGGCCCCCCTGGGCAACATCCTCTGCACGGCTAACCGCACTACCGTGGTAGGCTTCTTTCTAAGCATATCTTCCAAAACAACCTCTCTCAAGCCGCCGGGATAACCGGAATAACGCCGATACACTTTCTGTTTCAGCTTCCTGCCGGTAAAACGCACCTTTGCGGCGTTTATTATGATCACGCCGTCACCTGTATCAAGATGCGGGGTGAAGATAACCTTGTGTTTGCCGCGCAGTATCGTGGCGGCCTTGGTAGCAAGCCTGCCCAGTATCTTGTCCTTGGCATCTATCAAGTACCAACCGCGCTTAATGTCTTCTTTTTTGGGTAAGTATGTTTTATCCATAAGGCTAAAAGTATAACATATTTACATGCTAAGTCAAATATTTTTTTATCAAATTGTGCGGCATGATCTTGTCCTCCAAAATAAAGACAGCGGCAAAAATCAACAGGATCATGCCTATAACCCAAAAAGGCACGCAAGGCTTAGGCACGATAAACTCTGCCTTAGCCAGAGGATTGCTGAAAATGATCAACAGCCTGTTCTCACCTAAAAAGCGAAGCTTATATTTGGCTACCACGTAATTTATTGCCGCCGGGCTGTTATCCTTAGTGAGCACGATTATCCTGGCTACCCTAAAAGGGCTAAAATGTTTTACCGGGTCGATCTCCGGAAAAAGGGCGCTGGCATTGGCCCTGCCGGACAGGGTGGCGAGGCAGGCGCTTAAAATGTGATAATTCGCATAAATTATATCGTTCGGCCGGGAATATTTCTTGATCAACGCAGAGGTCCGGATGTATTCATCGGGATTCCAGAGCGAAGTAGAAGCGATCCTCCTATTCTCCAAAGGTAAAAGCATATCGTGAAGCACGGAATCAAAAAGATAAAGCTTGGCACTTTCATGCCCCTGCGCTCTTTCCGTAAGCAAGGTGGGCGAAAAAAGAAGGATAAAAAAACCGAAAAAAATGAAAAACGCCGACATCTTTACGGCTGTAGTTGCTAATTTCTCGTACAAACTATCCAAAAGTATAGCCGAGAAAAAAATTATCGGCAGGAACCCTTGCGCGGAAAAAAACCGGTAAGGATACAAAAGAAAGATAAAGCTGGCTAGAAAAAGACTGACAAATAAATAGTATTTCCCTTTTTTCTTAACAGCTATAATAACCCCCAATAAAGCCAGAATATAATCCAGGACCTTAAATTCGCAGAAATACCTGTCAGGCATATCGGTCAATTGAATGGATTTCAAGGCCAATAACTCCCTTAAGAGTACCGGCAAGGCAATAATGATTGCGCACAAAACAACCGCGAAGCTGACCTTTGCCTTTCCCTTCTCAAGCAGGCCGAATATTATTATAGCCAGGGCAAAAACCCAGGGGGCACCGATATGCGTATAGTATGAAAGCGCCAGGAGAAGCGCGCAGCGCAGCAAACGCCCCCGCAACAGGCAATCCGCGGCCAGAATTCCCAGAATGATCGCGAACGTAGCCGGGATATTGTTGAATAAGGAGAGGAAGAAAGAAAACGATGAGCCGAAGGCAAATACCGAGAAAAACCCCAGGCGCCTGCCGAAATGCCTGCGCACGAAATACCACACCGTAAATAAAAAAAGGCTGGGCGTCAGAGCCTCAGATATCTTGGCCAGGAAGACGATATCAACGCCTAATTTGATGAAGAAGGCCAAAACGATATGCAGAAACGGCGGATAAATGTGCACCCTGCCAAAGGGGGCGTATTGCCAGAAATCCCAGCTTGAATAACCGCCTGCCTGCAAGAACCCCCAGGCGGTGTGCAGGTGGTAATATATATCTATAAACTGAGGCTGGAGCGGCCAGCGCGCAAACGATA
This sequence comes from Candidatus Omnitrophota bacterium, assembly GCA_026387405.1. Taxonomy (GTDB): domain Bacteria; phylum Omnitrophota; class Gorgyraeia; order Gygaellales; family Profunditerraquicolaceae; genus JAPLLP01. Next base: position 4,035 of record JAPLLV010000053.1, read on the forward strand.
AAGTCGAATATACCGCCACAAAAAGCAGGGTAAAAAAATCCCAGGAGAAACTCTTATAGCCGCTTTTTGACATAATCAATGGAGCCCTCCCACCAAAATCTCTTCCACCCGCGGGGCGGAATCCTGCGCCAGAGAGCCATTCATCTATGAACTGAAGTTCGTGGCTTTCTGGCGCACGGATACTTAACCTTTAGCAGGCATAATCCTTGCGCGGGAGCGCAAGGCCCGGAGAGCCTCCTGTCTCTGGCTGACAAAAGGCTCTTCATGCTTGACTTCTTGAACCTGCCCCTGCCTATGTCAACCAGCGTCCCGGCAATACTCCTTGCCATATTATACAAGAATCCGTCTGCCTCGATATCAATGATGATCAAGGAATTATCCTCTTTGGTGTTTGAGCGCGGATATTCATAAGGATATCTTCCAACGGTAATTTTTTTTATAGTGCGGACCGTAGAACGCGCGGAACTGCCGCTGGCGCAGAAGGCCTTAAAATCATGCCTCCCTATCAAAACACGCGCCTCCCGGCGCATCAACCCTGAATCCAGGGGGAAGCGGCAAAAATAAACCCCGCGGAGAGACAATGCCGGCCTGTGCGCGCGGTTTAAGATACGATAGCGGTAAACCTTGGACCTGACATCCCGGATAGCGTGAAAATCTAACGGCACATCCTGCACCCGCGACACGGCAATATCCTTAGGCAGCAACGCATTCAAGGCGTTTTTTATTTTCTCAACAGGCAAGGCGCAATGGGTATGGAAATTAGCCACCTGGGCCAGGGCAGACACGCCGGCATCGGTCCGGCCGGAAGCGATAACCTTAACCTTCTCTTTGAGTATTTTCTGGAGGGTTTTTTCTATTGTCCCCTGGATAGTTCTCTTCTGTGGACTGTGGACTGTGCACTGCGGACTATTCTGCACCTGCCAGCCGGCATAACCTGAACCGTCATACTCTATTTCGATTCTGATATTACGCATTCAGCGATCTGGACCGCGTTTGTGGCGGCGCCTTTACGCAGGTTATCCGCTACCACCCACAACCAAAGCCCGTTCTTAACAAAGGGGTCTTTACGGATACGGCCGACGAAAGTATCGTCTTTGCCCTCTGCGTCCTTGGGCATAGGATAAAGATTATTCTTAGGGTCGTCCAGCACTTTGACCCCGGGAGATTTAGAAAGTATGCCCCTGACTTTTTCCGGGGTGATTGGTCTTGCGGTTTCTATATAGACTGCCTCGGAGTGCCCGGTCCTGACCGGGACTCTTACGGTAGTGGCGGAAATCTTGATCTTATCATCGTGCATTATCTTATGGGTCTCTTTAACTAATTTCCATTCCTCATTGGTATAATCGCAGTCTGTGAAACTACCGATGTGCGGGAATACGTTATATGCCAATTGCTGCGGCAAAACCTTATCGTCCACTTTCGCATGAAGATACCTAAAATCGCCTGCGGCAATAAGGGAATTTTCCTGCCTCAATTGTTCCACCGCGGCCTTGCCTGCTCCGGAAGAAGCCTGTAAGGTGGTAACGACGATCCTCCTGATACCTGCCTGTTTATATATCGGCCATAGTGCCACCACCATCTGGATAGTAGAGCAATTAGGATTAGCAATGATACCTTTTTTGCGTTTTTTTACATCCTTGGCGTTTACCTCCGGCACGACCAAAGGTACTTGCGGGTCCATGCGGAAATCCGCGCCGTTGTCAATAACCACCGCGCCTCTTTTTACCGCCTCGGCGGCATAGGTCACTGCCGCGCCTTTTTCGCCTTCGGTCCCGGCAAATAAGGCAATATCTATACCCTCAAATCCTTCGGGAGAGATCGGTTTTACGGAATATCTCTCTGTGTCAACGCTGATATCCCTGGCCGAACGCGCAAAGACCCGTAATTCTCCGATCGGAAAATTGCGCTGCCTTAAAACCCTGAGCATCTCGATCCCCACTACGCCGACCCCGATAACCACAACATTATATTTTTTCATCTATTTATCCCCCAAAATAAAGTTAAGTGCCTTGGCTAATCCGATACCGCTTAAAGTAATTACCAGAGGTATTAAAGGGACGATATATCTCGGCTCTACATACAAAGGAATGAATATGATAGTAATGTAAGCGAAAAGAGAAACTGGTAATGCCATAAACATCCTCTCTATGCCTCTTGCGGCAATAAAAGCGCAACAGGCTAATAAAAAGAAGAGCGCAAAAAGCCTTCCGTCAGGCTCGCCTCTATAGAGAGGGGTGTAAAATTGGTACCACAAACTAGGAATCTTACTAAACCAGTTCTTAAATACTTTAGCAGGCATAAAACAAATCCTTCTCCAGGTCAAAACCCTGCACCTTTTTTCCAAGGCTATAATATCCCGGAGATTACCTTCCATAAACACCTTCAAATAACTTTGGTGTATGCCCAGGAACTCCTGCTTCTCGCTTTGATCAATAAAATCCGTATCGGGAATAGCCTTATACCCTTTCCAGGCACTATGCTTTTCAAAGGTGCCCATATAAAAACTCATATCCACCGCGCCCAGCGAAACAGGGATCATCCTCTTTGAAAGCGCGTAATTCCGGATACTCCACGGAGATAGCACGATAAGCACGCCGCAGAGATAACCCACAATGCTTTTTAAAGCATACTTGGTATTTATTCTGTTGATGAACCATAATATCGCAACAAAAACCAACGCGTATAACAAGTATTCGGCTCTGGTCAGGATCACAAAGCCCAGGAATAACCCCGCATAGAAAAACCAACGCAGCCCTTTTTTATCCAATGCCTTGACTGCGCACAAAGCAAATACGGCGAGCAAAAAAGAGGCCAGCGACTCTGTGAGCACCACTTGCGTGTAATATAAATTGTACGGCGAAAGACTATATATTAACGCGGAAATAAACGCCGGTAATGGCGAGCGGGGATATATGGTTGTTGCTATGAAGAATATCAGGATACAACAAAACGCATCGAGTACACCCTGAATGATACAGACTACCCTAAGGATATCGAAACGGTGACTTTTCCCAAAAAGCGCAAAAACCATTGCCATAAAATATGGGTAACCCGGCGGCCGATTAAAGAATGGCCTCGCGGTAGGGTTTTTATCTTGAGGGCCGGTTATTGAATACCCCTGGCCCTTAAATATATTGTAGGCCAGGGCGGTATATACAAAACTGTCCGAGACTAAGACTACGGGGTTGGGATCCTGTGAAGAAAGACCGCTAAAGGGATACAGCCTGAGCACTAAGGCAATTGCAAAAACAATAATTACCAGTATGCCCCAGATCAATTTCCTGTATTTTTCTTTCACGCGGCATCTCTTTCCTGAAAATATTACCCGGCCCTAACACCCCCATGTGGAAAGATTGCTCAAAATTATCAAAGATTTGCTGCTACTAAATCCCCGACTTCCTGCGTAGAATAACCCATCTTTCCGGCGGCAAGCGATTTAAGTTTTGCCGCTACTATCTTGATCACCGCGTCCTCGATCGCCTTTCCGGCCTTTACCTCACCTAAATTCTCCAGCATCATCCCTGCGGCGCAAATCGCAGCCAGAGGATTGATCACATTCTTACCCGTGTATTTAGGAGCGCTTCCGCCGATAGGCTCAAACATGGATACCCCTTGCGGATTGATGTTGCCTCCCGCGGCAATACCCATACCGCCCTGGATCATCGCCCCCAGGTCCGTAATAATATCTCCGAACATGTTGTCCGTGACGATAACATCAAACCAATCGGGGTTCTTGACAAACCACATGGTCGTGGCATCCACATGCGCGTAGTCGGTAGTAACATCCGGATATTCTTTGGCCACCTCGTTGAAAGTCCTTTCCCACAAATCCCAGGCATAGGTCAAGACATTAGTCTTACCGCAAAGAGTAAGCTTCTTCCTCTTATTACGCTTTCTGGTATATTCAAAGGCATAGCGGATGCAGCGCTCAACGCCCCCGCGCGTATTATAAGAGATCTGGATAGCGACTTCGTCTTTGGTGCCTTTCTTTTGGAACTCACCCATACCTTTATATAGGCCCTCGGAATTCTCCCGCACCACCACAAAATCGATATCTTCCGGTTTCTTATCTTTTAAAGGACAGTATGTGGAGCTATAAAGTTTAACCGGACGCAGATTAATATACTGATCAAGAGCGAACCTTAACTTTAGCAATACCCCGGTCTCAATAATGCCGGGTTTTACCTTAGGGTCCCCCACTGCGCCAAGATAAATCGCGTTATATTTCTTTAATTCTTCGATATCGCCATCATCCACAAGCTTGCCGGTCTTCAAATACCTTTGGCCGGTGAAGTCAAAATCTTTTGTTTCATATTTAAATCCGAACTTCTTGCTTGCCGCCTGCATTACCTTCAGGCCTTCGCGCACTACCTCCGGCCCTGTTCCATCCCCTCCGATAACCGCTATTTTGTACATTGAGCACCTCTAAGTTTTTATCCAGCGAAATCCCTGGAGCGAAGCGATCAGGGATAACTCCTCTAATGGTTTTTTTTAATATAATTCATTAACCCTCCCTCTTCTACGATATCTTGCAGAAATTCAGGGAAAGGTTCGGTTTTATAATTGATATTCCGGGCAATATTTTTAATTACCCCGCTGCCCAGGTCTATTTCGATCTCGTCGCCGTCGGAAATCGCGGATGTATCGCCCAGCTCCAAAAACGGCAGGCCTATATTTATGGCATTACGGAAAAATATCGCGGCAAAACTCTTAGCCACTACGGCGCTTATCCCGCAGCCTTTGATCGCCAACGGAGCATGCTCGCGCGAAGAGCCGCAGCCAAAGTTCTTTCCCGCGACAATGATATCCCCTGATTTTACATTCTTGGCAAAATCAGGGCGGATGGTTTCCATGCAATGCCTACCCAACTCCTCGGCATCGGTAGAGACCAGGTACTTGGCGGCAATAATATCGTCGGTATTTACGTCATCGCCGAATTTATGGACCCTGCCTTTAATGATCATTAGCGTTTAGCGTTTAGCGTTTAGCGTTTAGCGTTTAGCGTTTAGTTTTAACTCTACGCTCTACGCTATCCGCTATACGCTATAATAAACCTGGGTGAGTAATCCTTCCGGTGATCGCCGAAGCCGCTGCCACCGCCGGATTTGACAAATATACAAATGATTTAGGGCTGCCCATCCTGCCGATAAAATTACGATTGGTAGTAGCGATAGCTACTTCCCCCTCGGTCAATATCCCCATATGCCCGCCTAAACACGGGCCGCAGGTAGGTGTGGAAAAAACCCCTCCCGCGCGCACAAATATCTCTGCCAATCCTTCTTTAACCGCCTCCAGGTATATCTTCTGGGTAGCGGGAAAGATCAACAACTTTACTCCGGGGGCGGCCTTCTTACCCTTTAGTATTTTGGCAGCGATACGCAGATCCGAGATCCTGCCGTTAGTGCAAGAGCCTATTACCGACTGATCTATCTTGACATCTTTTAATGCGCTTACCGGTTTAACGTTGCTGGGAAGATGCGGACAGGCTACCTGAGGTACTAAACCAGACACATCCCACTCATACGTCTTCTCATAATGGGCATCTGGATCGGATTTTAAACTTTTGGCTTCTAACTTGGACTTTTTCCTTTTGACTTTGCTTAACATACTCCCACGTAACCTCATCCGGCTCTATAATTCCCGCCCTGCCTCCTGCCTCAATAGCCATGTTACTCATGGAAAAACGGTCATCCATACCCAACCTGCGGATAACCGGGCCGCCAAATTCCATTACCTTATATATAGCGCCGTCCACCCCGATCTTTCCGATGGTAAATAAGATCAGGTCTTTCCCTCCCACCCATTTGGCGAGCTTACCTTTATAAATGAATTTGACGCTTGGGGGCACTTTAAACCAGCATTTACCGTCAACAAAGCCGCGGGCCAGGTCAGTTGAACCTACGCCCGTAGAATAACATCCCAGCGCGCCATAAGTACAGGTATGGGAGTCTGCCCCGATCACAAGGTCTCCGGGTTTAACCAACCCCTGTTCCGGCAAAAGCGCGTGCTCTATCCCCATGCAGCCGATCTCAAAATAATTCTTCAGGGATTGTTCTTTGGCAAAATCCGCCAGGACCTTGCACTGGTTGGCGCTGCGTAAATCCTTTGCCGGCGCAAAATGATCCGGGACTAAAACTATCCTTTCGCGGTCAAAAACCTTAGTAAAACCCGCTTTCTTGAATTCCGCGATAGCCAGGGGAGCGGTAATATCATTGCCCAAGGCCAGATCCAGCCTGGCCTCGATAAATTCACCCGGCTTGATTTCTTTCTTATCCGTATGCGCAAGCAAAATCTTTTCAGCAATTGTATAACCCATGATCTTTAGCGTTTAGCGGATAGCGGATAGCGTAGAGTACTAAACGCTCTACGCTCTACGCTATACGCTAATCTACTTAATAAATTTCCTCACCACAAGGGTGGCGTTATGCCCGCCAAATCCTAAAGAATTGGAGATGCAGACATTGAGCTCTTTATTGCGGGCAGTATTAGGGACATAATCGAGGTCGCAATCAGGGTCTGGATATTTATAGTTTATGGTGGGAGGCACAACCGAGTCTTTTAAGGCCAGGCAGCATACCACAAATTCCACTCCGCCGGCAGCCCCTAATAAATGGCCGGTCATGGATTTGGTGGAACTGACCATGACCTTTTTGGCGTGTTCGCCCATGGCTTTTTTTATGGCCAGGCTTTCGATCTTGTCGTTGAGTTTGGTTGAGGTACCATGGGCGTTGATATAATCTACGTCCTGGGGATTAAGCCCTGAGTCTTTCAGGGCCTCGGTCATTGCCTGGGCCGCGCCGCTGCCGTCAGGATCAGGGGCAGTAATATGATAGGCGTCGCAGGAACAACCGTATCCGGTTATCTCAGCCAGGATCTGCGCCTTCCTCTTAGTAGCGTGCTCCAGGGTCTCAAGAACGGCTAAACCGCAGCCTTCACCCATGACAAAGCCATCGCGTTCGTTATCAAACGGCCTGCTGGCACCTTGAGGATCGTTGTTCCTCTGTGAAAGCGCTTTTAAGGCGCAAAAACCGCCCACACCCAAATGCGTAATACAACTTTCGGTACCACCGGTGATCATTACATCGGCATCTCCCCGCTCCAGGATCTTAAAGGCATCGCCAATAGCGTGCGAGCCGGAGGCGCAGGCAGTAGCCACGCAGGAATTAGGCCCCTTAAGGCCAAAGATGATCGCCACATGGCCGCTGGCCTCATTCACTATAAGCATGGGGATGAGAAAAGGTGACAGCTTCGAAGGGCCTTTTTCCAGGTATACGATGTGCTGTTCTTCGATAACACGCAGGCTCCCGATACCTGAACCGATCAATACGCCGATGCGCCTGCAGTCTTCTTTGGCAAGATCTAAACCCGCCTGCTTCACTGCCTGGTGCGCGGAGGCCACCGCATATTGCACAAATTTATCCATGCGCTTAGTGTCTTTGCTTGATAAACCGTATAAGGCCGGGTCAAAACCCTTGATCTCCGCGGCAATGCGCGAATCAAACTTAGAGGCGTCAAAACTGGTAAGCGGACCAACTCCCGACTTCCCCTGTTTCAAAGCCTCCCAGAAAGCAGGCACGTCGTTGCCTACGGGAGAAATTATCCCTAAACCTGTAACCACTACTCTATGTTCATTCATATAGTTGTCTTTTATAAAATACCCCGCCGACTTTCAGGCGGGGTATTAATATTGTCGATCTATACAAAAAGGTTATTTATTGGCTGTTTTTTCCTCGATATATTTAACGGCGTCCCCTACGGTCGTTATCTTCTCGGCATCCTCATCGGGAATCTCAATACCGAATTCCTCTTCCAATGCCATAACCAATTCTACCGTATCCAATGAATCTGCGCCCAGGTCATCGATAAATGACGCCTCGGGAACCACCTCTTCTACCTTTACCCCTAACTGCTCTGCTATGATCGACTTCACCTTATCTTGTACTGCCATTCTTTTTTCCTCCTTGATTTACCCGCATCCTACGGATCAGAAAATCACATCACCATGCCGCCATCCACTACGATGACCTGTCCCGTAATATACTGCGCCTCATCCGAGGCTAGAAATAAACAGGCGTTGGCCACGTCTACCGGAAGCCCCAGCTTATTAAGCGGGATATTCGCGAGCATCTTGCTCTTTAGCTCTTCCGAAAGCTTCGCGGTCATGTCGGTCTGAATAAAACCCGGCGCCACCGCGTTCACGTTGATACTGCGGCTGGCCAATTCCTTGGCCGCAGTCTTGGTCAGCGCGATTATCCCTGCCTTGCTGGCAGAGTAATTTGCCTGACCGGCATTACCGATTATGCCAATGATCGAAGCAATATTTACTATTTTGCCGCTTCTCTGCTTCAACATCACCCTGGATACGGCCTTGGTGCAGTTAAAAGTACCTTTAAGATTTACGTTTATGACCGCATCCCAGTCCTGTTCGCTCATTCTCATGAGCAAACCGTCTTTGGTGATGCCTGCGTTGTTAACTAATATATCAACCTTTCCAAATTTGTCAAGGATTTTATTCAGTGCCTCTTCCACGTTTTGCGGGCTTACCACATTTAATTCCAGGGCCAGGGATTTTCTCCCCAAAGACTCTATTTCCAGGCTGGTTTGCTTTGCCTTTTCCAGGTTGATGTCGCTTATAACTACATCTGCGCCCTCGCGGGCAAAGACTAACGCGATCTCTCTGCCTATGCCCTGCGCCGAACCCGTGACTAAAGCTACCTTGTCTTTTAACCGCATATGTCGCTCCTTATAAATGATTAGCGTAGAGCGTATAGCGTAGAGCGGATAGAAAAACTAAACGCTATCCGCTAAACGCTAAAACATCCTCTTTCTTCTCTATATTTATAACCTCTGCCTCGGGGTTGATCCTGCGCATAAGTCCTTTTAAGACCTTTCCGGGGCCGAATTCGACAAAATTCCCTGTTCCTTGAGCCAGTATGTATTTCATCGAATCTTCCCAAAGAACGCTGGAGGCAACCTGTTTCACTAAATTCTCTTTAATATCCTCAGGAGAACTAAACCGAAGCGCCGTAACATTGCTTATCACGGGGATCCGGGGTAAATTTAACCTGATCTTAGATAATTCCTTTTCCAGCCTCAAAGAAGCGCCCTGCATAAAAGAGGAATGGAAGGCGCCGCTCACCTCCAACTGCACAGTCATTTTTGCCTGCGCTGCCTTGGCTAAACCTTGCGCTTCCTCTATATTCTTTATCCCGCCGGATACCACTATCTGTCCCGGACAATTAATATTAGCGATCTCGGTATGCGCCTGGAGGCATATCTTTTTCACTGCTTCCAGGTCCAGGCCGATCAGCGAAAGCATCTTACCTGGTTTTTTTTCTGCCTCTTCCTCCATAAATTCTCCCCGGCGCCTGACCAGGTATACCGCGTCTTCAAAACTTATAGCCCCTGCCGCAACCAGCGCCGAATACTCCCCCACGCTCAAACCCGCCGCATAACTAACGACCAACGACGAACGACTAGCGACCGTCTTATACGCCTCCAGCGCGGCAATGCTCATGGCCAGGATCGCCGGCTGCGCATTATTAGTCTTGGTTAATTCCTCTTTTGGGCCTTCAAAACAAAGTCGTGACAACGAAAAACCCAAAACCTTATCCGCTTTATCAAAGATCCGCTTACTGCCGGGGAATGCCTCATATAGGTCTTTGCCCATTCCTATATATTGGCTGCCCTGGCCCGCAAAGAGATACGCTACCATAATAACCCCTTGTTCTCGACTCACCCCTCACTTCGTTCGGGGCTCGCTCGAACAATATTCTTCGAGCGGAGGCCGAGTATAAGCGAGGCCGAAGTCGAGAAGATCCTTTACCATTTAATCACGCAGGCGCCCCAGGTCAGGCCTGAACCAAAGGCATCAAGAAGGATGATATCCCCCTTCTTGACCCTGCCTTCTTTTACTGCCTGAGAAAGGGCGATTATGGTCGAGGCAGATGACATATTACCGTGTTTTTCGATATTCAAGTATATCTTATCTTCGCATAACTTCAATTTCTTGGCCATAGCCATAATGATACGGATATTCGCCTGATGCGGAATAACCAGGTCAACATCTTTGCATTCCAGGCCCGCCTGTTTTAAAGCAATCTGGGCTGCGTGGGTCATGGTTACTACCGCTATTTTAAACAGCTCGTTCCCGCGCATCTTGACATAGTGCATACGTTTATCAACGGTATCGTGGCTGGCCGGTAATCTTGAGCCGCCGGCAGGAACCATTAACAATTCTCCCGCCGAACCGTCGCTGCCCAGGTAACTGGATAGTATGCCCCCGGATTTCACCTCGCTCAAAACCGCTGCCCCGGCTCCGTCGCCGAACAGAACACAGGTATTACGATCCTTCCAATCCGTGATGCTGGACAACTTCTCTACGCCTATAACCAGGGCATTTTTACAGCCTCCCCGGGCAATAAACTGCTGCGCCACTGTCAGGGCATAGATAAAACCCGCGCAGGCGGCAGACACATCAAAACAAAATGCTTTTTTCGCCTGAAGGCTGTTTTGCAATACGCAGGCGGTGGAAGGAAGAGGCATATCCGGAGTGATCGTAGCCACGATGATCAAATCCAGGTCCTGCGGTTTTATCCTGGCGCTCTCTAATGCCTGCAAAGAAGCCTGAAGCGCCATATCCGAAGACGCCTCAACTTTTGCGGCTATATGTCTCTCTTTTATTCCCGTGCGGGCGACGATCCACTCGTCGGAAGTATCTACCATCTTTTCCAGGTCCGCGTTCGTTAATATCTTCTTGGGCAGATATTCACCAACCCCGATTATCCCTACTTTTTTCATTTAAAATTACCCCAGCTTTCCCAGAGCATCTAAGATCTTCTCGTTGAACTTACGCTCCACTTCTTCCTTGGCCACGCGTATGGCATTTTTTATGGCGTGGGCATTGGAACGCCCGTGCCCTATGATCACCACGCCGTTAACACCCAGAAGCGGCGCCCCGCCATGTTCGGCATAATCCAGTTTCTTCTTAAAACCCCTGAGGCTTGATTTTAACATAAGCGCCCCCAGCCTGCCCCAAAATGTGCTCAGGATATGCTGTTTCAGGAAGACATTCACCGTCTCCGCCAGGCTCTCGGAGACCTTGAGGGCAATATTCCCCACAAAGCCGTCGCATATAATAACATCGGCATTGCCGGAAAATAAGTATTTTCCTTCAAGGTTACCGATGAAATTAAGCGGGCTCTTAGAGAGAAGCTCGTGCGTCTCTTTGACAAAATCCGTGCCTTTAGTTTCCTCTTCGCCGATATTCAAAAGCCCCACGGAGGGGTCAGTCTTTTTTAATATATACCGGGCATAGGCATCGCCCATGATGCCGTACTGCAATAAATGCAGCGGCTTGGGGTCGATATTGGCACCCACATCTATGACCAGCGATATACCTTTTAACGTAGGGACTACGATCGCGATCCCCGGTCGCTCTATCCCGGGCAGCAAGCCCATGGCAAGGACGCTGGCGCAGACTACCGCGCCGGTATTGCCGGCGCTAAAAAAGGCGTCACCCTGCCCATTTTTTACAAGCTCCACCCCCAGCACAATAGAAGACTGTCTCTTCCTCCTCACGCTGGCTGCCGCGGATTCAGACATATCTATGGCTTCCGGGGCGGGATGGATCGTAATAAGGCTGCCGCTATATTTGTGCTTATCCAGGAGGCGCTTTATTCTCTCTTCATCGCCCACCAGCACAACATCGATCTGGTATTCCGTCACTGCGGCGATCGCTCCGGCTACCACCACTTCCGGAGCGTGATCTCCGCCCATAGCATCAACTATGATCTTCATCTGTTATTAAGCGCCCTTCTTCTTTTTCTTCTCTTTGACCTTAATCTCCATTACCTGGCGGCCGTCATAATAACCGCATACCTTGCAAACCTGATGTGAAGGCTTCGGCTGTTTGCATTGAGGGCAGGGGACCAAGTTTGTCTGCGATAACTTCCAGTGTGTTCGGCGCTTTCTTCCGCGCGCCTTAGAGTGTCGTCTTTTTGGCAGTGGCACAGGAACATCCTCCTTCGTTTAGATTCTTGCCGCAGCCGGGACACAGGCCTTTACAATCCGGGCGGCACAAAGGTTTCATGGGATAATCCAGGATCATCTCTTCGCGGATATCCTGGTTCAGGTCTATTGATAGATCTGGGGCATTTACCGCGTAATTAAACTGAATACCTTTGCGGAAATCTACCTTGAATTCCTCAAGGCACAAGCTGCAGACTTCCCTGATCTTAGCGTATAGCTCCATATCCACGGTAACGGCATTGGTGATGCGGTTGACCGTGGCGCGGATGCCTACCGGGCCTTCTAAGACCAGGACATCGGACGAAATATCCAATTCCGCAGCCCCGGCCTGTTCTTCTACAACCACCCCTTCGGGTGAAATTTGATTAAGGAATATTTTCACCCCGTACCTTCTCCATTACTCGCTATTCCATATTTAAACATAAATACTTAAGTTTGAAATCGAAGGTACGGGGTTCATTTAAGTTTGGCCTTCAGGGCCTTCGCGATATAGTCCGGGACAAAATAAGACAGGTCCGCCCCAAGGCTGGCAGCCTCTTTTAATAATTTGGACGAAATATAGCTATAGGTTTCCTGCGGCATGAGAAATATAGTTTCGATCTCAGGCCCAAGCTTCCTGTTAGTAAGGACCATCTGAAATTCGTATTCAAAATCAGAGAACATGCGCAGGCCACGGATTAATACCGAGGCCTTGCTCTTACGCGCGTAATCAACCACAAGCCCGTCAAAACTATCTATAGTAACTCCTTTTAGATCTGCAGTGGCTTTTTTAAGCATATCGACCCTCTCCTGCAAACTAAACAAGGGTTTTTTATGGGCATTACGCGCAACCGCGACTACAATTTCTCCAAATATGCCCTGCGCCCGTTTAATGATATCGATATGGCCGTAAGTCACCGGATCAAAGGTACCCGGGTATATGGCTGTTTGGCACAACTTAAACCTCTCTTTTTCTATAAAACGACAGGGATGTGTCGCCGTATTGAGATTGCCTAAATAAATGTAAATCACCCAGGGCGTCTGGGAGAATGTCTTTTTTAAAATGCTGTATTACCACAAAACCAAGTTCAGCTAATATATCATAGGCACTTATTATTTGCAAGGTTCTTTTTGACAATGATTCCTCCCCGATCTTACCTTTATGATAGGGAGCATCCACGAAGATTATGTCGAATAGCTTGCCTTCGCGGTTTAATTTTTTTATTGCTGCCCCTGCGTCCAGGCCGATGACCTGATAACCCGAGTCTCCCAGTGAGGATATATTCTTCCTGATCGTTTCCAGGCACAGGGAGTTATTCTCTACCAAAAATACCTCTTTCGCGCCATAAGACTTTGCCTCAAATCCTACTGCCGCCGAACCGGCGAACAACTCCAGGAAAGATAGCCCTTGCATATCCCCCAGAATATCAAATAAGGCCTTTCTCACCCTCTGCTGTGTCGGCCTTATACCGCTGGGCATCTGGACCGTCCTGCCTTTATATTTTCCCGATATTATGCGCATCAACCCACCACCATAAGCCTTTCGTATTCGGGAAACTGCCGCAGCAATCTTTCCTTAAGCAATGTGTTCTGGCGCAGTTGTAGGAGCGGATCAGTCCCTATGAGCCTGATCGCCTCCTCCCGCGCGAGTTTCAGAAGCTGCATCTGGGTCAGGGGATTAGCGATCTTGAATTCAGAGAGCCCATGCTGGCGCCGGCCAAAGAATTCTCCCGGGCCGCGTATCTTCAAATCCTCTTCAGCTATACGGAAACCGTCGCTATATCTCACCATTGCCTCAAGGCGCGCCGCGGGCACTTCAGCCTCTTCGGAAGAGATCATAATGCAATATGATTCCTGGGTACCCCTGCCTACGCGGCCGCGTAACTGATGCAGTTGAGCTAATCCAAAACGCTGGGCATTCTCCACGATCATACAGGTCGCGTTTTGTATATCTATGCCCACCTCAAGGACAGTAGTAGCCACCAGCACATCCAGCTTCTTCTGCAGGAACTTCTGCATCACCTCATCCTGCTCATCTTGCTTCAATCTGCCGTGGATAAGCCCAAGCCGGTATTCTTTGAATTCTGCCTTTTTTAGCTCCGCGTATCTTCTTTTGGCGCCTGCCATATCCAGGGCATAAGACTCTTCTATTACCGGATAGACGATGAACGCCTGACGCCCAAGCTTCAACTGCTCTTTGGCTATATCGTATACCTTGTCCTTGTCGCTCTCTTTAAAATGCAGGGTGGTGATGGGCTTTCTGCCCAGAGGAGATTCCTTTATCACCGAAACGTCAAGGTCCGCGTATAGTGTGATCGCCAGGGTGCGCGGTATCGGCGTGGCTGTCATGATCAAAACGTCGGGCTCCAGACGCCCCTTACGCGGCAGTAGGGCGCGCTGCCCGACCCCGAATTTATGCTGTTCATCGATCACCACTAACCCTAAATTTTTGAATTCCACTGATCCTTCCAATAACGCGTGCGTGCCGATCACCAGATCAACCTTACCTTCTTTTATATCGTTAAGCATCTTCTCTTTTTCTTTCTTCTCCAGGCTGCCGGTAAGCAGCCCTACCTTTATGGTTTTTCCCTGACACCTGATGCCTGACACCTGATGCCTGATTTTTTCATAATGCTGCTTCGCCAGTATCTCCGTAGGCGCCATAAAGGCTGCCTGGAAGCCGCCCTGGATGGCCATAATGCCGGCAATAGTAGCAACAACGGTTTTACCCGAACCCACATCTCCCTGTAAAAGCCGATGCATAGGATAGGTGCCGGCCATATCCACGCTTATCTCTCTGATCACGGCCTCCTGGGATTGCGTAAGCCGGAAAGGAAGATCGGCTATAAAACGGTCTAACAATTCTCCCTTTACGGTATGCACCAACCCTTTCTTTTCCCTTTTTTTCAGCTTGCGTAAGGCCAGCGGCAGCTGGAACAGGAAGAATTCATCAAAGCAGAGCCTGCGCCAGGCCTGGGCCTGAAGATCGAAATTCTCCGGAAAATGTATATTGATCAGGCTCTTTGCCAGGTTCAATAATGCATTGCGCGAGCGTATCTCCATAGGCATAAAATCCGCCATGGTCCCGACTGCCTCATCAAGGGAGTGTTTGATTATCCTGCGCAGCAGGCGCTGGCTGATCCCTTCAGGCAGAGGATATACAGGCACGATCCTGCCCGCGTGTAAAGTCTCATCTTTTTCTTCTTCGCTATCGCTGTCGCCTATGATCTCAAACTCCGGAGAAGACATCTGCAATCGCCCCGCATAACGTTCAACTTTACCGTAAAGCACTACCTGCATCCCGGGCTTAAAATAATTGGCCAGATACGGCTGATTAAACCAGACTACGGAGATCTTGCCGGTATCATCGCCCACCGCGACCTGAAATATACTAAAATTCCGCCGGCGCAAGGCTCGCCGCTGTCCCTTGAGCAAAACCTCTCCCTTGATAGTCTGGACAACCCCCTCTTTAAGCTGGCTGATAGGGGTAAGATTGGCGCGGTCTTCATAGCGGCGGGGAAAATAATAGAGCAGGTCTTGCGCTGTCAGAATGCCCAATCTGCCTAATGTCTCGGCCCGCTTAGGCCCGATCCCTTTTAGGTAACGCACCGGCTTATCCTGCAAGTTTCCTAACGATGTCCAACCCATATTCTGTTTTTTAGCTTATTAAAAAACATCCCTATCCCAATACCGGCCAGACAGTTTATCGAAGGCAAAAGCGGTATACTGAACCGCGGTTCGACATGAAGCGGAACGAAGAAAATAGTAAGATAGATGAATAAAGTCACTATCAACCCCATCAACGTCCTGGCCGGTCCCCGCGTCATGAGAAATGCGTAAACGGCAAAGATAAAATAGAATATAAAGAAGATCCCGCCGGGCTCGCCTCTATACATGACAATATTGTTCTGATACCACAGGTTAGGGATCTTTATAATCCAGTTACTTATGGTTTGAAAGGGCCTGGCAAAGATCCTGCGCAAGGCCAATTTTTTGCATTCTTTTTCCAGGGCCAGAATCTCATCAATGTCGCCTTTATTAAATTTGTCAAAATAGGTTCTTTGTAATAACGCCGCCTCCGTCTTTTCTTCTGCATCAATAAAATCTATGTTCGCAACATGGGTATACCCCCGCCAGGTGTTACGGTTCTCGAATGTCCCGTAATACAGGTTGCTATCCAATACCCCTATGGAAACAAGGATCGGCCTTTTGGAGAGCAGGTAATTTCGGGCGCTCCAGGGCAAAACCGTAATCATAATACCCGCCAGGTATACTGCCAGTATCCTCAAAAAAAACCGCTTATCGCGCCTGTGCGTTATCAGCAAGAAAAGGGCGAAGACTATCACGAATAGGAGATATTCGGGGCGGATCAGGATCAAAAACCCGAGAAATAATCCCGCGTAAAAAAACCAGCGGAGCTGTTTCCTGGAAATACCTGTCACTGCAAGCAGAACAAACATAGTAAGCAAAAAAGCGGTCAGGCTCTCAACCAGGATAGCCCTTGTGTAATAAATACTATAAGGACAAAGACTGTACAGCGCCGAAGAGATCAATGGTAAAACGACCGACCTCCTTGAAAACATCCTCGCCAGCAAAAAGACGAGCAAACAACAAAAGGCATCGAGGATCCCCTGGATAATGCAAACGACCCGGAAGACATCCAGGGGATAATATCTTTCGAATATCGACATTATAGAAGCCATAAAAAAGGGATACCCGGGGGGGCGGTTAAAGAATGGCCTATTGGTCTCGCCCTTATCGGAAGTCGCGGTAACGGAAAAACCCTTACCATAATAAATATTATACGCGAGAGTGGCGTAAAGCTTGCTATCGGCGAAAAACAGCACTCCATTTTCTTTCTCTGCGGATGAAACAATGAGCGGATAGAGCCTGACTGCCGCCGCGGCAATAAAAATGGCGGCAAGGCAGATCCCAATTAGATAACGCACCGGCTTATCCTGCAAACGTTCTGGCATAGGCTTAATCTTCCAAACTCTTCCAGACCCGCGGTGGAAGTATTCTCCACCGCGGGTCTGGAAGTTATAGTTATTGTTTCTGATACCGGCCGCAGGCCTCGATCATCTCACGCATGGTCTCTTGAGTCTTGGCGCGCGAAGAACCCTCCCTAAGAGGCCTGATCTTCCTGAAACCTTTGGTATACCAACTGAAAAATTTGCGAAAAATGACTACCCCGGCCTTCTCTCCGTAGAAACCGACGCAGGCATCCAGATGCCCTGACATAATTTCAATTATAGAGATAACTGAAGGCCTGGCGGGTTCCTTACCATGCTCCAGGAAATAGGAGATCTCCCGGAATATCCAGGGATTCCCCAGAGCGCCCCGGGCAATGAGCACGGCGTCGCAGCCCGTCTCGTCAAACATCCGTTTTGCCAATTCTCCGGAGAAAATATTACCGCTGGCGATCACGGGTATACGCAGGGCTTTTTTCACCTTGGCGATAACGTCATAATCGACATCGCCGTGATACTCCTGCATCTTGGTGCGGCCATGAATGAATACCGCCTTTATGCCCGCGTCTTGCGCTGCCAAGGCGATCTCCCGCGTATTACTTTCGGTCTTGTCCCAGCCTAAGCGGATCTTAACTGTCACCGGGACAGGAGAATTTTCTACCAGCAGTTTGAGTATGCCGCCCAATTTTTCCGGGTCTTTCAAAAGACTGGCCCCTTCTCCCCTTTTAGTGACTTTTGGAGCAGGGCAGGCGGCGTTAAAATCGAGCAGGTCAAATTTGTAACTATTAAGTATGTCCAGGGCCCTTAGAAGATAGGCCGGTTCCTTGCCTAACAACTGGACGCCTAAAGGCCGGTCTTGAGCGTCAGTGGATAGCAGCCTCTGGGTCTTTTTACTTTTGTAACCCAGGGAACGGGCATTGATCATCTCCACAAACGCCAGTTCACATCCGAAGCGGCGGTTGAGCAGCCTAAAGGGGAGATCCGTGATCCCTGACATGGGAGCCAGGATCAGCCGCGAGCGCAATTTAAGATTGTCGGTAAGAAACATACTTGAAATTCAGCTAAAAATATGGCATACTTTATTTACGAGAGGCACCTGGCCCAGATTGGATTTGGGACAGTGTTCGCCTCGCGGCGAAAGGGAAGGCAAACGATAGCGAGAGCTACGAGGCCTATCACCTACAAAGAAACCCCAAAAAGAAGGGGTTTTTTTGTTGCCTGATGAACCCGGGGAACAGACGATTAAAGCACGCCAACGCCCGCTTCTCCGGATTGCCATCGTTTTCTCTTTTCCTTATTGATATGATCCTCGATCTTGGTTAAAACGGACAGTATCTTATCCGTATCCGTATCCCTGAACACTACGGAAGTCCGGAAAAAAACCTTTCTGTATTTTCTTACTTCCAGCGCGGATAAGACCTTACCCTTACCCAAAAAATGCTCCCTGATGGTCTTGATATATATATTAAAATCTACCAGGGTCCCCACTTCTATTTTTTTATCTGAAAACGCGCACAACCCTAAAAACCCTATATCTACCAGCCTGGCCAAAACGACATCTCCGTCAGGGCCTTCGGGCTTGAATTCCACATTTCCCTCAACAGGAAACCTTACATAATTTCTTTTTTCAGCCACAGCCTTTTATCTTTCTCTTGCTCCAGAGTCATCGCTTATTTTTAAGCAGGCTCATTATCCATTGCGTAAAAGTCTCCCCCTGGAGGATAAACTCGTTACGCCAGTATTATATCCTTTATATAACCTAAAGTCAAAATTATCCGTACTGGTAAAAGGGGGTACAAGGAAGTTTCAAGATTGTCTATTTGGCATGCGCTTCTTGAAGCAAGGTCTCCAGGCGGGCTATCAGGTCATCTTTGTCCAGGGGCTTGGATATAAACGGATGTCCCCCGATCTTTCCCTCGTTTTCTTTAAGGTCCTGCGGCTTTACCAATACGCTGACAAATATTACAAGAATATCCCTGGTGTCATGATCTTCGTATAACTGCGCAGCTACTTCCGTCCCGTCCATTTCCGACATTATGATGTCAAGGAGTATTACATCGGGATGCGTGCTTTTAGCTAACTCTATGCCTTCTATGGGGCTTGTTGTGGCGGAGGCTTCAAACTTCCCCGTTCTTTCCAATATTGATTTCAGATAAACGCAGACATCTTCCTCGTCATCGATAATGAGGATTTTTGTCTTTCTGTGTGTATTAAAAAACATGTTTTTCATCTTAAACACCCCCTCAATACACTTTCAAAAATAAAGCCCTTAAGTTGATCCTTAAGGGCTTCTATTGTTGTCCTGCTTGCTGGCAACTCCGCTATCCCCTTAAGGACCGGAAGCTTTGCGTCCCGGCATTACTGCCGGTTTGCCTCCGCCAAACTGCGTGGCGGCTCCGCCGCTATTGCGGCGGATTTTTCAGTGACTTTCTACTAAAAGTATAGCACAAGATCGGGGATTTTACAAACTTATTAGCTTTATAAACACTTATAATACCTCAAGATAGGCTATTGTAAAAGCGGCGTATGCAGATTTTTAGAACCTGAAATGCACGAATATCCTGCCGAAGTTCTTGTCGTCTTTCTCTATCCGGTGATACAGCCTCTTTATATCCGGCTGTTCCAAGAAACGCAGCACGCTCTTTTTCAGCTGGCCGCTCCCCTTGCCGGGGATGATCTCAACCAAACAAATCCTCTTGCGCACCGCCTCATTGATAACGCGGCTGAGCTCTGTTTCTATCGCCCTGCCGTTACTATAGATATCATGTAAATCTAACTTGATCTTAGCCATTAGTGGATCATAATATCCTTAGGAGATTCAAGCCGGTCTTGGGGTCAATATCCTTAGTTGCCTTCACGCCCTTAAGTTCCAAAACTATTGCCTCGATAACCAGGAATACGCGGGCCTGCTCGCGCACGCAGCCGGTAAGCGCCTTATGCTTCTTGCCCATAGCGGTATGTATGTGTATCTGTGGGCCGCGCTTATTGGCGAAAATAGTGCCTATGCCCATCACCTCCCAGCCATCCTTAAAACTGACCTTATTCGGCTCCGGCGGTATCACCGGTTTTTTGGGCCCGGTAACCAGATTGCCTTTTTTAAGCGCGCCCAGGAATATCAGGGTTGCGGCCCGGACCTTCTCCTTCCCGGCCAATTCCCCAAGTTTATCTATAAAGATATCTCCATCCTCAAACTTGACCAAGAAAACTCTGCCAATACTCCCTTTTGTGTATTCCATTTATCGGACTGCCTCCTCAAGGTGTTCCTGCGGGTGCGCTACGTTTGTGTTAGGGATATCCAACTCTTCTATAAGATTGAGAGCCGGATCAAAGCATCTCACCTGTAAAACATCGCCCTTAACTTCCAAGGTGCAGAAATGATACGTTTTAGCGGAAAAACGAAGATAGGGATTGGGCTTATCCACATCCACCAGATGCGAACCCCCGCCGCCGGTGGTTATAAAATTAATTCCGTCAAAAAAGAACCTTTGATAACAATGGACATGCCCGTTTAAGACCAGATTAACGTTGTACTCTTTGAAGAGCGGGAGCAAAAAACCTCCGATATGCTTTTCATCATCCCCATGCGCCTTAGAGGCCGAAAACAAGGGTTGATGGAATAAAACTATCCGGAATCTCGAAGAGGCGGGAATAGAACGAAAATCAGAAACCAGCCACTGATACTGTTCTGAACCCGCGCTTAGGTCTGAATTGCTATCCAGGACGATAAAATGGACCCCTTCGCGGTCCACTGAATACCAATGCCCGTTGTTGGGAATTTTAAAGTTTTTGAAGTAAAGGGGCGAATTCTTCTCGTGATTACCCAGGACAGGAAAATACTCTGTTGACTTCAAGAGATTAGCCTCAATTTCGTTAAACAGCTTCCACTGCGCCGGGTCTTCCCCATCATCAACAAGGTCACCCACTCTAAATATAATCTCCGGCTTGACCTTTTCCACCGCGCTGACCACTTTGCGGTGACCTTCTTCAGCCTGGCTGTCCCCGAAGACAACAATACCTTTGGCAAAAGCAACTATGGGAAAATAAATACAAAATGCCAATACCGATATAAACAAGGCAAGCTTTTTTCTGCACATATTATCTCCTCCTTGAATAATGGTTTATTATAACGCCAGACACAAAAAAACCCAAGCAATTTCGAGCTTGGGATATCTAAGAATTATAATCGTCCTTTTTATCTATTCAATAAGCACCAGGCCAAAATAAGAAACCTTGTCCTGAAGCGACTTAACCGTATTAATAGTAAAACCGTTATTGCGCACAGTTCTAAATACATCTATCCCGCATGCCTCCATAGCCGGCCTGGCCTTATCTGAATGCCTGCAGCCGTTATCAAAGTCGCATTCCCGGCACAGCCTGCAAGGGCCCGCTCCCATGCCGAAGGCCTTGTAATAACCGGCCAAGAACGCCTCTCTCTCCAATTTTAAAACAATTCCAGAGATATCCGTCTTCCATCCTCTGGGCGTATGGATAAGTATGGCTTTGGAATAGGAATCAATTATCCTCTGCGTCTTTTTAGGGGTAGGCGAGTACGGCGGGCAGGTCAGGCATCCGCCGTAGCCATCGCATCCGTACTGGCATTTGTATCTGACCCACGCAGCGGTCTTAATCGATGAAGCCGCAATGATCTTAGCCTTCTTCGCCCCCAGCTCTACCGCCCGCTTGCGCAAATCGCTCAATGTCATCTTTTTCATTTTTTAAAGTGCAATGCCAGCCATACCGATGGCTTATTATGGTGCGTGCTTTCCACGCGGTGGCGCAATCCCGCGGGGATAAAGATGTAATCGCCCGGTTTCATAACCCGTGCTTTACGCTTATAAAAGTTTAGTTTTGCCGAACCACTAAGCAGAACCACCCATTCACCTTGAGGCTCTCTTAGCCACTCTCCGGGAGGTGTCCGCTGGCCAAAGGAAATTATTCGCTCCAGCCTAAGCCGCGGCAAACGAAGCAGCGTTTCCAGGAACTCGCGATCCTTTTTACAGGCAGGAATTTTGAAAATATTTTTAATGATCACACGTCTATTTTACCGCTCCCACTTCCTTTGTCAATCCCGAAATAGCCAGCCCCTATAAACTAAAATCCCAAGCCCTTTATTGATCCACCTGCCCCGCGTAAATCTCTCCGGTTCTCACCCGCATTAACCCTTTTTTTAAATCTGCTACCTTGGAAAAGGCGTACCTGCTTAAATCAATGATCCTCCCGCGCTTAAATAGTTCGAGCGACGGACCAAAATCATTATGCTTAACTACCACACATTTATTATTGTCCAGGTTACATACCAGATAATATTTCCCAAAGTCTCTGTTTCTTATAGCACAGGTAAACTTATGCTTATGATATCTTTCTCCAGAAGCAACAAACCAGGGATCATACCAGCTGGCAAAGCCCATTACCGGATAAGGCCCTGTGACAGAAGCATTATCCTGGCATCCGCAGAATAAAAAAAGACAAATCAATACAGCATAATAACACTTCATTAACTTATTATACCTCAACCCGTTTCAGCCCCCAAACAAAAAACAAGCACAAAAAATCCCAAGCCCTTTCGGGCCTGGGATCTCTAGAAATCAGAACCGTCTCCTTTACTTACGAAAGGATCTTATCAAATTCCTCCATGGGGATTGCGGGAAAACTGGTAAAGGCGATATTTGTCAGCTTATTTAACCCAACCGATGCCTTCATTACTTCCGTAACTCCGGGAAAATCCGTAATAAGCACTATGTCATATTTCCCAAGAAGCGCGTACATGGAATTCACCTTACCGCCGGCCTTGGCTATTACATCAAGCGCCTTTATAGTCCTATCGGCCGAGATACCCTCCACTGCATCCTTTGAATATTTTCCGTACATAAAA
Source organism: Candidatus Omnitrophota bacterium (assembly GCA_026387405.1). GTDB lineage: Bacteria > Omnitrophota > Gorgyraeia > Gygaellales > Profunditerraquicolaceae > JAPLLP01. Next base: position 26,886 of record JAPLLV010000053.1, read on the forward strand.
AACTTCGCCATCTTCCCCCTCCTTTTTAAATATGCCACCAACCCCAATCTCCCCAAACCCTTTTGAGGGGTTGGGATTCAGGAATTAAAACAATCCTCTCAATTTTCTATTTCTTTTTTAGATTCCTTAATCTGCCTAACAAATGCTCATATTGGTATACTGCTTTCAAAATCTCTTTTGCAAACTCAATTGCTACATCAACTTCTTCTTTTTCTATATTTTCATAAAGTCGTGATTCTATATGAGTGGCATCGTTACCTAACAATCTAAGCTCATCCATTCCTTCTAGAAGTTCTTTTGGAATTATTATCTTGCTGCTTAAATCTTTTATACGCTTCTGCAAATCTTCCCCCTTCGCTCCTTTCTCCTCGCAAATCTCCTCTAGTGTCTTTCTAATCATCATAGCAGAGGCTGTGTAACATTGATTTGCGTGACACTCGATAGCTTCTTCAAGTGTCTTTTTAACATTCTCTGGTATACCTTCTTTGTTAAAATCAATACGCTGAGGAGGGTAAGAAACCACATATCCACTCGTATCACGAATAAAGAATATAACCGCACTACATTCAATATTTGGACATGATCTTTCGCCTAAATATAATGCCCCGGAAGTTGGAACATGAATCATTAAGTCATTAATATCTTTTACTCTCTCAAAAGTCCCAAGATGTCCACAAACAGGGCATCTTAATCTTACATTTATACCTGTACATGCAGCAGGATTAATTAATTTAACATTCTTTCCCTTAAACATAGATCTACTCCTTCCTAGATACTATTGAAACCACAGAAACTTATGGCCTACATAAAAATAATAACTGTCCTCTTTATTTCTTAGCTTGTAACCGTTGTTAAAGATACCTTAATATCATCGACCTCAATATTGTTATCTACATCAGAACAAACTAATTTATACCTGCCATTATATTTACTTAAAATGGCTTTACATTTTTTAAGGAATTCTTCGGAATTTAATTGTGGGGCAATAATGAATCCTACGGATATCTTTTCCATCAATTTAAGCTTTTTTCCAGCTTCATTTATTTTACCTGTAAATTCTCTAACCGGGTATCCTGATCTTCTCATGCCCGGCAATCCAACTGGCACAACGTAACCTTCCTGTGTTTGTGCTTCAGCTTGAGCCTCTGCCTGTCTTTTTTGATAGAATTGGATTTCTTCTTTTATTTCCTTGGCTTTTTTCTCCGTCCTATACAAAACTATATCAAAATCTTCAAGATATATTTGAAATTCGTTTTCAGATGAAATATTACCTAAATACAAGTAGCCTCTTTTCTCACTGTGACCAAAACCCTTAAAATTAGTATCATCGATAACATCATTAAGAAACCACTCATCATTTTTGAGGTCAAATCCTACCAACTCAAATTTCCTCAATATTGTTTTATCGCTAATATGACTTTCTTGCTCAACTTTCTCTGATGACTCGCTAATTTTGATTGCGTCCTTAATTGCCCTATCAAGTTCGGAAGAAATATTAATATCACTATATTTAACAGTGTCGTAACTTTGTATGTTGAATGCTAATTTCAATTTCTCTTTCTGAAGCGGAATAATATGCTTCCTCAATGAAGTCATAAGCCCGTATTCATAGTATACGTTTGGGTTTGGAAAAGACTTACTGCCCACAATAGTATCGTCTAATACTACTATACAAAATTTAGATTCAATTATTTTCCCACAAATTTTTGTGCAAAAAATATCCTGCCCATAAGCTCTTTCCTTCACGGCTATAATCGGTTCAACTCCTACTTTTGCAAGTTTTTCTGACATTAAAGCCAGTATTGTCTCAATGGAAGCGTCGCTTGGACAAGCGATAAAACAAGATTTCGAAGCACCAAATATTTTCCCACATTTATGTGCCTTGCGAATAAAACATTGGTTATTAACCTTAAGGGCACTTTGCAAATCTCCGTCTCTTGCAAAACGAGCATACCTATAAATCGGTTCCCAAGCCATAATAGCCTCCGTAGTAATAACAAATAATAGGGACGGTTAGATTTTCTTAAAACCTCTCCTTGAATTGCGATTCTAATACATAATTAGATCATCGTTATTACCCTTATTCTACGCTCACTGATATCCTTGTCAACCTCAAAATGCCTAGCGGATTTTCTAGCGAAGATAGTTTTAGATGATTGATTTTGCGAGGGATGTTGTGAGCGCACAATTAGAATTTTTTCGGCAAATGAGTGCGAGGGCTTACGGCGAGCGGCAGCGAATTACCAACGCGAGAAGACGAAAGTAGCGAGCTGACGCGAGACGTAAACCGAAGCACTCGGCGAAAAAATTCGTGCGCGAACAATATCCCGAAGCAAAATAAATTAGAACTGTTCTCGACTCGCCCTACGGGAAACCGATAGGCTCGCTCGAACAATATAGTCAGAGCGAGAAAATCGGCAGGGGCATTATAAAACCCACGTTGAGGCGGGGCGAGCGTTCCCGAGAAACACAGACAAGGCAGACGCGTCCTCTCGAGACGTATGGCAGCTTTCTAATACCGCCCCAACTTGAGGTCGCAAATTGCGACTTCAAGTTTATAGTTTATTCTTTCTAACCCTTTTTATCCAAATCCAGGTGGAATTTATGCATAAGGCGGTGTAACAGCGGGGTAAAAATGATGGCGAGGATGGTGAAGAAAACCATGGTGCTTACGATAGAATAAATGCCGGTAAAGATCTTTCCCGCGGGACTGTTCACAATCCCGACCGTACCCACGCCAGTCATAATCAACAGGCAGTTCAAAAAAGCATCTATCCAGACAAAGTGCTCTATATAACGGAATGCAGCTGCGCCGATCAGAACAGTGACCACAAGAAGCAAAAAAGACAGGGCAATGCTGCAGAGCATGCGTATATAAAATGCCTTGCGCGGAAGGAGCGGCTGACGATAATGTTCAAACATTTAAATGCCTCCGGAGATATTCTACCCTTGCGCATTGGGTTGTCAATCTAAAAATCCCCCCCTAAAAAACTAATCTGACCCCGCCCCTTGTAAATGAGATTAATTAGACTTCAGACAAACTCCGGGATTGCTTCGTCGGCCTTCGGCCTCCTCGCAATGAAGAAAGTTGACCCCGCCCCTTGTAAATGCCATTAAATAGTGTATACTTTAATTGGAAGGTGGGCAGAATAAAGTTCCATATAGTTGTCCTCCCTTCCGCGCAAGAGCTGGGGCTGTGGAAGTGAAACAGTGAACCCCGACTCTTGTTCTTTTTTATACAACTCCGCAGGCTGCGGGAAAAATAAAAAAGGCGCTGATTGCTCAGCGCCTTTCCTCGTAGCACAATCCTTCCTCTCCAACGAAGTAATAAAAGTATACCTGATTTAAAAATGGGCGTCAAGAGGAATTCGCTTCTTTAGCTTTTTCTTAAAAGCGACTATATCGTTCTGAACTAACTGGATATTCGCCATTCTTACGTTGGGCGGTAAATTTGGATTTTGTTCATAAAGCGCTTTCGTGTTTTCCAACATCCTTAATCCATAGCATAGCGGATCAACCGGCTTTTCTTTTATACGTTTCAGAAGTTTATTATTTTTCATATTCCCTCTAAGCCTTAGCAACACGATGCAGGATCTCGGAAATAAGCGTCTGGTATTTGATCCCGGCCTTGCGGGCTTTTTGCTTGATGGCTTCCAGATCGTCCCGGTTAATGCGCATATTCAAGACCATTTCCTTCTTCTTGCGCTCAAGGGCCGCTACGACTGCGTCATACTCTGGCCCGGTTACCGGAACAAATTCTTCGGCGTGATCTTCATACCATTGCTCTTCCTTAGTCAATTTAAACCTTTTGTAAAAATCATTTTTATTTTTCATGGGATGCCCCTCTCTCATAAAGCTTCTTATATTTACGGCTCGGATATATAGTTTTCAAAAAAATGCCTTTTCTGTCAAATACAAACGGAACTGCCCAGATATAACTCTTATATTCATATATTAAAACTCTCTGATTACTATGGGCATGATTCTTAACGAAACCAACCAGATCAGCTTTAACAATTTCTTCAAATGATATATGTCGAGTAAGCTTTAGCCTGATATTCTTTAGCGTACTCCACTTTAATTCCCCTGTCACTATTTCACCAGAATATTCGTATATACAATTGTATATACGTTTAATACCATTGTCAAGTTCTTTCTTTCTCATAGCCTGCCTCCTTCTACTCTAGTAGACGAAAAAGGAAGCGGAATCTAACAATAAAAAACCCCGCTAAGCGATTAACTTAGCGGGTGAATATTGATCCCTCGTCAAACCTGAATAGAAAATTATGGAATCCTCGGGATAAATAAAAATGCCCTGCAGCTAATCACTTAGCCACAGGGCATTTTTATTTAATTTAAGGAGCACCGACCTACTCTCACATGCCCTTACGAACACACTACCATCGGCCCTGAGGGGCTTAACTTCCGTATTCGGAATGGGAACGGGTGTTTCCCCCCCGGTAAAAGCGCTCCAAAGAGAACAACAACTTATAAGTAACGCAGAAAACTTGGTCTTGCGGTAAAACTACTAAAAACCTTTGAGAGATTCAACATATCCTTCGCTTTCAGCACTTTTGCTTGGAGAAAGCTAGGATAAAATCTTTTTGCTTGCGCAAAAAAATTTAAGGTTAAGCCGATTGGCTGATTAGTACGTGTTAGCTTAAATCCTTACGGATCTTACACATCACGCCTATCAAGGTCGTAGTCTACGACCAGCCTTCAGAGTCTTGCGACCCAGGGATACCTATTCTTGAGGGGGGCTTGGCACTTAGATGCTTTCAGCGCTTATCCCTTCCGAACATAGCTACCCGGCCTTTGCCCTTGGCAGGACAACCGGAACACCAGAGGTTCGTTTCTCTAGGTCCTCTCGTACTGAAGAGAACTCCTCTTCAAGTATCCTTGCGCCCACATCAGATAGAGACCGAACTGTCTCACGCATGTTTAACCCACTGTTACCAGTGGCATAGACTATATCTCCATCCTCTTTCGAGGAGTTGACGTGTGATAGCTATTTAACTAGCTATCTCATTCGCTACATTTTGTAGCGAAATCAGTCGTTACGGGGACACATCGAATCATGATCTATATTAAATTTTAGATTTCGATGGCCTTCCCTCGGTATTACCCCTGCAGCGTTCGGTATCCTGCAGTAGGGCTTCACCGATATAAGTCAATTCTCTTTCCATATTACTATGGAAAAACGCAGTGTTATCTACGTTCTGAACCCAGCTCGCGTACCCTTTTAACCGGCGAACAGCCGGACCCTTGGGACCTTATGCAGCCCCAGGATAGGATGAGCCGACATCGCAATCGTATCCACGCTCTCGCGTGGGATTAGACTATATCTCCATCCATTTTGCAGTAAATGGAGTTGGCGTATGATAGTTGTTTATGTTATACAACTATCTCAATCGCCGCGTTCAAGTGGCGAAATCAGTCGTTACGGGGTCATATAGAACATGGTTTTCTCAAGGCGACCAAAATACTTGAAAATAACCTAATACATTTGAACTTTTTTCATATTGATATATTCAGAGTCAAAGTATTAGACTTATTGTTCGCGATATTTTGTCACCAAGAGAAAAGACCACTGATATTACCTGCGTATTGCTCTATAGACTTCCCACGGTATTACCCTTATTCGTCGGGCTCCACCGTTATTAGCCAATACATGACCGGAATTACTTCCGGTCCACCCCAAATGTTGAGGTGCCAAACCGGGCTGTCGATGTGAACTCTCGAGCCCGATAAGCCTGTTATCCCCAGAGTACCTATTATCCGTTGAGCGATGGCAATTCCACATTCAACCACCGGATCACTAGCCCCTACTTTCGTATCTGCTTGTCCTGTCGGACTCGCAGTTAAGCTGGCATATGCGCTTGCGCTCCACGGGCGATTGCCGACCGCCCTGAGCCAACCTTTGGGCCCCTTTGTTATCTTTTAGAAGGGAACCGCCCCAGTCAAACTGCCCGCCTGTCACTGTCCCTCCGCCGGATTCACGGCAAGGGGTTAGAAACTTAGTGCAATAAGGGTGGTATTTCACATTGTGGCTCTGCCGCAGCTAGCGCCGCAGCCTCAAAGCCTCCCACCTATGCTACACATATTGAACCAAATTCCAATGGCAGGTTACAGTAAAGGTTCTGGGGTCTTTTCGTCTTGATGCGGGTAGACGGCATCTTCACCGCCACTACAGTTTCGCCGAGTCTCACGTTGAGACAGCGCCCAGGTTGTTACACCATTCGTGCGCGTGGGAACTTACCCCACAAGGAATTTCGCT
>JAPLLV010000075.1 GCA_026387405.1 Candidatus Omnitrophota bacterium
TTCAGGGGATTGGCAGCATAAACAGCTCCCGCAGGGGCATTCTCTTTTCTCCAGCCGCTAAAGGTGTAGCCTGAAGTGGGCCTGGCGGTTAAAACAACCCTCTCCCCCATAGCAAAGGTTGTCTTGTTTGGGCTTTTGATCACTGTTCCGCCGGTTTGAGCGGTTAAGGTCAAATTGTAAGTTATAGCGCTAAGATTAGCGCTTACCGACTTATTCTTATCCATGGTGATAGTAGTGGTAACAGCGCTGCCGGATACGTCACCAGACCAGATACTAAAGCTATAGCCGCTATTCGCTGTAGCTGTAAGCCCTACCACCGTTCCTGCCTTAAAACTTGTGGCAGTGGTTGCCTGGCCATTTACCTTCTTTGTCACAGCGCCGTTCCGGGCAGTGATGGTCAGGGTAACATTTACGGTTAAACCTGCCGCATTGCTGGTTGCTGAGCCTGCGCTATTGGTGACTATACACCTGGATTGCGCTCCATTGTCAGTGGCAACAGGAGTAAAGGCATAGCTGACGCTGGTTGCTCCGGGAATGCCTGTAAAAACTCCTGCGCTGGAGGTTTTCATCCACTGGTAGGTTAAAGGGGCGGTGCCGGTAGCTTTAATGCTGAAGGTAACCCGGTTACCTATATTTACAGTCTGATTAGCAGGCTGGGTGGTGATGGCGGGAGGTTGATTCACGGTTAAGGTCGCTCCAACGCTAGTTGCCTTTCCTGCGCTATTGGTAACCAGACAGCTATAGCTTCCCGCGTCTGTGGCAGCTACAGTAGCAATAGTTAAGATAGCAGTATTCGTACCTGAGACCCTGCCTCCATTAGTAAGACTAGAGGAGCCTTTCTTCCACTGGTAGATTAAGGGAGCAGTACCTGAGGCGCTGATGCTAAAGGTAACATTCTTGCCTAGTATTACGGTTTGGCTGGAAGGCTGGGTGGTAATGGCGGAAGGTTGACTCACAGTTAAGCTCGCTAAAACACTGACTGCGCTTCCCGCACTATTAGTGACTATGCACCTGAACTGCGCTCCGTTATCACCGGATGTGGAAATAAAGGTGTATGTGGTGCTGGTTACGCCGTTGATGTTGGCAAAAGCTCCTGCTCCGGAGACTTTCTTCTGCCACTGGTAGGTTAGAGCGGCACCAGTGGCTTTAATGCTGAAGATGGCATTATTCCCTAATTTTACAGTTTGACTAGAAGGCCCGGTGGTGATGGCGGGAGGTTGATTCACAGTTAAGATTCCTCCAGCGCTGGTTGCCTTTCCTGCGCTATTGGTAACCAGGCAGCTATAGCTTCCCGCGTCTGTGGCAGCTACAGTAGCAATAGTTAAGGTAGCAGTATTCGTACCTGAGACCCTGCCTCCATTAGTAAGGCTAGAGGAGCCTTTCTTCCACTGATAGATTAAGGGAGCAGTGCCGGTTGAGGTAATTTTGAAGGTGGCATTTGAGCCCGCATTCACTGTTTGACTCTGTGGTTGAAGAGTAATAGTGAGAGTTGGTATTACCGGCTGGCCGGCATTGTTTATATACACAAACAACATATTGGAAAGATACGAGACCTGGATTTTGCTGCCTGGCAGCGTGATGTAGGCCTTGGCCTGCAGCTTAGACAAACCGTTAGGCAGGAGCCGGGTATCCAGCGTATAAGAAGGAGGCATAACCGCAATATACGTATCATTAACATACATCCGGTTCTGTATGGTTATACCACTACCTAAACCCTCCAATCCTTTTACCTGCACTCCCACGTTAATGGAGCCCGACACAGGCGCATAAGTCGTAACAAAGGGATTAGTCGTTAACACTATCTCCGGCTGCGCCACGCGGATCTGCGTCGTAGCCGTGCTCTCTGCCCCCATGGAACCCCTGGCGGTAAAAATTATCATGTGTTCCCCTGGCTCGGTGAAACGCACCATGATCTCAAGCCCTGTTCCCAGGTCTCCCTGGAGATTAGACCACCATCTGCCGGTAACATTACTATCCGTTACCTGGGCACGCAGGGTAACATACTCATCGGTCGCAATTCCTGACGATGCCGGCTGAAGCAATACTGCCGGCTGCGATACCGTCACCCTTTGAATAAGCGGAGGCGCATTTACAAAAGACTTTTCATCCCTGCGCACATAGGCGTCATCCAGATAAATCAGGGTAGCGCCGGAAACTATAATTTCCAGCTGCGCGGATATCACCGGTTTCTGGGACCTGAATTCTCCCCGCACCTTTTCCCACCCGCCAAAGGTAAGCTTATTCGCCGCCAGTTCCTGTACCTGCGTGGCTGCGTCGGAAAAAGTAAGGTGGACCCTGAGTTTCACAATCGTGGGGCCGGAAACATTCACCCCTGTGATCACTCCAGGATCCGGGAGAGCCGTTTTATACGAAAACCCGTATTCGATTCCCAAAGGCATGCTGCCTGAAAAATTCACGGCGCTATTGAGCAACAGGGTATTCCCTGAGACATTCTTTATCCCCACGCATTTTGCGTAGGAGGCAGCATCTGCTGCGGGATAAATGATTTTTGTCCGGGTATCGCCCCTTGTAATCTGCCAGTTGGCAGGCATAGAAACAGAATCAATAGACTCAAAACAGGGATTACTATTCTCGCTGCGTAAAATATTATTGTCATCCATCAGTCGTTTGAGGGCAAAAACTCCCGCCTTCTTTACGGAAAAAAGACTTATCAGGATATTATTCAGGGCAGCCTGGTTCGCTGGAGAATCGTTGCACATCAAAGCATCCAATGCCCATCCTGACAGGGCGGTGTTTTCCCCTGCAAGGACATTACGGCACACAGACTCAAGGCTCCCGCCGTAACTGCGGTAAAGATTAAGGACAGCGAGCGTATTGTCTATATCGCTTGACATTTGGGCATCTTCAGAAAATTGCGCCTTAAGGGTCTGCAAATACCCCGCGGCATTCTGCATCCCCGTATTTTTGACCTCATCAAGGGCAAAACGCACCACCCGCTCAGGTATCCAGGCATTAGCCTGCGTGCAATTACTCAGGAATCTAAGAATAACATCCTCTTTCTCTTTGCTGCTCTTTGCGTATTTATACTGCAATTGCACGCCAGCCAGATACAGTGTCTCCTTTGCCCGAGGGTCTTGCTCCTGGCCTGACTTCGCATAAAGCACGGCAGCATGCTCTGCTTTACCAAACTCTAAAATAATGTTCCCGGACTCCCCTCTCACGTACGCGCTGGGATCGTTCAAGCCGGTAATCCTGCCCCCAAACGGGGCATTCCCCAGGACCGGCGCAAGGTCATTGCTGTCATGGGTATATGCCGAGAGTTTAGCCAGCCACTGACCCTCGGCAAGAGACTGCGCGCAAACAGTCTTTGGCAAAACAAATGTCATGAGCAGCGCAAGAATACTCAAAAACTGCGCGACGCTCCTAGAAACGTTTTTTCTAAAAAGTAGTTTTTTCATCTTCTGCGCGCCCCTTCTCTTAAGTTCCATAGCATTTAGAGAACATCCAAGTTCCCACATAGGTCCCCGGTTCAATCTCAGAGGCATCATATTCATAGACCGGATGAGGAAAATGGACGTAGTAATCAAACAAGATAACCGCCCCATCAGTATTGACGCCCGGATGTTCTGCCTGGTATTCCTGGAGTAACGCTTTTATCTTACCCATGTCAAATTTAATTTTCCAAATGGGGCTGGTTTTATCGATATTGCCGGCATCATCGGTATAAATGATATCATAAGTAAAATTGGTACCTTTGGACAATAGCCCATAAAGAGCCTTGCCATCCGCAGACAATACCATCACCGGAGATTTAAGATCGACACGGCTGATCGGAATATTGCGCGGCAACGGGTGTTTTTTAACGGGATTCTGCGCGAGCTCCGCAAGAGGAACTTTCAGCTTGAATTCCTTATCCCGTAAATTATCGTGCTGCTTGTCGCCGCCATATACCAAATCGAAAGAAAAAGCATCCCCTGGCTTCGGGCCCCATGCGCCATACGGGTTATCCGCTGAATCAAACAGATAGTCGAACATACCGCCCGCGCGGTCGCCGGGAAGATCATCTTCATCCTCATTTATCCATTTTTTCTCTATTTTATGGGTGTGGTCATAAAACGCATGGTGCGCTTCATGCCTGGAGACATCATCCAAAAAAGCCTTACTGCTAAAACCATATCCACCACCCGATACAGGCTCATTATACCGTAGTAGGTTAGTTGTCAGATTGAGAAAGATCTTTTTCCCTCCCCAGTTATAATGACCGGATTCGTTTTCATTATTTGCACCATCAGAAGACGCGTTGATACTCTCCACGTACGGAAGGACTATTGGAAAAGCATTCAGCGTCTCGGCAGATCTCCTCTCCATCCAATCAGGCGTAAACGGTTCGCCCGGCTGCTTTTTAGTAATTTCCTTGAATCCTTTCCCATCGAGGTTCAACCAGACCTTATTATCCACCCATTGCTTAATATAATACGTCCCCTCAAGAAAATCGTGCGGAAGTATATTGCCGTACGGACAATCGCTGGACGGTAAAACCAGTTGAGTGATATTTTTATCAACGCCAAAGACATTTATGGGGGCGCTTCCCGGCTTACTTGAAGCTGACATAAAAGTGAAATTACCCAAACTCTTGTGGTATACTTCGGGAGGACTGTTAGAATTAATAATACCGACGTTTAGCTTCGTGGAACCGTGATCCCCGTCATACGCGCCTTCGACGGTTTTCGACTTCGCGGTAGTGCAAAAGATGCTGCTGCCAGGACGATACGAATCATCGAGGTCAACCGGCTTGCCGTTGTCATCGAAGTTCTTATAAACGCCGGAAGACTCATGCGCGGCTTCCAGGTAGAAATTACCATTCAAGGCAAGATCGATATCTTTATCGCTATGCGAGATCCATAAGATATGCCTGATGGCAGTTATAGTAACGGATGCTTCATCGTAATCCTGAAAATCAGTAACTTCCAGCGTTGCTTTCCACGCCCCTGCCAGGTCGGGTGTTAGTTGTGCCGCCTGGGCCGCAGACAACGGCTGGTACCAGACATACGTTGCGGACCTTGCCTCTCCCCCATCGGGGATAGAAGTAAGCACCCAGCGGTAACTCACCGGGTCTTTCTCCGCGTCTGTAGCGCTCCCCTTCAAGGTAAACGTGAAGGGTGTCTGGCCGAATTTTGCGGACTGGTCATTGCCGGGATTGGGCTTCGGCGCAGTATTACCTCGGGACTGAAATTCTATGATGTTTGAAGGTAAAACCGTATAAGTGTTCTTGGGATCTGAGGAAGACGGAAGTATTTTTTGTTCCGCATTAAGACCAAATGGCCGAACCGTGGGAAGGTAATACATATAGGGATCGATAAATAATGGTTTATTGAGCGCGCTGACTAAAGTTGCCTGCGCAGCCTTGAATCCCGCGTACGACTTGTTCAGTTTTTCGTATGCGGCTTTTGCCTGCGCCATGACCTCATCCTTAACCTTTGCGGGAAGGGCGTTATCAGGATCGCTATGCTGATTATCTATTTCTTGAGAAATGACCGACATAATCGCGCCGATATCAAAATTCCCCCTCCATTCGATCGCATTCCCATCTGTGCCAAATACATTCCCGGAAATCACATCCTGCGAAAGGTAGTCGGAAATCGCGGGCTGCGTTACAAGCATGGTTTTGTTAAGGCCATCCCAACTATGACCAACGCTTGTCCCCTTGTACATATATGATGTCCAGTCGGTCCTCACGATATTCGACCGGGTAATCTCCATCCAAAGGGCATAAGAGAATTTCGACGACTCGGTGACATACTTTGAAAACGCGCCCTGCCACGAGGTAAAACAGGCATTATAATAGGTCTCATAGGCGTTGTAGAAAAGATAATTACGCGCATAGTGGCACTGGGCCTGCGCTACCTTATGCTTCCTGACCTGCTTTGTCGCATTGTAGGCGAACTCCGCCCCTGTCTTGGCATAGACAAAAAGCTCTGCCGGAGCTTTTCCGGTATCATTCCATACGAGACGCTTAACAAAGGATTGCTCGGCCTGCGTCAAATAGTTACTCAAGGCAAGGCATAATGCATTGTTCCTATCCTTGAGAAACGCGGCATAATCAGCCGCTTCTTTCTGGCCGGCCTTGCGCGCAAAATTCCCTCCAGAATAATCTATAGGATACGGGCTATTCCCCATTTTTTCATAGGTAAAGACCTGGCTATAACCATCATCATAAGGCAGGCTGCCGGAGGCGCTCGCTGCCTTCCCGGCGTATTTATTATCAAAATCCGCGTAGCTTTTCACGACATTGCAAAAATTCGCATATTCCGGGCTGACAGCGCCATTGGCTAAAGAGACGTAATCACCCAAGCTAATACACCCTGCTAATAATCCCTTGGCAATGTACTCCTTACCACCCTCTCCAGCCTTGTCGATAGTGGTCCTGACTTCCTGGATATATCCTTGGATCACTTCCACATATTTAGCCAGCCGCGCTTTATCTTTACTGTCGTTTTGGGGGCAGCTGCCCGCTTGCAGAAAAGACAGATTTAGGAAAATCAATCCAAAGATAATGAAAAGGATATTTACCAAGCTTAATTTATAAGCTTTGAGTTTCATTTAATCGTACCTCGCTTATCCTTCAACCGGCATGTCGGCATACAAGCGCACTGCCTGCAGAAAGCCTAATAACCTCTTCTTGTGGTGCCTGCTTATTCTTTTATAGCTTCTTATGCCTTTTGTTACCCTGTATCTAATGCATCTCATTTTACGCCTCCGTATTTTTAT
>JAPLLV010000038.1 GCA_026387405.1 Candidatus Omnitrophota bacterium
CCGGCGCGGCGGCGGGTGACACCTTTGCAGTCTCCGTCGTCTCCCCGCCTGCGCCACGAAGAGGCCCAGAAACTGCGGCTGCGGCCGACGCGGCGGTAGACGCTGCGGCTTCTTTATATTGAATGGTTGATTCCGTAATTCTTCCTCCCCGTTTTTCAAGAACCATAATGCTGTCGGGAACAAATAAAAATAGATATGCGTACCCCTCCGCCAAACCCAGGTGAAGATATAGTTTTTTTTCAAATAAATCTATAGCGTATCTTCCATCTGCTAATCCCATTTCCTGCAAGAATATAATATCTTCTTTACATAGTGCTAAAATAATATCTCCTTCCTGAAGATGTGCGAAAATATAGCGTAAAAGAGAGGTTGACTGACCACGCGTCAAACTTTTTGTATATTCTCTAATTCCTTTCAATATAAGAATACAATTACTGCGTCCTGTTTTATCTAAAAATTCATAACTTTCTTCTTCTAGTGCATCCAAATAGGAATCTTTGTTAATTATATTGGCAAAAATGGACTCCTCTGAAATAGTTCCACGCGAAGCTTCTCTTAAGTTTTTTGCTCCCACATAGTTATCTCCGTAATCCCAATTAATTATGAATGTTTTCATCAATGAAGCGGGGATCGAGTCTGGTCCGCTAAATGGGTAAACAAATATCATATTTTTATCACGCCAGCCAAATACAGAAAGTAACCCATCTAAAAAAACACGGTATGCCAAAAGGGCGACTCTTTCCCTTTCCTTCCGCCACACATCATTTAGTTTTGACGTATCTTGCGGGTTTATTATTAAATAAGGACTTAGTGCATCCCTATAATTCTTAATAAGTACGCCGATCGCTGCAGCAGAGTTCCCTATAGTCGTTCGGTTAGAGTTAGGCCTGTCTGCCAAAGTTTCAGTAGCAGGCAAACCTTTTCTATTATCATTTTGCGAACCAGAGGAAACTGGCGCGGCAACGAGTGCGGTTCTGTCTGCTTCTTCAAACGCTTGCTGCAACTGCTTGCTCACATCCCCTTCTCCTTGCAAAGTATTGGCGGCGGTTCGCAATAGAAACTCCCTCTCCTCCTGATTAAACTGGCGCAAAACCTCTAGCGCGGCAGGGTGATGCGCGACTCCATGAGCATCAAACAGCACCCGGAAGAGAGCTTCGGCCTGATACCCCCGTTGAGGATCATTCGGCGGCGCAAGGCGCGGATTATTCTTCAACTCCCCAAGAAGCATAACCTTATCATCACCAGTACTCCCCCCACCCGCGCCAAGCGGAGGTTCAGAATCCGCAGCACCTGCCGGCGCGGCGGCGGGAGGAGTAGCAGCTACAGACGGCCCACCTTTTGACGCTGGCTGCCTGGTTATTGCGCCTGCGGCAAAGCTACTAGTATCTCGACCTCCTTGGGCAGTCATAGATTCTATTCCAGGTTTGTGTGTAAGCGCGGGGTTGAGAACCAGCTTTGCAGTTTCTACCGCGCCCTGGGCCATGGCCGCGGCAACTTCAGGGCCTACGCTGATGCCTCCGGAAAAATAGCTCCTGATGGTCTGTCCAAAGGGTGTGGATTGCGGCTCTTTGATATTGTATTCACCTTTGTTAAAGGATTCCTGGTAGGCCTTAAAATAGGTGTCTTTGGAATAGGGGGTTTTTGCGGTCAGGCCGTTTAAGTTCTTTTTATTGATCAGCCAGGAGTAGAGGCCTCCTCTGCCGTAGTATTTCTGCTTGAACCACTGGGCCAGGATAAGAGAATAGTAAACCTGCCTTAGGGGAGCATACTTTTTGGAGGTGTTTACTTCCTTGGTGATCTTGGGGATGATCAGCTCTCTGATCAGTTGAGAAGAGTATTCATTGAGGGCCTTAAGCCTAGCATCTTTGAAAGAATAATCTGTATTATTTATGCTTTTGCCATTTGCAATTTGCCATTGGCCATTTGCTAAATAGTCTTGCTCCAGCATCACTTTAAGCGTGGCCTTGTAAATATAAGCATTATCTTGGGTTTCACGGATGATAATTTCACCGGGAACGATCCAGGGACGGGTTAAAGTAGGTATGGTGACCGCTTCATAGCCAAAGAGCTCCTCTGCCTTCTGGTAGAGCTTGGTCCAGTATTGTTTACCTTCTAAGGTTTGGGGATTGGTGTAATTGGCAGTGTCCTTCTTCAACTGCAGGTCTGCTTCCAGAAGAACTTTGCCGATGTCTGTTTTGGCGAGTTCCGGGTCAATGATGCTATCCGGAGAATCCGGCCGAAGATTTACCCAGAAGCTCTCATTGGGGAGAGACACTCCGACGAAAAAATAATTCAGAAGCTTTTTTGTTTCGTCCTCTATGTCATTGCCAGCCGCATTTTGGCGAAGCAATCTATCTTTTGGGATTGCTTCGGTCGCTTCGCTCCCTCGCAATGACGAAGGACGAAAATCACCCTTATCTAAAAGTAAGTTAAAGGTATTCCCTTGAGGATCGTAGGAGAGATACCTCAGGTGCAGGGGCCGGAATTTTTCCTGGATCAGTCCCTGGTGCAGACTGGCCAAACGCAGGGAAATATCCAGTTCTCCGGCTATCTGGGCAAAGCCGGACTGCTCAAATAAGAGCAGAAAACAAATGACAAAAGATATTATTCGTGTTAATTGGTTTTTGTTTGACATTTTTGGTTTATCAGCCACTAAAAGTATATCCATATAGGTAAGCTATTCAAGGGGAAATGGGGGCATTTGGGAAAGCGTTCTCTTTTTACAGCGCAAAATCGCTAAATGCCTGAAAAAAGGCAAAAAAATTGCCCGCCTTAGCGCAGTTTACGCTTTAGTGGGCCAGATTGGACATTTCTATAGGGGATTACGGATTATCTACTTGCTGCGGAGATTGGACATTTTCGTGGGAAAAACTTAGCCACATCCACCATGTTGGCGGATGTGGCTAAGACGGTTAGTTATTCATGCCCACCTGGTTCTTCGCAACACAACATTTCTTTTCGTTCCAATTGTTTTGTCTTGCGCAAACCAGGTGTATGATCAGAAAATTCCTCACATTGCCAAACCAGAGGTTGCTTCGGAAAAATACATCCTTTTTCATTTACGCACGTAACGCATAAGGCTCTTTTTTCCATGACAAACCTCCTTTGTGGCCCAGTATCTGGTCCACTATCTCTTTATCGCAATCCATGACATAAGGGATACCGGATATCTCAGAGGCCTCGCGGGTTAAAGCCACGATATCATCCCTGGTAATATGCTTGAGCGCAAATTTTCTCTCGCCGGCCATAAATTGCTTTAAACCGGTTGCCAGACGTTCGTAATAGGTATACATCCCGATGGCCCCTACCGGAATATTTTTAAATTCTTTTCCGTATTTTGATTTTAGGCCTTCGGCGGCAACAAAAACCTGCTCTATGGTATCGCCGTACTTCTTATACTCAACCGGGACCTTACCTTCCTTGATGAGATTCCCTACTGTTTTAGCCGCCATTGCCGCGGAGAATGTAGCCCGGCCCATGCATATCGCCTTGACAAAAGGAGCGCCCAGGGCTATGGCCTTAAAAATATGGTCTTCTAAAGCCAGGCCGCCTGCCATTGCCACCGGCGGGATATATTTACCCTGCTGCTCTACTTTTTTCAACATCTGATAAAGCAGGCATTCTAATTCGACCGTAGGGATACCCCATTCGTTCATCATCCGCCAAGGGCTCATGCCCGTTCCGCCGCTGGCACCGTCAACGGTAAGCAGATCGATCTTGGCCTCGCTGGAAAACTTGACTGCCCGGGCCAGATCCGCCGGCCGATAAGCTCCGGTTTTTAGCGTCACGTACTTGAATCCTAATTTTCTTAAACGCGCCACCTCTTTATAGAAACCATCCTCTTCAACCATTCCCAGGCGGGAATGCCTTTCAAATTCCCTGATCGCGCCCTCTTTATAGGCTTTCTGCACTACCGGATCTTCCGGGTCAGGATAAACAATGTAGCCTCTTTTTTTTAGTTCCAGCGCCCTCTCTATAGACGGTAATTTTACCTCTCCGCCTATATCCTTGGCCCCCTGGCCCCACTTGGGCTCGATCGCCTCAACGCCTAATTCCAGGGCATATTCAGGAACCCCTAACCTGCCGTCTTCAACATTATACTGCACCACAATGGTACCCATACCACTGTGCCATTTCTTGTAACTATTAACCCTGCGTTCAAGCTCCGGAGATCTGACCACCCTGCCGTTTTTGATCTCTGCCTTATGATCCATGCCGCAGACATTCTCTCCCACCACGACGATAGTCCCGGAGATCGCGGCGCCTACCGCATTCTCTTCCCAATTGATACGAGCTACCTCGGTTGAGCCAAGGGCGCCGGTAAAAAAAGGCACCCCCAATTTGATCTTATTCTTGCCGCCTACTTCGGTAGATACGTCTACTGCGGGAAACGTGGCCTTATCAGGATCCGCCGCTATCCCTACCGCGCCCACACAGGTCCCCTGAACGTTAAAATGGGAAAAATCTATGGGGTAATCCTTCTCGGAACCGGCAACCACCTTACCAAAGGGCTGGGGATAAATCATCTCCCTGCCCCTTATTGCGGATTTTGCAACTTCGCAAAACCCCACGCATCCGTCGAGACACGTAACGCAGATACCCGAAACAGGAGACGGATTCACCCTGTTCCTGGTATTTGTTGCGGGACTTGCATTTGGCTTACTAAACGACATCCTGCCCCTCCTTTTGCTCTACATCCTTCAACGATGTTCTTCAGCGACACCGCTGTCTTTGGTATCATTTCGCCGATACCTTAGCGCTTTTTGGCCAGCTCATGGGTCAGAACCAGGGCCTCCGCGACTTCGCGCATGGTCTTTCTGCGGTCCATGCTGTATTTACGGATACGCAGGTACGCCTCTTCTTCATTAAGGCCCTCATCATGCATAAGCAGGCCCTTGGCGCGCTCGATGATCTTGCGCGCCTCCAGTTCTTCCTGGATCTCTTTGCCCTTTAGCCTCAATTCCGCATTCTCGATCGCCACTGCCGCCTGGCTCGCGATCGTGGTCAGGATATTGATCTCGGTCTCGGTAAAATTATGGGGCCGCGGGGTATAACAATTGATCACCCCGATCACCTTCCCTTTTACCGCAAGGGGGACACAGAGGAGCGAACTCAATCCCTGCCTCTTGGCGATATCCTTGTGCTTATATTCATTCTCTTTGGCAACATCTCTGATAGCTATAGCCCTATTTTCCTTAACCGCTTTACCGGCAACGCCTTCGCCTATTTTTAAAGGAGGCTTTTTATTATATTCGTCGCTGATGCTCTGCGAAGCGCGGATCTTAAGCTCCTGGTTCTTTTCGTCAATAAGCATTATTGAACATATATTGGAACCCAATAGCTCTGCGGTTATGGAGACAATAAGGCGAAGGATATCCTCTAGATACAAATCCGAGGTTATGGCCTTGCTTATCTTGGATAAGGCTTTTACCTGCTCTTCAAAAGACATTTCATCCACCTATAAAAAAAGGCGTCCTACGCCTGTTTTCCAGGCATAGAACGCCGTTGTTCCCATCTAAAGGGGTGCGAAAAACAAAAAAGCGTTCTCTTTTAAGAACGCTTCTTCGCTCCTTCTTTAAGACACAGACTTTGTGCCTTAGTTATATGCTATCAAAAAAAGAGGAATTGTCAAGTAAAAGTAGATTACACTAAGCCTTGAGCCAGCATGGCATCGGCCACCTTGACAAATCCGGCGATATTCGCGCCGTTAACATAATTTATATATTTACCCTCTTTGCCATACCTGACGCACTGTTCGTGTATAGCAATCATGATGTCGTGTAATTTGTTATCTACCTCTTCGCGGGACCAGGACATCCTGGCGCTATTCTGGGTCATCTCAAGGCCCGAGGTAGCCACGCCGCCGGCATTAGAGGCCTTACCGGGAGCATACAAGATCTTGGCATTCTGAAATACCTCTACCGCTTCAGGGGTAGAAGGCATATTTGCGCCTTCTCCGACAGCAATACAGCCGTTTTTTACCAACGTCTTAGCATCAGCCTCGCTTATCTCATTCTGGGTAGCGCTGGGGAAAGCGATATCACATTTTATGCCCCAAGGCTTTTTGCCTTCATAATATTTACAGCGGAATTCACCCGCGCACTCTTTTATGCGCCCGCGGCGCACGTTTTTAAGCTCAAAAATACAGGCCAGCTCTTTTTTATCAATACCGCCCTCATCGTGAATAAAACCGCCTGAATCCGACAAAGTCACTACCTTTGCCCCCAGCGCAATGAGTTTTTCAACGGTGTATTGCGCGACATTGCCTGAACCCGATACCGCGCAGACCTTGCCTTTGAACGACTCTCCCCTGGTTTTTAACATCTCCTCAACAAAATAAACGCAGCCATAACCTGTGGCCTCCGGCCGGATCAAACTTCCACCCCAGGAAAGGCCCTTGCCGGTCAATACGCCGGTAAACTCATTACGCAACCTTTTATATTGCCCAAAGAGATACCCGATCTCACGGCCGCCTACCCCTATATCTCCCGCAGGCACATCCGTATCAGGGCCTATGTGCCGGAATAATTCGGTCATAAAACTCTGGCAAAAACGCATCACCTCATTATCGGATTTGCCTTTAGGGTCAAAATCCGAGCCGCCTTTGCCGCCGCCCATAGGTAAGGTGGTCAGGCTATTTTTTAAAACCTGCTCAAAGGCCAGGAATTTCAAGATGCCCAGATTCACGCTGGGATGAAAACGCAAACCCCCCTTATAAGGGCCGATGGCGCTGCTCATCTCAATGCGGAATCCCCGGTTTACATTTATTTCTCCCTGGTCATCCAGCCAGGGGACGCGGAACATGATCACCCTTTCCGGTTCAACCATCCTCTCCAGGATCTTGGCTTTCTGGTAAACAGGATTTTTTTCTATAAAAGAGGCTAACGAATCTGTTACCTCTTGCACTGCCTGATGAAACTCCGGTTCGCCAGGATTCTTTTCTATGAGCCTGGCTATAAACTCATCGCTCTTCTTCAACATCGCTCTCCTCCTTGACTGACTTTGTCTTTTTTGATAACCCTGCTCGCACGCCGAGCAGGCTAAGAGGGTTATTTAGAAAAATAGCGTCTTCTCTTTATAGAATACCTCCCATAAAGAAGAGACGCCATTGTCCGTTTCTAGATTTTTAATAATAGCACGAACGAAAACATTGTCAAGAAAATTTCGGGGGATATTTTCAGGCTGCGCGCAATAATGCCTTGACTGATACTGCCACTTTCTGCGCGGCGCGGCGCACCTGAAGGCAGGCATCCTGGCCAAAGTCAATAATTTTAGGCTGGATGCCGATGATCAAGGCCTGGCAACCGATAGAGGCTTTAAGGTAACCGGCGAGTATGCGTAACGGAAGCCTGTGCGTAGATGACATACCCACCTCTGCCTCATCCTGGGGATCAAACATTATAATATTACCGGCTTTGGCGCCGACATCCGCGGCGTCAATAATGACAATATGCGTGGGTTTAAATTCCCTTATCTGTCCGCTAATGTTTTCCGGAGCGGTGTGGCCTAAGAAAACTTTAAATTTCACGCTTGTTTTTTTGCGGGAGGGAAAATCTTTGATTTGGCGGGCAACCAGTATCCCTGCAACGTCATCACCGTGTAACTCGGAACCTACGCCAACAAAAGCAATCCTTTTTGCGCCCTTAAGCTTGTTTTTCAGCCTGGCCTTCAGTTGCCGCATTAAAAACCACCTTTAACTTATTCTTGTCCAACTGCGCCAACTCTACATTTTTAGTTGTTTCCAGCGCCTTCTTCAGGCAGGAATCCACGCACTGCGCGCAATAGATGCACTTGCCCAGATCGATCTCCGCCTCAAATTGCTTTTCTCCCACCTTGTTAATGGTGATCGCGCCGGTCGGGCAATCCTTCATGCAAAGCCTGCAGCCTATGCATTTAGAAGCATGGAATACGAGCTTTCCCCTGTAGTTATCGGCCATCTCCAGCTTTTGCGCCGGATAAAGGTTGGTCACGGGTTTCTTAAACAGCGAGCGCAAGACCTCTTGGATCATCTTCCCCGGCCTCATCACACTAACACCCCTTTCAAGATCAGGTTGATTAAAAGTTGCAGGAGCGCCAGCGGCACCAGGTATTTCCAGCAAAAATCGATCATCTGGTCGATACGTAAACGCGCCACCACCGTGCGCATAAGCGATAATAAAGCTACGACCGCCAGGACCTCGATAATGAATACTATAAACCCTAAGGCCGCGCCCAGGGCCAGGGCAAAAGGAAAAAATACCGCCACAAAAAGAGCCGCCCCCACCACCATCTCGATATCTATGGCCAGGCGCAATAATGCCAGAAGCCTTCCGCTGTATTCCGTAAAAGCCCCGGCAACGATCTCGGTCTCTGCCTCCGGGATATCAAAAGGCGCCTTCTCTAATTTTCCCAGCAAAGCCACCATTGATACCGCGAAACCCAGCAGATTAAATAAGCAATACGCGGGACGCAGGCTATAAAAATTCGCGATATCCCTAAGAGACCAGCTATTGGCCAGGAGCGCGGCCGAGAGTATACTCATGAACAAAGGAACTTCATAGGCGAATAACTGGGTCACGCAGCGCACCGAGCCAAGCCGGGCGAATAACGAAGTAGAATACCAACCGCCGATAAAAAATGCCAGGGTGGGAATGGTCAGCAAATACAGGGCCATGATGATATCGCCGTTAAAGGAGAACGCGGCATCATACCTCCAGATGGGTATATAAAGAAAAACCGTGACTACCGCGGAGAGGGCGAATATCGGCGCCAGGCCGAACATCCTGGCATTAGCCTCGCAAGGGACGATATCCTCTTTGCCTAAGAGCTTGATAAAATCCGCGAAGGTCTGGAACCACGGCGGGCCTACCCTGTTCTGCAGCCTGGCGTAGATCTTGCGGTCAACATATTCCGCCACCAGGCCAAAGAAGCTCACAAAGAGAAATCCCGGGAAGACCAGGATAAAAAAAAGTGAATTCAACATCAGCGTTTTTCTAACCTCTTCCTAAAGGTATTATTCAACTCTGAAAAATCTATGCCGTGCACGCGGTGCCATTCTATGCTGTACGTGCGCAGGGCCTCCCAGCTCATCACTTTGGCATTTTTAAAGCGCGACGTCATTGCGAGCGAAGCGAAGCAATCCCTCTTTTGAGATTGCTTCACCCCCTTCGGGGGTTCGCAATGACTAAGATAGACCAGCCGGTCGGTGCAGGAAAAACAAGGGTCTATGGCCGCGATCACAATAGGCATATCTGCCAGATACCTGTCCTTGAGCATATGTTTTACCGCCTGGATATTGGCTAAGGTCGGCGCCCTTACCTTGACCCGCTCGGGTTTTTCCGTGCCGTTAGACTTTACGTAATGCAGGTCTTCTCCCCGCGGCGCCTCATAACGGCTGGTGGCCTCTCCGGCAGGGATCTTGCGCGGCACCTTCACCGTTATCGGTCCCTCGGGCAGATCTTTCAGGCACTGCTTGACGATAGCATAAGATTCCATCAGCTCCTTGACCCTGACCACTGTGCGGCCATACACATCATTATGATCATCGGTGATCACATTGAACTTTATCTCCGCGTAGGCGGCATAAGGATCATCCCGCCGGACATCGCGGTTGACGCCGGAAGCCCGGGCAGTAGGACCCACCGCGTCCAGCCTTAAGGCATCCTCGCGGGACAAAACCCCCACTCCAGAGAGCCTTTTAATAATGGTTGTTTCCTGCGTGGCGACCTCTATATAATACCTGGTCCTCTCCTCCAGGGTCTTGATACCCTTATAAACCTCCTCTATCTGCTTAGGAGAAATATCCCGTCTTACCCCGCCGATGGTGTTAATGCCGTAGTTCACGCGGTTACCGGTTAAGAGCGCCAGGATGTCCATGACGATCTCCCGGTCGCGCCAGGTATACATAAGCAACGTATCAAAACCTATCTCGTGCCCGGCCACGCCCAGCCAAAGTAAGTGGCTGTGCACCCGCTCTAACTCTGCGATCAAAGTACGGATATAAAGCGCGCGTTTGGGCACCTGGACCCCGGCGATCTCTTCCACTGCCTGGACAAAACAGGTGGAATGCGAATGCGAGCATATCCCGCAGACCCGCTCTATGAGATAGAGATCCTGGATATAGGTCCGTTCTTCGCAGGCCTTTTCTATGCCGCGATGATTGTAGCCCAGGCGGATATCCATACCCATGATCTTTTCGCCTTTTAAGGCAACGCTAAAACCTTCCGGCTCTTTTAAGGCAGGGTGCTGCGGGCCTAACGGTATATTGAATTTATCTGAATTATGCATTTTTAATCTCCCGTATCCGTCATTGCGAGGGACTGCGAGGCACAGCCGAAGCAGGACCGAAGCAATCTAAAACGTGATTGCTTCGCTTCGCTCGCAATGACATTAATTAGTGTTGTTTCCAGTCTTTGCGCAACGGGTATTGCCCGGCAGGCCAGTCATCCGTAAGGGGATAGCGATTGCCGGCCGGTAATCCCACCACTTTTGCCCCGAATAAATCCACCACTTCTCTTTCATAGATCTCAGCCCCGGGGAAAAAAGGAATCACGGTTTCAAGCACCGGGTTTGCTTTAGACACGCTGGTTTTCAGGTTGAATAAGATACCTGAATCCTGGGCAAGATGATAAATAAAGCTTAAATTATCCTGTTCATCAAGCCCGGTTATGGTGCAGAAGTGGCCGAATTTCAATTCCTTTACCGCGAACGCGAAGACCTCGCGAAAATTCTTATAGTCAATCTCCAGCAATATGCGCCTGGGGCGCTGTACCTTAACGGCGCCCTCCAAATAGCCAAATTTGTTTATCAACTCTTGAATAATATCTTCTTCTTTAGACATATAAACTCTCCCTGATCTTGTTCGAGAGAGCCCGCCGCTGGTTTAGTGGCGGGCGAATCGAGAACTTTCTTCTCGACTCGCTCACTCCGTTCGCTCGCTCGAAGAATAAACAGAACTATGTAGCTTTCTAACCACCAACAATAACACTATCCCTTTTTTTTCGGCTCTTCTGCCAGGCTGGCTAACAACTTAGCCACGCCGTCGATTATGGCCTTGGGGCTGGCAGGGCATCCGGGGATAAACGCGGATACCGGTATCACCGAGCTTATGCCGCCTCTTACATTGTAGCAACCGTTAAAAACCCCCCCAGTGCATGAGCAGGTGCCTACGGCTACTACAAATTTAGGCTCCGGCATCTGCTCGTAGATCCTCACCAGCCTATCTTCGATCTGCCTGGTCACCGGCCCGGAACAAACCAACACATCCGCATGCCGCGGCGTGCCTTTTAACTGCACCCCAAAACGCTCCAGGTCATAGCGCGGGGTGAGGGCCGCGATAATCTCTATATCGCAGGCATTACAGGCGCCGGTATTAAAATGCAGTATCCAGGGGGATTTGATCCTGGCCCAGGTTACCACTTTTTTTATTAAACCCACCGAATTATCTCCTAAAAAGAATATACAAACCCATTGCCGCGCCGCCGATATAGAATGCGGCCATAACAAATATCCCCAGGTTCACCAGCGGCACCGTGGCCATGATCAACGTAGCCACATGCGCCAGGGTAAAGAAAAAGGCGAAAGGGAAAAAGCTGCTATAGTCAGGCTGGGCTGTATTGTTGTAATCTTTTTCTCCGCAGGCATAAGATTCACGCGAGCCTTCTGCCTGTTTCTTGGATCTAAAGGCCAGCCGCGAGGCAAGGCGGGCAAATGCCCACACCGACAGCAAAACTATCATAAACGCTATAGGCGGAAGAAGCAACCATTTTTCCATTTTGAGCACCTCTTGTGGCAATCTAGCAGTGACACCTGGCCCAGATAGGAATTGGGCCAGTGTTCGCCTTGTGGCGAACTATCCTTTTAAATTCCTTATGTTTCTTGCATCCAGTGAACCGGTATGCTTACGGATCCCCAGCACTACGCCGACGGCAACGGTGATCACCACTACCTCGATCACAATAAGGGTGATCACCAGGCTCTGGGCCAGGGCCTCGTGAGCCGTGATGTAACCGGCCAGGATTATTAAAAGCGTAACCCCTTTGATCAATATCTCAAGGCCGATAAGCGCCCTGATCAGATTATAAGTGAACAGGACACAATAAAGCCCGATCACAAAGATCATAGCTATGCCCAGGGTACATGGCCAGAATAGCTGCGGCGCCAGCTCGTTCACTTTTTTTGCCTTTCCTTAAATAATACCACTACCCCAAATACCCCGGCCAGAAGCACGATGGCCTGGCCCAGGAGGTCAATCTGCCTGAAATTCCACAAGACTACGCGTGCGTCCTTTAAATCTTGCGCAAGCGGCATATGGATTTGGGGCCTGGATCTCATCAGCAGGAGCCCTACGACTAACACTATTACCAGTAAGGGCAAGAACCAGAATCTAGCCAGTCTCACCCACATATGCTGTATTTTTTCCTGCGCGCTCAAAGGATGCGTGAGGCTTATGGTGCTGATAAATAACACAGAGATCAACCCGGCGCAGACCGACAGCTCAAAGACCGCGGCCAACGGAGAATTAAGCCTGAACATGAATATGGCCAGGATCACGCTGGTTAAGGCCAGGCCTATTCCCGAACGTAATAGGCTGCGCGTCATCACCGTCCATAAAGAAGCTGTTACCAGAGAAAAAATAATGAACCAATCCAGCTGCATCTACTAACCTCCAACAATAGCGCCTTGCGGAAAAATAAAGACATGGATTATCAGGGGCAGAAATAAGCCCGCTCCCACAGTAACCAGCGCCAAGAGCACTGCCGGGAACGCCAGGCCAAACCCGGCTTCCTTTACATTCTCTAAACCTTCACCCAATTTACCGAAAAATATTTTTCTTTGCATAGAGAGAAAATAGGCCAGGGTCAAGACGCTGGCAGCCACTGCCAGACAGGCGTAAAAATATTGTCCGCACATCCACAGGGCGATAATAATGATCAACTTACTCCAGAAACCCGCCAGCGGCGGGATCCCGGCGCAGGAAAGAGAAGCCAATACCGAAGTAATGCCTGTGAGCGGCATCCTCTTATTAAGCCCTGAAAGACTCTCCATATCCCGCGTGCCGGTCTCTAATTCTACTGCCGCGGAATTTAAGAATAACAGCGACTTAAAGACCGAGTGGTTGAACAAATGGAATACTGCCCCTGCCACGCCTAACGCAGTCCCGCTTCCCAGGCCTAAAATAATATAACCTACCTGGCTTATGCTGGAATAGGCAAGCATCCTTTTAAAATCCCTCTGCCCTAATGCTGCCAGGGCCCCTGCTACCACAGAAAGCGCGCCTACTGCCAAAAGCAAGGACTTTATGGCCGGCGTAAAACCAAATACCGCGCTTACGACCCTGATCAAGGTATAAACCCCTACCGCCTTGGTGACTATCCCGGCTAAAAGAATGGACACAGAAGCCGGGGCGCTGGAATATGAATCCGGGACCCATCCGTGAAACGGCATAAGACCGGATTTTATAAAACAGGCGCAGAGGAACATACCGATGGCCAGGATCACGAAGAAACGGTCCGGAGAGGACTTAAGCGCCGCGCTTATGGAAGAAAAACCGGTATCCCCTGCGACGATCAAAAACAAGGCGATCGCGGAAAGCATCAATACCGTGGCCACCACCGAAAGGACGATGTATTTGAACGCGCCTTCGAACGCGGCAAAGTCTTTGTTTGACCCGATCAAGATAAATGAGCTTACCGCGGCGATCTCCAGGAACACATACAAGGAAAAAATATCCCTGACCATGACAATACCATTCAGGCCGGCAACTAAAAGTAGCAGGAGGTTCAAAAAATTAAAGAATTTATCCTCATCACGCCTCATCTGCCTCTCTACGAACACGGCGGTGAATGTTACCATCCCTATGCATAACAGCATCACCCGGCTTAAATTATCCAATGTAAAATTGATCTTTAAGATATAGCCCAGGATATCCAGTTTCCCCATCCATAAGCAAACCGCGGGAAAGACAACCGCGCAGACCTGAACAGAGGCTATGAATACACAAAGCCAGAAGGCTGCCCTTCTCATCAAGGCACGGAACGGCAGATTCAAAATTATCACTCCTAAAAAGGGGAGCAGTATTAACCAGGAAAACATCTAAGACCTCCTAAGCGCCGTACATCAAGAATACTATCAAGGCGCCAAATCCTAACAAAGACCACGCCAGATAGGTAGAGTAACTCCCATTATGCAGCCTTCTTATCTGTTCGCCTGAGATAGACGCGAGCTTTAGCGATAAGACATTATATAGCCAGTCTATTTTTCTATCGCACCAAAAAGCGACCTCCGCGATCACCCGCGCGGCCTTATTCCCTATATCATAAGGATCAAAAAATCTTTTCTCTGCGCGGTCATAGATCCAGGATAAAACCGGGGCGTAGTGGATATGGTCCGCGGCCTTAACCGCGCTTCTTGTAGTCCTTACGCCAAAAATATGATTAAGGATCGCCGCGATAAGTATAACCAGGGTGATCAACACAAGTTTTATATTGGTTGGCGCGCCGCTAAAATCCAGGCCTTCCCATCTTTGCCCGGAGAGAACCGGCTGGATAAGATGGCGTAAGGGAATAAAATTACATACGCCAAAGAGTATGCACAAAAAGGCAATAGTGAGCATGGGAAAGAGCATCGCAAAATGAACCTCTTTAATACCTTTGTGTTTTTCGTTTAACTTCCCGAAGAAGGCCGCGTGGCCAAGCTTTAAGAAGGACGCCGCGGTAAAAAATGAACCCAGGGCCGCCGCGATATAAAAAACCATCCCTCTTTCCAGCGCCCCGTCGTAGATGAGCTCTTTGGAAAAAAATCCGTTAAAAGGAGGCACGCCGGATATAGAAACAGCGGCGATAAGAAAACAACCTACGGTAATAGGCATCTTCTTGCCGATCCCGCCAAGCTCTTCTAATTTAGTCGTGCCGGTCTGTTTCTCCACGCTGCCGCCGGTAAGAAACAGGCAGCTCTTATAAAGGGCATTGTTGAGCATATGGAATAGCCCGCCCACGATGCCTGCCGGCAGGCAAGTGCCGATGCCCAGGATCATATAGCCCACCTGGCTGATGGCGTGATAAGACAACAACCTCTTATATTCTTTCTGGACGAGCGCCATCATTACCGCAAGCAATATGGTAGCTGCCCCGATGATCATCAACATAACGCTTATCCAGGAACCCGGATTCAGCCTGAACATATCCAGGGATATCCTGGTGAGCAGGTAGATCCCCAAAAGTTTCTCTAAGGAGGCCGGCACCAGGGCCATAAAGGGCAGCGGCGCATCCTGCGCGGCATCCGGGATCCAGCTGTGAAAAGGCATAGAGCCGCCTTTAGAAATCGCGCCGATCATCAGCAGGATAAAGGCCAGGCTGCCTAATCCTCCCAGGGGAAGATTTATCCGCGAGATAGTCAATGTGCCGGCCAGATGCCCGGTCAGGGCAATGCCGGTCATCATACA
>JAPLLV010000064.1 GCA_026387405.1 Candidatus Omnitrophota bacterium
CCATTCTACGGTGCGCGGAAGATATCAACCAACGAAATGGTTGCCTGGTGCCAATGCTCTACAAAGGATGCTGCCGATAAAATGTTTGCATTGGGTAATTATTATCTAACAAAAATTGAGCATCGAAAGATCACCATCTCACTTTCCAAAGATAAATCAATTGAATTGAAACTCCCGTGGGTCGCCGATCAGGCGGTGGTGATGGTTTGGGTTAAATACCAGGGAATTGGTTTTGGTTTTAACGTGGTGGGCCTTGCCGCAGCCACGCAGGGCAGCGATGATGAGCGTATCGCCACTTTTATATTCCCCAGAACCAAACGCACGCATAAAATAGAACGGGTATTTTTACAGGTCGCACAAGAGCGTAAATTGATTGTATCCCTTCGGGCTAAATTTAAGAACCGCTCAACTTCCTCGAATATGGGCCGGCGATTAGGAGAGATCTTACGTAAGGCACGGTTAATCAGAATCGAAGCGCCGCAGCCGAGAGATGTCAAAGCGCTCTCTCTGGCTATGGAAGAATTTAATACGGCTTTTCAGGATCAGCCTTTTATGCAGAAGAGCCTGGTCATTGCGCCGAAGATCTCTTTGGAATTTGAAGGTCTTTCTTTAAATTATCGTTATGCGTATCGGATATACCTGGCCTGGCTTGAGGGAAAAGGGGTGCGCGTATTTTTTGCCGGAAGAAAACGTGTATACCAGTATTGCGCAGATGCGTATCAGGGAGAAAAAGAGAGCTTCCGCGGAAAGTCTGTGCGCGCAGGCTTAGAAGCCTGTTACAACGCGGATGAAATCGGCAATACCTTGGGGAATATTATGAGAATTGCAGCGCAGGGGGAAATGGAGCGGCGGCTGTCTCAGGGAGAAGACGTGTATGCGGAAATTGATAGATTTAATGCCCGCGAGAATATAGTTTTTAAATCAACTCTTAATGACGGAAGTAATGTCTCCCTTAAATTCCAACGCAAAAGGCATAAAAATTTGTATTCCCTCAAGGTGTTCATGAATGAAGGCTCGGGGCTCAGGCTCTATTTGATCCGCCTGAATCCGAGAGAAGTTTTGGCATATTCTCCGGACAAATATTACGCCCGGACGCAAAAACAAAAAGGGAGAAATCAGCAGGTTTCTTTGCCGTCTTTGGGGAGATTTAGAAACATCTCGGCTGCCAGAGATGTACAAATGTGCGGCTCTGAAAAGCCGGCATCTGCATTGTCTGCTGTTGCGTTGCGGCATCAGCGACCTGCCTGTACCATCCAGGGCGTTACGCGCACCGCGGCTCTTACTTTGGTATTGGCAGCAGTATGCACATTCATGAAGTGGCCGTTTGTGGCGTTCTATCTTGGATTATCCGCAGCAATACTTTTTGCCCACGCTGTTATTGCTTTGAGGAATACGATGCCGGATAACGCTTTGCAGAAATCCACGTTATTCCTTAATCAAGAACCCATAGCTTCGTATACCAAAGGAGAATGGCGCCGAACTACTAAGCAGGCGATTGCGGCAAGGAACTATAACCTATTCTTCGCACAGGTTTCCCACGAGGTTTTTCACGCGTTTTCTTCCCGTGACCGTGAGCCTTTTGTGTACGCATTGCAGGCGCTCTGCGCGCCAATAGTCGGGGTTGTTTCTTTCATGGCATTTTTGACTCATTCGCCTGCAAGAGCGCCGCTTGCTCTTACATTCCTTGCCGTATTTTTGCTGCCGTGGTATCTGTTCCCGGCTGTTCAGATAGCTCAGGAGTGTTTTCATTTGTTTGTGTTTGTGGCGTGTACAGTAGTCTGGTATACGTGGGTGTATGCAGAGATTGTGGTCCCGTGCATGTTTTTACTCTCTCTGGGCATGGCTTACTATAATTATCGGTGGTCTCTTCGCAATAGGGTTGAGGTGAATTCTCCCCCGCAGTCGGATCGATCTACTTCTACTTTACCTGTAGAGCCCGTACAAAATGTTTCTCATAAAAAAACCGAAAGAGGCGCCAAGCACAAGAACCGCGGCGCAACATTGCTGCAGGTTATGTTTGCCATTACGCTTGCTTCCATTGCCGGCACATTGCTCTGGCAATACGCCCTGGCGCACCAGGCGGTTACGGCTGCGGGCGCTGCCGCGTATCCTTGTGCAACGGTTCCTGGCTGCATTTTAGCAGCGGGGATAAGCGTATCAGCCGGCCGGAAAGATGAGAGAGACGCCTTCAATTTTCTTATCAAACAGGAAGCATTGCGTGGGAGGCTTGCGGAGATCATCGCAAACGGGAAAAATCCGCTTCTTTCCGTTGACATGGATGATACGCTCCTGCCCTTTGGCGCTATCATTACCGATGATGTTGTGGATACGCTCCTTAATTATGCCGAGGCGGGAGGATACTTTGCGATCAACTCGCTGGCTGATAAAGAATGGATGTATCTGCGGGTACTTGATACGTTGTGCAGCCGGGCGTATCAGTTGCGCAAGCCGCACCTTTTAAGCCATATTCCTTTGATTCTCAAGGGAGGCAAAGAGGTGTATGTATATGAGGTGTTCGGTACCATGCAATCTGATCCATTGCCTTGCGGCGGGTATCGTCTTGTTCATAAGCAGGAGCAAAGCACGAAAGCAAAAGGTCTTATATGGCTTGCAGAGTACCTCAAAGATACGGCGATGATTTTGGCGTTGTATGCTGATCAGTTTATAATTTATGAGAATGACGGGAATGCCCTGGGAGAGGAATTAATTCCTATTGTTGTCAATGTGGGGGATCCTATTTTTGTTTCGGGGCAGGGAAAACAGCAGGTTTTTAATGCCATTCCTCAGGGGCCGAGAACAACGTTAACGGATCTGCAGTGGTTGACGCGCACATTAACGTTAGATCGATCTTTGCCGGAGGAGCGTGAGTTTCCCCGCAAGAAAGAAGAAAAAATTGCTATCTGGACATTTAATAAAGGCCGGCATATGCGATTGGTAAAAGATTGCCTGGTGCGCGTTATTGTCGGAGTTCCGCGTGTTGGAGCGCCGGGTTTTGTGTGGGCGGGCTGCGCTGATGCAAAGAATAATTGGGAAAACGTCTTTCTGGTGCCTTTGGTAAAAAACCGGATCACACATGAGGCGTTGCTTCCTAAGGGTACGAATATTTTCAGGATATTCTGGAGCACAGGAGAAGGGAAGAAAAGTGGGCATTGGGAAGAGGGATATTTTCATCTCCTTTATGGGGCTATCCCCGAATTTTCCGTCCAGGATGGGCTTTTGGAAGCGGGGTCTCGGGTGCAGAAAATGTTGGCAGCCGATCCTTCTAGGCAGATTATCATTGGCATTGACGGTAGTATGGGCTCGGGTAAATCTTACATTGCCCGATTAATTGCCGAGGCACTGAGGGCAGCGGGGATATCGGTAACGGTACTAAAGCTGGATCCCCTTCATCTACAGCTCTATCGTGATAATGGTCCGGATAAGTCCCCGGAAATTCTCCGGGATTGGTTTGCTCCGGCAAAGGATTCTTCAGTGGTTATTATTCCCGGACACAATCTTTTTGAGACGCAAGGAGGCAATCGGCGTGCTACCTACCCTGAAACAGCGCTTAACGGATTTTTGGAAAAAATGCGCGGCGTTTCGTGGGATATCCGGATGAACGTGTCAATTGATGAAGATGCGCGTCAAAAGCGGCTGGATGAATTTTTGACCAGTGGCGAGGCAGAGCTAAAACAGTCATTCTCAGGGCAAACTGATGGCCAGGAATATTTCTGGGCACACAAAAGATTATGCGAGATGGTGGCGAGCCGAAGAGAGGAGATTCAGCGTCTGTATTTTACCTATGAAACCGGCCTGGATAAAACTCCCGAGTATGATTTGGTGATCGATAACAGCGCTGATAATCAGCAGTTTCGCAAATCGCCAATGACAGGCGCCTGGCCGATTATGTCCTGGCTCTACGGAGGGGTTGCCGACAGATGCGGATATACGCTGGGGTGGGTTATCCTGCCGGTAATCATCGAGTCGTTAGGGTTCATCGTATTGGGTGATTGGGGTATTGCCCGTTTGTTCCACCTTGCTTATGATTTCGGCCCGCAGCATATCTTTCGCGTGCTCGTATTGATAGGCCTGTGGTATGCGTTGCATATCCCGAAATTTTCCCTGACCGGGTTAAAGGAGAAAGATAAAGATAACTATTATTTTTCCCTGGGAGTGCTTGCGGTATCCACTGTTTTGGTATTAGCAGCATTTACTTCTATCGTTGCTCCCGGCACTGCTCTTTTTCGCAGGTCTTTTCCTCTCCTCATTGCTTTCCCGCACCTT
The DNA here is from genome assembly GCA_026387405.1 of Candidatus Omnitrophota bacterium. Lineage (GTDB taxonomy): Bacteria > Omnitrophota > Gorgyraeia > Gygaellales > Profunditerraquicolaceae > JAPLLP01. Next base: position 4,264 of record JAPLLV010000064.1, read on the forward strand.
TTATGGGGGATGATCGCGCCTTACTTCTTAAAAGAGATAAGAGACTATAGTGATTTTGGAAGGAAGATAATTTTGGTAGAGGATCCCACAGAGGATAATTTATTCTCACAGCGCCTGGTGGTGATTGTTGCCATAACCGTCAAGCGGTTTGAGCCGCTGCAAGAGTTCGTCAGAACCCATAAAAGGGCGTTAATCACCCTGCTGGGTGTAACGGCAGTAACATGGATTGCTGCACTGGTACTCTTACATTGGTATTTTATCTATCTGTCTGTTGCGCATGCCGGCTTTATCGTAAACTTGCACGCAGCAAACGTGTCCCTGTTTGCTGCCGGTACGTTGGCGGGCATGCCCATGGCAACGGCAATTGCGGGTGTGTCGGTAATGCGCAAAAAAGAGCCTGTTTCTGCTATGGAAGTAGCCCGAAGAGATGCGCGAGGAGTTGTGCCGGAAGAACTATGGATGAAAAAAGTTCGTAACAAAGAGTCTGCGGGTTTAGCCGCAACGATTGCACGGATAATCATGCAGGAATACCCGGCAGTGTGGCGCCAATTGCGCCATCTTCCGGATGAGGTTATTCATAAAGCATACGTGCGCCGTCTCAATCTCGAGGATGAGCGGTTTAAGGATATTTTCCTGCACTGGTACGCAGAGCAGGGGTTGATTAGGGCAATTGAGGAACTTGCGCAAGGCTGCCGGGTAAATTGTCAGTATGATAAGGGGATACTTATGGTGCGGGCACTCCCCGGATTTAAACTGTTAGCCGGCTGGCCTGAAGTTAAGTGCATAGAAATGAACAAATCGTTTGAGTATTCGTGCGCTGCTGTTGAATGGGCATGGTTTACTGATTTACAGTGTTGGCTGCCGGTTGGGGCATTCTTTGATCCGTTAAAAGCAAGCCGTATCATAACGGTCTTAAACGAAAAGCGTACAAAAGTGATTTTTACCGGCGCGCGTATTAAAATAAGCAACCTTCATTTTTCCGGCGAACGCATTATTGCCTTTGGCCGCGCTTCAAGCCAGGCCTATATCAGTTTATGGTCACGCCACGAGCAGGTGGGTACAATAGCGCAGGTGAATCAGTTTTGTTTTCGAGGCCATAATGATTATATCTTTGCGGCAACGCTGGAAGGCGCAAGGTGTATTTGTACCGAGCTTGTTTTTCAGGGGGAAAAAGAGTCGCCGATATTAAAGGTGTTGGCATCTGCGGAAATGCAACCGCGCAAGGCCTATGTTAATTTTCCTTTCTGTCTTTTGCAAGATATATGCAGGCAAATTCGCCGGTTTTGGCTGTGCAACGTCCGCGTGGTGTTTTGCAAGCGCACGCCTTCGCAGAAACGCGCAGGGCTGACCCATGACAGCGCACGGATCATGATGACCGATAACGATATTCTGCCGGATGGCATGCACAGCTTTCTGGTCCCCGTGAAATTCAAAAACCGCCTTGCGGCAGTATTTTTCAACCAGGGAATGCCTGAAGGATATACTATTCCCAGCGCGCACTATTTCCAATGCGTTAAACGCATTGAGGTGCGCGCGAGGATCGAGCCGACAGAAGGCCAGGTATATAAACCGGAGCAGGTGGAGGTTATGGGGGTTTCAAGCGTATCGATATTTCCTGACGATATTGCGCGGGGCTTACCGGTGCTACGCAGCGCTCCTCTGACAAAAGAAGTCGCAGTGGCGCGTATGGAAATAACACCTAAGAAATCCGATGGAGAGCATGGAGCTTGGGCAGTAGGGGTTTGCAGAAAACACATCTTCATTCCTAAAGACCTGGCAGATTCCTGGCCAGAAAGGCTAATGAGTAAAGGGCGTATTTCTGCAGAGGTAATATTCCGGCTTAACAAAAAACAGGATAAACTTTTGCCCCAAGAGATTTGGCTGGTGCGTTATCTTTCAGATGACCCGTCCAAAGAGGAAAGCCGGCGCTTCCAGATTCTTTATCGCTATACCCTTAAAAAAGCAAGAGGCGTAAAAAGCCTCTGGGTAGCCAAAGACCCGCGTATCGAAAAGAAAAAAGATGAGTTGCTCTCTGCAATGCGGGAATTAATAAAAGTTTACTCTCCGGTTGAGGCGTTTGCGCGCCTGCTTACTACTCCTGATTTGCCAACCTGCCTGCAAGGAGCGGATAACCTTTCCTATGCACTGGCAGTAAGAGGTTTTAACACAAAATGGTTGTTGAGGAATTACCGGGCATGGCAGCAGCTTACCCATGCCTGGAGCAATAAACACCGCGAGCCTTTTGATCTGCGCGGATTGTATGAAATCTGCGGCAGGTCGCTTGATTCTTTGCGAGAGTTTCTTCTGGATCCTTTACTCATCGGCGCAGAAGCAGCTCCGGTTTTTTCATTTAATAGAAGGTTGCTTCAGACTTTGATGAATGCAGTTTGTTCTCCTCTGGATGAGCGTTTAGAAGAAGTATATTCCAGGGTACTTTCCCGCCATTGGCAATATTACGGAAATATTCCCGCCGAACATAGAGAAAATCCGTTGGTAAATGCCGCATTAAATCAGCTGCAAAAGTTCACTGAGGCCTGCCGGCCGCATGCCGATGCGCTGCTTCTGTGCCGAGCGCAAACCTGGTTGGGCTATGGGAAAGAACAGGCGCATCACGATGACCGGATGCTGACCTTAGAGTTTTTAGGAGCAGGAAAACTCTTGACCATTGATCGGCATATGCCTTTAAGCGTTTCTTCGGCAGTTCCTGCCGCTCCTCCTGTTAAGCTTACCCCATCCCAGCAGGCAGAAGCAGAGAAAAAAGTGCTCTTACTGCAAAAATTAACTATTGCTTTAAGGCTGTTAATGCAGGCAATCAATAGTATTTCCCGGGCATACCATAAGGATCCGGAATTAAACCCGCTTTTTATTGCCCGTGACTATTTGATAAAGGCCAGGACAGCGCAGACAAGCGAAGATATCGAAAGAAAGATAAATTCCGCGCAGTTCGTTTTGGTTGGGTTGTTAACATTTAATCCGCAGCTTGCGTATCTGATGAACATACTTGTTAAAGAATCACAGGGCAATGCCGCGGAACGTCTTTTTCAGTTACTGGAGTTTTTAAACGGTAATAACAATCACGCATCGAAAGTAGGGATAGTTGGCAACATTTCTCCAGAAGACATACCCTTGCTTGAGGATGCAAGGGGGCGCAAGATGTATCGGGAGGTTGAGCCGGACGATGAAATGGTACATCATTATGACGATGTAGCCGTAGTGTTCCGTTATTTTACAAAACAAGTCATCATCCGCGCACCGCCCGAAGAATTCATCTGGGGATATTTCGACGCAGAAAATAATACCTTAGAAATATACTTCTCTTCCAAGAAATTAGCCGACTACTTCTACAGGGAATTCAGCCGGCCGAAGGAAAAACAAGCCGCACGGAGCGCCATTGCCTACCACGAATATCAAGAAACATACCTGGGATTACCCCATAAAGTTGCAGATGAGCGTACCAGAGGGCTCTTCGGCAAAGAAATCCCCTCCCGAGTCGAAAAACTATTGACGTCATTGCCGCTGCAGCAATACCTGCAAAGACATGACTGCCAGACGTTCTCATTTGAGACAAATGGCAGGGGAAGGTTATTCTATTTTACCGAAGTGGATGCTTTTTCTGCAGCAGGAGACCTCCCCGAAGAAGTAATCGAATATTTGCCATCCGGAAAATTCGTGCTCGTTGAAATGGAGACTGATCGCCGGATACGGAAGGTTTATTTTTATAAAGGGCCTGCCATAGCCGTTCACGGCCATACGCTTGATTACCGGCATAGCGCAAAGGGAGTTTATTTGTCAGAGATTATTCATAGAGCGGGGGAGAAGACAGCTCCGGAAGGGCTATTGGTTATTTCCTGTAATCCGCTAGGGGGTAGTGCATCCGATGTTTCATTTCCGTATGTATATGCTACCGGAGAAATGTCCCGGCCTAAAAAAATATTTGCTTCCATAACAATACCGAATGGCAATGGTGGAAAATTGGAGATGCCTGTCGGCGAGCAGTGGTATGAGTGCTACTGCGGGAAGGAGGCAAGGTGGCTGGTGACTTCTGGAGGCGGAGGTTTATTATCCCCGGTTATTGATTATGCATTAAGGCGGTGTCCTCCCATGGTACGAGAGGTTTACTTCGAAGGTGAGGGTGTAAATGCTTCTGGAGATGCCCTTGTAGGTAGTACCTCTCATGCCCCCAACACGTTAGGTGACAAGAATGCCGATACAGTAAATGGGGACAGCGACCCGATTCATCATCCAGGGGCAGAAAGGGCTCAAGTAAATAGGGCGCTGTCTCTTATTCCGGGATACCGAGGGATTGTTAGGCTGCTTCCCGGCAGGCCGGGATTCCCCATGCCGGTTCTGGGAAGGGTCTTTTCTGGAATAATCATGATCAGCCTGCTCATTCCCGCTGTAGTAGGTTGTCAGTGGGTGATTCATGATACCACTACGGTATTTTATGCCATGTGTGCCGCGTTCCTTGGGCACTCATCCGGGGATATCTTCGGGCAGTTAATCGGATGGAATAGGCGCATCGATCTGCGTCAGACTTTGCTCTGGGGAATATTCGGGTTTGCCATCAACGGCCCGTTGCTTTTTCTTCTGTATCATACTATGGCAGCATGGCCTTTTCTATTGAAGTGGCCTGTGGCGGCAATGTATTCCACCCTTATGGGCGCAATATACGCGTGCCTGCTTTTTCTTGTGCACTATGCCCTCCCTTGCTCTGTAGCCTCATGCCGCAGGGATGAGTTTACCCCGGAATCATTCTGGCATCGCTTAAGAGAAATGCTTGGTGTCGGTATTCTTCTGGATGGCACTCGGCAATATTTTGTGCAGGGGGCTCAAGGGTTTACCTATGCTGACCGGGCGCAGATAGCCTTATTTACCGGCACGCTCGTGGCTATGGTTAAGAGTTTTATCATTAATAGGGCAGGATTTTCTTTGCGGCTACTCGGCAAGCGGATCTGGGGATGGACTAAGAAAACATTGGCAAATAGGTCGCTGTCCCCTATTCCCCACGATGCGCTGTTAAAGAACTGTTTCTTTGGCGAGTATCTTCCGGAAACAGAGCGGGATAACTTCAGGCGCGAGCTGGCTGCATATGCGGCGCTTCATCCCGAGGCAGTTGAGTTCTCTAAGAAGTTCGATAAGCATATCCTTCATGCCCCCGGAGTGATTGTCATACTACAAGAAGCCAGGGCAAGAACGTACTTTGTAAGAAGGGCGCCGGAAAAAGACGAACGTGAACGAGATGTTTATCATATGTGCAAGTCTTTCGATCCCCAGGCAATCTGCCTGTGGGGGTTGCGCAGTCAGCCGAATGCCTACCTGGGGGCACAGGCGGATGTGGGGGCCAATGCGGCGAAAAAGGGAAACGTCCCCTTTTCTCCCTTTTCTATTTCTCCTGCCACGTCCCCCGCCATGCTGCCAGGGTCGCTTGGGTTAGGCGCTGAACAGAATGGCCGGTCGATCAAGGAAGAGTTTCGTCAACTTATTCGGGAAAACGGTGGCCTTATCTGGGCGATGGATACCAAGAAATATCGTGGTTGGATATGGCAGGAGACCAAAACGATTGTCGGTTTTGAATGCGAACGAATTGATTTGGCGACGTTCCTGCGGCGTCACGACGAAGTTTTTGATCCGACTCTAGGTAAGCGCGGCGCCTGGCGCTCGGCCAGAGATGATGATAAGAAAGCTTTAAGTATTTTATATTTTTTTATTCTTAAAAAGTATAACGGCTGTCTAATACGAGAAGAGGATTGTAATAATTTAGCAGCTCTTGCTTTATCTGGAGATAAAAAAGGTGCTGCTCTATTAGCTTACTTCCTACACCTTGACTTTAATTTTGCTGTTGCTGGAGGTCAATGGGAAAGACTTCCCTTTGAAATTCGTATCTTACTGTTGAAGTATAAATGGTCGTATGGCAAATGTCCGGCAGCATTGGCGATGGCTACCGGAGTCAATAAGCCCGGTGAATCTAACCTGTCCCTTTCGGACGCGTCCCCGAATACTCGAGCAAACCCGCGAGTAGAAATAGGAAAAAGGCCTGACAACAGCGGTCCAATTGGTCAAGAGGTGGGTAAGGCAAGGGCGGAGGGAAAAGGCGACATTCCGCAATTAACGGGCAACAGACTATCGCGGCGCGGTTTCCTGGGGCTTTGGTTAGCTGCTTTAGGATTAGGGCAAGCAGGGCTTGGTGGTCAGCAAAGGGATACAGCAGAAAATATTGCTGCGGATGTTGCTGAAGATGAAAAAACACAACAGGATATGGTTAGCCTTTTAGATAGCCATAAAGACGCTTGTGATGCCGGCTTGGTTGACCTTGCATTTGTGCGCATAGAAAATTTCTGGGACCTCCTTGAACGTCAGCAAACGGTAATAAAGAAAGGACTGCAACTGGGTAAACGTTTTGAATTTACGGAAGGATTGTTATATCACGGAGGAGCTGATCTTGACAATGTTTTATTGGAAAATGAAGCAAGGGGAGAACTCTTCCTTACAAGGGCAGGCCATGAATGGGCAATCAGCTTCTTTACAAAAAGATCAAAAAGCCCGGCGATATTCGTTTTAGATACGAAATACTTTAATAGCTTACAAAAGAGCAAGCATGCAGAGCTTATAGGTATTGTTGAGACGCTTCATGGCGTAACGTATCTTGACCCATATCCAAAGAGTAGCTTCTTCTCTCTTGATGAAGTGGAAGAGATTTGGGTCAGCGAAGAGACTTTCGATAGATATAAGAAGATTGCGAATGCGGCCAAGCCTTCGGATTTAGCGCCAGAAGATAGGCCCCTGATGGCTGTCCAGGCCAAATTGCGCACACTCCTTGAAAACAGCAAGATAAAAAAGATACCAGGCTTACGGCATAGCGAACTTTCTTGCGACACAAAAGAAGAAAGAATAATATCTTACGCAAGAGTACATGGAATTGCCGGTAAATACATGGAAAGTAGGGGTCTTTTTCAATATATCCCATTCTTTAAGATTGAAGGCGAAGATAACCCCTTCGCAGATATCGATAGAAATGCCTTGGCCTCCTATGCTTTAGCTTTTAAACGTCAGCAACTTGGGAATGAAGCTAAGAGTGACTGGGTTAAGATTGTGGCTTATAGAGTTATGCCAATAATTAGCGCCGTAGGGCTTATCTTATTTGTTATAAGCCGTCTTATGATAAGGAAATTTTCTAAAAGTGACGAAGGCAAAAGTAACGTTCAGCTCCCTACAAAATCCAGCCTTGTGAAAGATGGGGGCAGCGAACTAATTAAACCAGAGGCAGAGCGGGCTCAAATAAATAGGTCGCTGTCCCCTATTCCCCACGATGCGCTGTTAAAGAACTGTTTCTTTGGCGAGTATCTTCCGGAAACAGAG
>JAPLLV010000044.1 GCA_026387405.1 Candidatus Omnitrophota bacterium
CTTTGGCAGTTGAATTTGCCAAAAAAGGCTTTGAGGTAGTTGGTATTGATGTGGATAAGGAACGGGTGGACAGGATCAGGAGGAAGATATCGTATATTACTGACGTAAGAACTAGCGATCTAAAGGATGTAATCAGACTGAAATTGCTAAAAGCCGAAGATTCTTTTTGCGCTTTGGATCAAATCGATGTGGTCTTTGTCTGCGTTCCCACTCCGCTAAAGCATAAGGCCCATCCCGATATTTCTTTTATTATGAGCGCTGTAAAGCAGATCCGTCGATACCTCCACTCCGGGCAGCTAATGATCCTGGAGTCTACCACTTATCCCGGCACTACCGAAGAAGAGATCCTCCCGCTTTTAGAAACCAGCGGCCTCACCTGCGGAGAAGATTTTTTTCTAGCATTCTCTCCCGAACGCATCGACCCGGGCAATGAAAAATATCCTTTGCGCAAGATCCCCAAGGTCATCGGAGGCATAACCAAAGAAGCGACTGAGCTTGCGGGGCTGCTTTATAAAAATATCGTCGAAAGGGTAGTGCCCGTGAACTCGGCGCGTGTCGCGGAGACCGTGAAGCTGCTGGAGAATACCTTTCGTATCGTAAATATCGGCCTCATCGACGAGATCGCCCAGATGTGTCATGAGATGAATATCGATATCTGGGAGGTGATAGAGGCGGCCATGACCAAGCCTTTTGGTTTTATGGGTTTTTATCCCGGTCCGGGCGTTGGCGGCCACTGCATACCAAAGGACCCGTTATATCTGTACTGGAAGGCAAAGAAATTTGGATTCTCTTCGCGCTTTATCAAGCTATCCTCCGAGATAATCTCGCGCATGCCGCATTATGTCATCGAGCGGATGGAAGCTGCACTGGACAAATCGGGCATAAACCTTAAGAGGCGCAAAGTCTTGGTTATCGGGGTAACCTATAAGAAGGATGTCTTGGACCTGCGCAAGTCTCCCGCCCTGGATATTATCGAAGGATTAATGCAAAAAAATATCGATGTTTCTTATTATGACCCGCTTATCCCGTATTTGAAGATAAATCAGCTGCATCTGGATTCGATAAAATTAACTGCCACAACAATAAAGAGATTTGACTGCGTGCTTATTGTAACCGATCATTCTGTCATCGATTACGCCTTTGTGCTGAAAAATGCCCGTCTCGTATTTGATACGCGCAATGTGTATAAAGGTATAGCAGATAAAAAGTTGGTTAGATTGTAGGCCAAATATGAAGAGGTTCCTGGTTACGGGAGGAGCGGGATTCATCGGTTCACACATTGTTGAGCGCCTGATAAGAGACGGCCACTTCGTGCGTGTCCTGGATAATTTTTCCAGCGGCAAGAAAGAAAATCTTTCTTTTATCAACGACCAACGACCAACGACCAACGACCGAAGACGCTTCGAGCTGATAAAAGGGGATATCCGCGACCCCTCTGCCTGCGGCAAGGCCTGTAAGAATATTGATTTCGTCCTGCATCATGCGGCACTGCGCAGCGTCCCAAAATCCATGAGCGCGCCGGGGCTTTATAATGAGGTAAATATAGACGGTACCCTCAATATGCTCCTGGCTTCGCAAAAGAATAGAGTCAGGCATTTTGTGTTTGCTTCCTCGAGTTCTATATACGGCGATATTGACTGCTTTCCCGAGAAAGAAGATTTTGCACCTCGCCCTATCTCTCCGTATGCCCTCACTAAGCTTACCGGAGAGCACTATTGTCATATCTTCAGCCGTTATCACGGCCTGTCTACTACTTCTCTGCGTTACTTTAACGTCTTCGGTCCTCGCCAGGCCTTAGATGATGAATATGCCGTAGTCATCCCCAAGTTTATCCACTGTATTTTGCGTGATGAACAGCCGCCCATCTTCGGCACAGGCAGGCAGTCGCGCGATTTTACCTATGTCGATAACGTCGTTGAAGCCAACATCCTCGCCGCTACTAGGGGACTGTCCCCGCAGATTGAGCGGGACTGTCCCCGCAGTGCTATACCGTCAGCAGTCTTGAAGGGGACTGTCCCGAAAAAAGGGGACTGTCCCCATAATATTTTTAATATTGCCGGAGGCCAAGACATAAGCGTATTAGAATTAGTCAGGGTTTTGAACCGGCTCACCGGGAAAAAAATAAAACCGTTATTTCTGCCTCCCCGTCGCGGAGATGTCTTTAAAACGCATGCGGATATATCGGCAGCCAGGCGCGCGTTAGGCTATCGAGCGGTAATTGATTTTAAAAAGGGGCTGGGGCTTACCCTCGCCTATTTTATAAAGAAGATGAGGGCGTCATGAGAAAAAAAACGGTTGTTGTTACGGGCGGAGCGGGATTCATCGGTTCGCACCTTTGCGACCGTTTGATAAGCAAGGGCTTCAAGGTCATCTGTCTTGATAATTTTATCACCGGTACTCCGGATAACATCAGTCAACTTTCAAAGAATAAGGATTTTATCTTTATCCGGCACAACGTTACAACATTTATTAAAATAAAAGGGAACGTTGATTATGTTTTGCATTTTGCTTCCCTGGCCTCGCCTCGGGATTACCTGCAATATCCCATTCAGACCTTGAAGTCCGGCTCTTTAGGCACGCATAATGCGTTGGGCCTGGCTAAAGAAAAAAAGGCTGTTTTTCTCCTGGCCTCTACCTCGGAGATATACGGCGATCCGCTGGTGCATCCTCAAACCGAAACTTATTGGGGGCATGTGAACTGCGTGGGCGTGCGCGGCTGCTATGATGAATCCAAGCGTTTTGCCGAGGCCCTGACAATGGCCTATCACCGTATCCACAAAATAGATACCAGGATCGTGAGGATATTTAATACGTACGGGCCGCGGATGCGCCTTCAGGACGGAAGGGTGGTGCCGAATTTTATTTATCAATCCCTGAAAGGCTTACCCATAACGGTTTACGGCAGGGGTGAGCAGACGCGCAGTTTCTGTTATATAGATGACCTTGTAGAGGGATTGCTGCGCCTTTTGGCTAGAGGAGTGAATTCTCCGGTAAACCTGGGCAACCCCAGGGAATTTACCATACTCCAGCTGGCTAAGTTACTTATAGAGATGACCTCTGCCAAAAGCCGAATAGTTTTTAAGCCCTTGCCGGAGGATGACCCTAAACAACGCCAGCCCGATATCGGCTTAGCGAAAAAGATTCTAAAATGGCAGCCTAAGGTTTGTCTAGCCGAAGGCCTGACTAAGACCATTGCCTGGTTCAGAGAAAATATATAACTGGACATTCCTCAAAATTTAGGTGCGTTCTTGCATAACTAGTTGTAATTTATAGAGGTTGTAGTAGACTAAAAGCGTAAATAATAACACGGGGAAAAAGTATCGGGATATTGTTCGAGCGAGGCGTTATTTTTATCTTCTCGACGCTGCTCGAAGAATAAAAATACCGCCGAGTCGAGAACACTCATATCTGTGGGAATTTTTGGGAAACTCCACTATATAATTCTTGACAAACCCGTAAAAAGTTGATATATAATTAATAGATAAGAGCGCACGAAAGAAACCCCATTAGAGAACGCGGGTTGCTAACGAGGGAAAGGTTTTATAGAGTAGCCTACAGAGAAAATAGTGCGCGAGAAGTTAATTAAACCTAAGGAAGGAGGTTTAGAGAATGACCAGAAAGGGTTTTACGCTAGTCGAAATTATGATAGTGGTAGCGATCATAGCCTTGTTGGCCGCAATCGCTATACCGAATTTGCTGCGTGCCCGTTTGAACGCAAATGAATCAGCCGCTATCGCGGCGTTGCGTACGGTTTCAACCGCATGCGAGAGTTTCCGCGCCGCAAACAATTCCTACCCTGCGAATCTGGCCGCTTTATCCGGAGCAAATCCCCCGTATATTGATGCAACTTTAGGTGCAGGGGCAAAACAAGGGTACAGCTTTACTTACGCCTTGGTAAATGCCAATCAATATACGTGTATAGCGGCTCCGGTCACGGCTAATGTTACGGGCAGCAGGACTTTCTTTGTGGATGAGAGCGGTGTGCTCAAGCTTAACGACGTTAATGGTACACCTATTTAGTAGATGTTAGTTGTTTAAGAAAAAGAGGCAATGATGTTTTTTATCATTGCCTCTTTTTTGAACCGCATAATCCAATACGATTATATGATAAAAAGAGAAGGGTTTACGCTCGTCGAAATCATGATAGTAGCAGCGATCATAGTGGTTTTGGCTGCTATCGCCATACCTAATCTGTTGCGTCCCAGGCTCAGCGCCAACGAATCCTCGGCTCTCGCCTCATTAAGGATCATCTCAACCTCATGCGAGAGTTTCCGCGCAATGAATTATACCTACCCTCAAGATCTGGCTGCTTTGACCAGCGCTAATCCTCCGTACATTGACGCGAACTTGGGCGCCGGCACGAGACAGGGGTATAATTTTACCTATACGCTTGTGAACGCCAACCAGTATACCTGCGTGGCCTCTCCGGCTACACCCAATATTACCGGCATCAGGATCTTTTTTGTCGATGAAAGCGGGGTGTTGCGCCTAAACGACGCCAACGGATCTCCGGCATAAACACAAAGGGTTATATCAACATCAAGAATGCGGTCTCAGTTTTCAAAATGGGGACCGCATTTTTGTCCCGCCTTCGCATCGGCGGGGTGTCACTGGATGGGCCAGCCCGTGGGGTTGTTTTCCATTTTTTCTTGCGCAACCGGTTATTTGTGTTAAAATGAGCACCATAAGCTTTTGTCTAGCGAAATCCCCGCATCGTAGATGCGGGGGCGAGCACCATAAGCTTGTTTAGCGAAATCGCCGCAGCTAGCGGCGCACCAATCCATTGTTCCAGAAAGGGACACACCAATTGCTCCAATGCAATTGGGTGCCTGATAGGATTGGGTGCCTTCACAAGTATCGTTGACCTATTATGGCGCAAATGGCATGAAAGATAATCTTGGGCGAAGTTTTATTACTATAATGATCGTGATAGCGGTTTTTGCGTTTTGCCTGCGTATCGCCTTAGAGCAGGCTATGCGTATAAGTATCCTGCACAATCAGGCTGATTCCTTGACTACCATCAAGCTGATTTCTACTGCCCTGGAAAATTACGCCAAAGATAACAATAATGTTTTTCCCGGAGCTTTAGCGCCCCTGACAGAAACCGAGCCTGCGTATCTGGATCGGGATTATTCATCTTTAGCCTCTTTTAAGGGCTACTCGTATAATTGTTCGCGCCTGGAAGCTTCAGGATACCGTTGCGTCGCAACCCCCGTAAAATGCGGCACAACGGGACAGTTGGTTTACTCGGTTACTACAGGGGGTTCGATAACGCAAGAGGCATGCATAAAAAAAGAGTAGGGAATTTTATTTATTAATTGATATGGCCGCCATTTTAGAGGCAATAAAATCAAGGTTTATAAAAGAACGGATGTCAGCCGGTTTGGATATCGGCGCTTCTTCGATAAAACTAGTTAAATTGAAGTTTCTTAAGGAGACGGTGGAGCTGGCGGCGTGCGAGATAGTCGCTTCCCAGCCCGATAACTCAACCCTCATTGAAAACCTTGTACAAAAGCACAGCCTCGATAGGGTAAATATTTCCGTATCCGGCTCCGGTGTAGTCACCAGGTATGCGCTTTTTCCGAAAATGCAGCCGCAGGAATTAAATCAATCCCTTAAATTTGAGGCGCAGAAACACATACCTTTTGATATAAACGATGTGTACCTGGACGCCCATATTTTGAAAACAGACCTCGCGGACAATAAGATGCTGGTATTGGTATGCGCGGTAAAAAAGGATTCCGTAGATCCCCGGCTCAAGCTTTATGAAAACCTGGGATTGAGGGTCAATGTGATCGATATTGACTGTCTCTGCGTAATAAACAGTTTTTTATTTAATTATTCCGACGAGCGAGAAGCCCTTAAGACCTTTGCGCTGCTTAATGTAGGCGCAAAGGTCAGCAACCTCGGCATAGTCGATGAGGGGCTACCCGGACTTAACCGTGATATCCATATCGGCGGCGATAATTTCACGCGGGGAATCCAGGATGCGCTGCAGTTAGACATTGCGCAGGCAGAAGCGATAAAAATTAATCCCGACCCCGCGCATGCCGCCGCGGCCTCGGCCGCTGCTGAATCCGTTGTTTCTTCTTTGGCCGCGGAGATAAGGACATCTTTCGATTATTACGAGAGCCAGAATGCCTCTTCCGTCGGCAAAATTTTATTGAGCGGCGCAGCAAGCCAATTGACGGGTTTCAGGGATTCGCTGGCAAATATGCTGGGTATAGAAGTTGATTACTGGGATCCGTTAAGAAGATTAATATTTGGTGCCGGATTAGACGCACAAAAATTAAAGGCTTTTGCTCCGCAGCTGGCGGTATGCGTGGGCCTTGCCTTACGTTAAATGATATCTATAAACCTTTTACCCGATGAATTAAAGGCGCGCAGCAATAAAGGGATTGCGCCTCAGGACTACGCAGTGTATTCAGCGGCCGGTCTTTTGGCCGCGTTATTGGCCTTGCACCTTTTACTGGGATTAATTTATGTTGTCCGCGATATTCATTTAGGTGTGTTAGCCTCCGCCATGAAAAATCAGGAGCCAATGTTGAAAAAGTTGGAAAATTTCAAGCAGGAGTACGGATATCTTTTTCGCGATGAACTTTTACCGGGACAGGGCGGCATAAGCTGGTCGGAAAAATTATATTGTCTGAGCAAGGATCTGCCTAACGGCGTGTGGCTGAATGAGCTTTCTTTTGTCGACAGGAATTTTCAGCTGCGCGGTTCGATAATCTCTCTGCAAAGGAATGAAGTGGGGCTGATGAACGCATTCACGGACTCTTTAAAAAAAGATTCTTCTTTTTTTAAAGATTTTGTTTCCCTGGAACCGGGAGCGCTTAAAAGAAGGATGGTTGCCGGATATGAGGTGGTAGATTTTAGCCTTCAGGGGACATTGAGGACACGATGAAAATTTTTTCTGATATAGCGAGGCTCGAGGAAAAGGGAAAGAGGCTTGTCTTGCGTTTTCAGGAAAGAATAGCGAAGGATCAAAAGAAGCTGGCTATGTTCCTCGCGTGCGTTATTCTGATTATTTGTTTCGACTTGGCATTTTTGTTAGGGCCCCAGATCAGTTCGTTGAGAAATCTGGGTAAGAATATTAGCAAGGTCGCCCTCGACCTGCAGAGTCTGAATAGGAGCTTGTCGATCATGCAGGATTTTCAGCAAAAGCAGATGACTGCCGGCGCAGGCCGCATCAGACCCAAAAAAACATTTTCTAAAGAGGAGCAGCCCGTTTTGCTTGAGTTGTTTTCCACACTCGCAAACGAGAGTAACCTAAGGCTTATGCAGATAAATGCCGGCAAAGACAAAGACCCTGTCCCCGGGGGGAAATTTACCGGCCTGCTGGTTAATCTTGAAATTTCCGGGGACTACCATGCCCTGGGAAGATACCTGAACGAGCTCGAAGATACGGTAGCCAATTTTACCGCTTCCAGTATGCGTATCACTTGCGATCCTAAGGATTTTTATCGGCAGAATATAACTCTAACGCTAAAGGTGTATGTTAAAAGATAGTTCACGGTTGACAGATCACAGTTCACAGATAAAATGCTGCATAGAATAAAAAAAGAAACCTGTAATTTTAAGATTTTAAAAACATTGGTTTTTGGCTTATGTTTTATTTGTTTTCTTTTTATTTTTGCGGTTCATTTATTTGCTCAAGAGAGGTTTGTCTACGATCGGGGAGGCGGGCGTAATCCTTTCATCCCTCTTATTACACCCGACGGACGGATGGTTCAACTCGACACTACGGAAGTGAAGAGATCGGGAGACCTTTTAGTCGAGGGGATCATCTATGACGATAGCGGAATGAGTTACGCAGTGGTAAATTCTCAGATAGTAAAAGCGGGAGACCAGGTGCAGGGCTATGAAGTAGTGACGATAGAAAAGAATAAGATCATCATTAAGAAAGATAACTCGGTTAAGGAGATTCCGTTAAGCAAGGAGGGAGCAGAATGAAAAACTCGCGGCTGGCAGATCTTACGCTACATGCATTCATAAGTATTTTTTTCATCGTCGGGCCTTTATTTGCCCAGACTCCCAATGAAATAAAGAAAGGGTCAGCTGCGCAGGTCCAGGCTGCAGGCGTAAATCTGGCACCAGAACATAATGAGTCTATTAAGGCGCCGAATGATTTTGTTACCCTGGATTTTAAGGACGCGGATATCCGCAATGTGCTTAAAATAATCTCCTATAAGTCCGGCATAAATATCGTGGCAACTCCGGAGGTGATGGGTAACGTTACCATACGCCTCGTAGGCGTGCAGTGGGAGAAGGCGCTGGATACGATCGTCAAGACCCAGGATTTTGGCTATGAATGGCTCAACGACAAGGTGATCATGGTTTCTACCCTGGAAAAACTCTCCCAGCAACGTAAGGCCCGGCAGGAGGCTGAGGTGGCTGAGCCTGTGGATACACAGACCTTTGTCCTTAATTATTCCCGGGCGCAGGATATCAAAAATGCCTTGGAAAAATTGGTTTCCACGCGGGGGAACATTACCCTGGAGAGCCGGACCAACACGGTTATCATAACCGATATCAAATCCAATCTTTTAAAGATCGGAGAAATAATCAGGCAGTTGGATAAGATGACCCCCCAGGTGATGATCGAGGCAAAGATCATCGAGACTTCTCTGGGCTCAACTGATAAATTAGGTATTGACTGGACTCTTAAGATAGCGGCAAGTGGCGCCAAAAGGCCGACCACCCTGCCTTTTGAGGCGGAAAATATTGGAACCGGAAGGAATTTTCTCCCGAAAGTTCAGGTTCCCTCAGAATTACGGGATGTTACTACTACCACTTACAATGACGCCGGGGTGGCTATAAACACCACCACAGAACAAAAGACCTTCAGTAAATTATCGTCTGGATTTCCCGCAGTCTCTGCGGACCAATTTATATTCGGGACTTTGGATTTCTCCACTATGCAGGTGGTGATGGAATTTCTAAAAGCGCGGGTCAAGACAAGGATACTTTCCAATCCACGCATCACCACTTTAAATAACCAGGAAGCCAGGATGATGGTAGGGAAGGTCGTGCCTATTCCTACCTATGCCTATAGCAAGGAAACGGGAAACCAGGTGATCTCGGGATACCAGGATATGTCTGTGGGAGTAAAGCTTATCGTCACGCCGTACATCAATGAGCATGACTATATTACCCTGAACGTGAATCCCAGCGTGGATGATATAATCGGAACAACCGGGCCCAACGGCGAACGGCCGGTTATCTCTACCCGCAGCGCGGATACGAAAGTGATGATCAAGGACGGCCAGACACTGGTTATCGGCGGCCTGATTTCAGAAAATAAGATAAATTCCAGGAAGGCCATTCCCTTCCTGGGTGAAATACCCATATTGAACCTTATCTTTGGCAGCAAAGAAGGGACTGTCAACCGGACGGAGCTTTTGATTTTTATCACCCCGCACATCATCAAAGAAGCGGATTTTGCGCGCAGCGAAGAGTTGTTAAAAGACGGCGATAAAACCCAAAAACCCGTGTCTAAAAATAAGAAACAATAAGATGTTTAAACTAAATTTTATATTTACCAAGCAGAGGGAAATGCGCTATATCTCTCATCTTGACCTGATGCGGCTATTTATGCGCGCCTTGCGCCGCGCGGATATGCCGCTTAAGATCAGCGAAGGCTTTAATCCTCATCCCAAACTGAGCCTAAAACGGGCTTTAAAGCTGGGAGTTGAGAGCGAGAATGAAGAGGCTACTGTAGGCCTGGTAAGATTGGTCAGGTGCGAAGATTTTCAGGAGAAGTTGCAGGCCCAACTGCCGGAGGGGATAATTATAAAAGCGGCGAGTTATGAGTGCAATGTCACATAATTTAATTTGTACCTATCGTGTCATTGCGAGGCCGTTAGGCCGAAGCAATCACGTTTTTAATGCGAGATTGCTTCGCAAAAGACGCTCGCAATGACGAATACAACCATTTAAAAGGATATATTATGCCTAGAGAGATTTTAATTAATGCAGACCAGCAAGAAAAGAGAGTCGCTATTGTGCAGGACGGCCGTTTGGAGGAATTTTATATTGAGCGGCCCCAGGATAAGACCATCGTAGGCAATATCTACAATGGAAAGATAGAGGCAGTGCTGCCTTCGATAGGGGCGGCCTTTGTGGATATAGGCTTGGTAAAAAAGGGTTTTCTCTATCTTGCCGAGCTGCAGGAGACGTTGGGAGCGATACAATCCCGCAAGATTACTCCTAAAGATATCAAGAAAGGCCAGGAGATTCTGGTGCAAGTGGTTAAGGAGTCTTTTGGCACCAAAGGGCCTAGGTTATCCTGTCAGATAGGCCTGCCCGGCAGGTATCTTGTGCTTATGCCCCAGGAAAAGCAGATCGGTATTTCCCGCCGGATCGACGATGATGAAGAAAGAAGGCGGCTTAAGCAGGCATTTCTGGAGCTAAAACTTCCCAAGGACGTGGGTTTTATCGTGCGCACCGCGGCAAGCGGGAAATCCAAACAGGAACTCATACGCGACGCTAATTTCCTGCTCAAGCTGTGGGCGCGGATTGAGAAACAGATCAAGGAGAGGCCGTCGCCCGCGCTTATCTACGAGGAATACGACCTTAGCCTGCGCGTGATCCGGGATTCTTTTACCGATGACGTGACAAAGCTTATGGTTGATTCCAAGCAGGAATTCTGGCGTATACAGCATTTTATGAGGACATTCCTGAATTATCTGACGAGGAGGGTTGAGCTTTTCCGGGGAGACGATATATTCGAGGCGAAAGACGTGGAGAAACAGATAAACAGGATCTTCGAGACCAAGATTTACCTTAAATCCAAGGCCTATATTATCATCGAGCCTACCGAAGGGCTGGTGGTGATCGATGTCAATAGCGGCGGTTTCAAGAAAAATCTGAGCCAGGAAGACGCGGCATTCAAGGTTAACTGCGATGCGGCGCAAGAGGCGGCGCATCAACTCAGGCTGCGCGACCTGGGCGGGATCGTTGTCATTGATTTCATAGATATGGAGAATGCGTCGCATCGGCGGGAAATATTAAATATCCTCAAAAAGGAATTAAGTTTTGACCGCGCAAAGTATGATATTGAAGGAATATCCAAGTTTGGCCTTGTAGAATTGACCCGCGAGCGCATCCACAATACAGTGCAGACATTGTCATTCCAGACCTGCCCCTATTGCCAGGGGAAAGGGAGAGTGAAATCAGCGCTCACTATGTCCATTTATGCCATGAGGGAGTTGAAGAAGCTCTTGAAAACCAAGCCGGCCAGGCACATAAACTTGAGCCTTAACCCCGCGGTGATCGATGAGATACTCAAGGATAAGTCGGGGCTGGAAGCCCTGGAGAGGCAATATAAGACAAAGATAAACCT
>JAPLLV010000059.1 GCA_026387405.1 Candidatus Omnitrophota bacterium
ACAACCAGCCTCTTTGATTCCGGGTCAAGCTCAACTCCTCCCAGATCCTTCTCTAGCAGCTTGGATGAACCGAAATTAAGGAAAAGTTCTCCCAGTTCCGGGCAAAATATCACCGATTCTTTCGATAGCGGCTCGATTATAAAATCATTCCGGCGCATAAAAGCAGAGTTGTCTTTCTTGGCGTCATCGTAGACGATCTCGCTCTTTCTTTTCTCGTAATCGATTTTCGTGATCACGTCGTCAGAGCCAAAGAGATAGATCATCTTATCGGAGATCGCGTATCCAAAGACACCCTCGATATACTTAGGCGAAAGGCCATCCGCGGAAATACCTATCCTGTTAAGATGATTGTCCTCCAAGACGAAAATATTGTCTGGATCTGCAGGATCCCACTTGACACCAAGGGGCAATTTATAAAAGAAGCGTGTCAGGTCTTCAACTCTCGTTAATTTATCTCTCAACTCAAGACGAATGAACATCTCTTTATTACCCAGCACAACATGCATAAAGATAAAGTTGCTTCCCTTGACCTGAGAATAAGACAACACCTTGGCATTATTTAGCTCCTGTCTTGCCCTCCCCAACAGCGGCCAAACAATTTCTTTTCTCCAGTTATATATGAAATAATCCTTAAGCCGTGAGCCTTTCGATAAGAGGAAAAGATGCGTCCCGGAAAGCGGGATAAACGTTTCAAAATTATCCGGCACCAGGACCTGGAGATCCCATTTTCTGGGCAAGAGTATTGTGCGCTCAAAAACGCTTGCCTTACCTGCTTCAACCGATATTGCCCGTGAAGCCGGCTGATAATCCTTTAAAATCAGGCTTAGCGAATAATTCCCGGGGATTAGATCCCGAATAACGGTGGGAGTCTTATTGAGATATCGCTTATTCTCGATATAGACATTGGCTCCCGAAGGAACGGTTGCCAGAGAGATCAGGCCGGTCTTGATCATGCCTTTTTCGCTGTTCGGTCTCAATATGTAGCCGAATGCATAGAGTATGATCAACGGACAGATAAGGAGATAGGCAAGGGTAAATAGATAAAATAGTATCCTGCGTAATAATATCATAGTGGAAAAATTTACCCCCACTGCTTCACTTTGCGAAGCAAAGCGGTGGGGGCAAATTTGAGCTAATATCCTCTGAACAAATTATTTCTTTATCTTCTCAACGAATTCGTTCAAAAACTTTGCGGCCATATCCTTGCAACCCAGGCCGAAAGCTAAGGCTATCGCCAAGCCGGCAGAGGCCAAGACTATGCTGATAGCCAGCTCAATGACCCTGACGTCGATCATGAGCTGCTTTAAGGCAGTAACAACCGCAAAGATAAGTACCAAGATTTCAACTAACTTACTTAAGAGGTTTACCTGCGATAAACCGGCATTTGTAGCTGCGGTCCTGACGATGTTGCGTAAAAGCGTAGCCACAAACATACCGAGGATGAGTATAAAGATCGCGGCAATGACGTTGGGTACAAAAAGGACTATCTTCTGCAAGAGCTCTGCGGCAACGGTAAGGCCGATGGAATTGACTGCTACAACCAAGGCTATCAAAAGCGCTAACCAATAGCAGATTACTCCAATTAACTCTGAAAGGGAATACTTTATCCCGCCTTTTGCCAAGATGCTATCCAGTTCGATGCGATCGGACAATTCATCAAGTTTCACTGCCCTTAATCCCCGGGTAACTACAGTCTTGATCAATTTTGAGATCAGCCACCCGATTAACAGGATACTGATAACCAGTAGCACGTTGATTAAGAATTGGATGATCTGGGCAAGCACTGCCTTAGCTGGTTCCAACAATACCCACGACTGCCACATACCCATATTCCCCTCCTTTTAGAGCGTTTAAGGACAGTTTTTACACATTTTCCCTTTAAGCCTGTCCTCTTGCTTTTTCTAACTTTATCATAATCCAGAGGTTATGTCAAGAAATAGTTTTGCATCACTAAAATTCGATCTTCATTCCATCATAGGCAGCCTGCACGACAATGCCCAGCTTCCGGGACAATTCTTCGGAGGATTTTTGCGGACCGGCCTTAAGCATGGTCATGCCGAAATGCGTCAGGATGGCCTTTCGGGGCTTTATCTCCTTGATCAAATTCGCTGCTTCAGGCAGGCTTAAGTGGTCTATGCCCGGGCGCGGTTCGGCAAAGACCACCGCAATGATAAGGATATCGGCCTTATAAAAATTCTTTAATTCGGGAAAATATCTGGTATCCGTAAGCAGGGCAACGCTGGTATCCTTTATGCGAAACTTGAGCCCGAAGGTGGTGATGGGGTGGATATGGGGCATGGAAGTCTCAAAACTAAAATCTCCAACCTTGTATTTTTTTCTGGGAGACAGCGTCACTATCTTCGCGGGAAAATCCCGCAGATATCGAAAGATCACCGAACCGTCTGTCAACGCCTCGGGCGGGGCAAAGACTACCCCCTTTTTCTTAAAACCTCCCTCGGTCATAGCCTCGATCATCACGTTGATATCTCCGGCATGGTCGAGATGACAATGGGTCAGGATGATCGCATCCAGACGGGAAGGGTCTAATCTGGGCCGGGACTTAGCGCAGCGGACAATGCTCCCCGGCCCCGGATCGATCAAAACATTGGTCCCGGAAGAAGAAAGCCATAACCCGCCCGAAGAACGCAGCTGCTTTATCATCACAAAGCGCGCCCCGGCAGTGCCAAGGAATTTAATATAGTCCCCCTTCGGGACAATCACTTTAGCCAAAGCTTTCTTAGCTCCTGGTTAATCTTGTGTTTCTGGGAATAGGTCAATTCGCGGCCTAAAGGATCGGACTCCTGTTTCTTGCCCCCGGGGCCTGCGCGGTTGAGCTTGACGAATATAGGATTCAGGAATTCTTCCACAGAGAGGGCCTTTGCTCCCGCCTGTTTAATAAAAAATCTTATCTCTTTGTCGTCAGAAACGACCACGGTATTTTTGGGGTTAGGGGAACGCTCCACGATCTCAATTATACGCTCATCCGCGGTATGCTGCCGGGAAAATACGATACGGGCATAAGATTCATCGTATCCGCCTCCAGAGGAATCCGGGTATCCGTCAAAAACCACTATTATTTTATTGCGCTGGCTGCCGGTTAAGCGTTCGATGCGGAGGGACTCCACGAGAGTGAGGCGCGGGTCTGAATGATATCTCTTAATCTGGCCGAATAACGGGTGATGCACCACGTTGTAACCGTCTATGACGTACTCCAAAGACATAGATGAGGCCTCCTATACACGCGTATACTACGATAAATGAGAAATTAATAAGGGATATGGCAACCGCGGAACTCTTGGCAACGCCGGCCTTGGCTAAGAAAAGCACAGTCATATTCTCCCTTAATCCCAGGCCGCCTATAGAGATAGGCAATAAAGTAATCGCCCCTATTATGGGCAAAAAAATGAAAAAATAGATCAAGTTCATCTTGATGCCAAGGGACAAGGCTATGATATATGAGGAGATCGGCGTGACGGCCTGGATAAATAAAGACAAAATAATGTTCATCAGGATCACTTTTTTGTTGTTCCTGAAGACGTGCATCTCCTCATGCAGGTTCCTCAGCGATTCCCTGAATTTTCCGGACTTGGGAGAATTTAATAATTTATTTACCCTGGAAAATAAGAAAGTATTGAACAGCACCGCCAGGATAACGACCAGTATTAAGATTATGACGGCTACGGAAATCAATACGCTTTTGTCATTCTTTATGAGGCCCCACCCAAGGAACAATGAGAATAAAACCAGTATTGCCAACCCCACGTAACCGCTAAGCCTGTCCAGAAGGACGGTAGCCACAATAGCCCTTGGCCTTTTGGTGTGCACGCCCAGGTCTATGCTGCGCGTAAAATCCCCGCCCACGGTAGAAGGAAGCAACAGGCTGGAATAAACACCTCCGGAAAACGATATGATCACCCGTTTTAAAGGCAATTTAAAATCAAGCGCCTTAAGCAGCATCTCCCACCTGTAAAGGCATAAAACGTAAGTAAAGAAGAAAACTGCCAGCGCCAGCAATAACAACCCTTTATCCGCACCTTTTAAATCGCCGAGTAAATTACGTATGTCAATCTTGTTGAATTTAAACAAAAGGACTACCAGAATAATACTTACGGATAATCTCAATACAACGGAAACAATTTTTTTAAAGATTCTCATAAATCTACCCTAAAGCCCTTTTCCGGTAAGCCGCTTGTATGCCTCCAGATACTTTTGAGCCGTTTTTGCGATTATCTCCTCGGGAAGTCCCGGGGCAGGAGGAGTCTTGTCCCAATCCAGGGTGGTGAGGTAATCCCGGACAAACTGTTTGTCAAAACTTATGTTTGGGCGGCCGGCCGCATACTCGTCCTTTGGCCAGAAGCGCGAGGAATCCGGGGTGAGTATCTCGTCGATTATAAGAAGCTTATCCTTATGCAGGCCGAATTCAAATTTGGTATCCGCGATAATAATACCTCGTCCAAACGCGTAATCGGATGCCTTGCGGTAGATCTCAATACTTATTTTTTTTAGTTGCCGGGCGATCTCCTTGCCCACGGCGTTTTCAACGTAAACCTGGTCTATACTCATATCATGTCCCACATCCGCCTTAGTGGATGGGGTAAAGATCGCCTCCGGCAATTTATCCGATTCCCTAAGCCCCGGCGCAAGGGTTATGCCGGAGACAGCTTGTTTCAATAAGTATTCCTTCCAGCCGGATCCGGATAGATACCCCCTTACCACGCATTCTACAGGCAGGGGCCGGGTCTTAACAACCAGCATCGAACGCCCTTGCAGTTCTTGCCTGTATTTCTTGAGTTGCTCCGGGTATTTTTCAATATCGCAGGTGATAAGGTGATTCGGCAGGATATCCTTTATAAAATCAAACCAGAAAGCGGAGATCTGCGTAAGGACCTTTCCCTTGTCGGGTATGCCGCACGGTAAAACCACGTCAAAACAGGAGATCCTGTCTGTGGATACGATAAGCAGCTTATCCCCTAGATCGTAGACATCCCGCACCTTGCCGCGCTTAAACAGTTTTAAGTCTTTAAAATCCGTATTTAACAAGACGCCCACGGCGATACCTCTCTTATCTATCTAAACGCTCTTGCAGTTTCTTATACTGCTGCCACAATTCTTCAGGTAGATGCTTATTAAACGCGGCAAAAAACTTTTTTATCCCGCGCAGTTCTTCCAGCCAGTCATTTTTATTTATCTCAAGCAACTTCTGTATCGTTTCGGAAGATATGTCTAATCCCGTCAGATCTATATCCTTGCAATAGGGGATATATCCGATAGGCGATTCTGCCGCATTCATCCTATTATCGCATCGATCCAGTATCCATTCTAAAACCCTTAAATTCTCTCCGAATCCGGGCCATAAGAACTTACCTTCTTTATTGGTCCTGAACCAGTTAACATGGAATATTCTCGGCGCTTTAGGCATCTTCTTTCCCATGGCAAGCCAATGCCGAAAATAATCGGACATATTGTAACCGCAGAACGGCAGCATGGCCAGTGGGTCACGGCGCACCTCTCCCAAGGTGCCTACCTGGGCTGCGGTGCGCTCCGAGGCCATAGTTGAGCCGATAAATACGCCATGTTCCCAATCAAAGGCCTCATAGACTAAAGGCGCGAGGTGCTGCCTGCGGCCGCCAAAGACGATCGCTGAAATAGGCACTCCGTGGTGCTGGTCCAATCTGAAAGATGCGGAAGGACAATTAACAATAGGGGCGGTGAAACGGCTGTTGGGATGCGCGCCAAGAACCGGATTACCGCGGACATCCAACATTCCCGGCTTCCAAGGCCTTCCCTGCCAGTCGATCCCTTCTGCCGGAGGCTTACCATCTGCCCCCTCCCACCAGACCGTTTTATCAGGCCTTAAGACTACATTCGTGTATATGGTGTTTTTCCTGATAGTCTCCACCATATTGGGGTTAGTCTTTGAATTAGTCCCCGGCGCGACCCCAAAGAATCCTGCTTCCGGGTTAATCGCCCATAAGGCGCCGTCAGTATCAACGCGCATCCAGGCAATATCATCGCCCACTGTCCAGATACGGTAGCCTTTCCTGCGTAAACCCTCAGGAGGAACTAACATAGCCAGATTAGTCTTTCCGCAGGCACTGGGGAATGCCGCGGCGATATACTGTATCCGGCCATTAGGCTTCTCGACCCCCATGATCAACATATGTTCAGCCAGCCAATGTTCTTTGCGGGCAATGAAGCTGGCGATGCGTAACGACAAACACTTCTTCCCCAATAACGCATTTCCGCCATAACCAGACCCTACGCTCCAGATAATATTTTCTTCAGGGAAATGCAGGATCAGCCGTTTATTTATATCCAATTCCGCCCTGGAATGCAGGCACTTGGTAAAATCATCCCCTTTATCCAGTTGCCGCAATACCGCACTACCCGCACGGGTCATGATCAGCATGTTTAAGACTACATAACGCGAATCCGTAAGCTCTACTCCAATCTTACTGAAGGTTGAACCCACCGGCCCCATGGAAAAAGGGATCACATACATAGTCCTTCCGCGCATCGCCCCTTCAAAAATAGCCCTGGCCTTACGGTAGGCAGCACCCGGAGACATCCAGTTGTTAGTCGGCCCGGCATCCTGTTTCTTCTTAGTGCATATAAAAGTAAGGTGCTCTGTGCGGGCTACATCATCTACGGCCGTGCGATGCAAAAAACAACCCGGTAATTTTTCCTTATTCAGCCCGATAAACTCTCCCCGCTCAACAGCCTCTTTTTGCAGGAGCTCTTGCTGCTCCTGTGAGCCATCGATCCAAACAATATCGTCAGGCTTGCAAAGTTCGGCGCTCTTTTTTACCCAATCAATGAGTTTTTTATTCGTAGTAGGAAAATCGTTCACCTTCACCTCGCTATCTGGTTTCAAGTATATATTTATTCACCGAGTAAGAAGCAACCGCTCCCTCACCGCAGGCATTTACCACTTGATATAAGGCTTTTTTCCGGCAATCACCGCAGGCAAAAATTCCCGTCCTGGAAGTAACCATCTCTTCATTAGTTATTATGAATCCGGGTTCATCTAATTGAAGAACACCCTTTAAAAATCCCGTGCTGGGCGTAATCCCCACGAAAACAAATACCCCCTGACAGGGAATCTCGCTGATATTTTGAGTCTTTAAATTCTTTACGCGCACTGCCTCTACCCGGTCTTTTCCCAGGATCGCCTCTAACACGCTATCCAGCAGGAATGTTATTTTTTTATTGCCCCGTGCCTTCTCCTGCAATATCCGGGAAGCCCTGAGTTCCTGGCGGCGGTGTATTATCGTGACCTTCCTGGCGTGGCTGGTCAAAAAAAGCGCATCCTCGATCGCGCGGTCGCCCGCGCCCACCACCACAATATCTTTATTTTTAAAAAGCGGACCGTCGCAGGTGCCGCAATAAGAAACGCCCCTGCCAGCCAATCTGTCTTCTCCCTCCGCGCCTAAACGTTTTGTCTGCGCGCCAACCGCAACTATTATGCTCTTTGCCATATAGGAACCATCTTTTGTGGTTACGATAAAACTGGAAGGCTTTATGCCTGTAGTCTCTTCAATTTTTAAGACCTCCTCCGAATCTATCTTTACTCCAACATCAAGAACCTGATTTTTCATCTGTTCGATTAATTGATCGGTGGCTATGCCACCGGGGAAACCGGGGAAATTTTCGATGCCGGGCGTCAATAATATCTGCCCTCCGACAGCCAGTTTCTCCAGGATCAGCGTTTTAAGACGGTACCTGCCCGCGTATAACGCGGCAGTCAGTCCCGCAGGTCCTGCCCCAATAATTATCAAATCGTACATCTGACCGCCTCATTATAAATCTCTTCGGCCTTATAAGAACTCCTGGCCTTGGGAGTTGACAAAACAGACCTAAACCCCAGGGATAAGGCCATCCTTCTATATTCCTGAAATCTTTCCGGAGTAATAAACTCCTTCACCGGATAATGCCTTACCGAAGGCCGGAGATACTGACCCAAGACCAGGATATCACACCTGTGTTTTCTTAAATCCCGCATCGCCTGGATAACCTCGGCCTCATCCTCGCCCATCCCCAGGATAAGCGAAGATTTGGTAAGAATACTCTCCTTAAAATCTTTGGCCTTTTTTAAGACTTCTAGAGAGCGGGCATAATCGGCCTGCGGCCTCAAATAATGATAAAGACGCGGCACCGTCTCGATATTATGCCCCAAAACACATGCTCCGGATTCCGATACAACCTTGATAGCGGATAAAGAACCTTGAAAATCGGGGATCAATACTTCGATCTTAACACCTTTATTATATTCTTTAATTTCCTTCACACAATGGGTAAAAAAAGCCGCCCCCCCGTCTGAAAGATCGTCCCGGGTAACCGAGGTTATTACAACATATCTTAAATTCAAGCTGCGGACAAACCGGCTCATGCCAGCCCCAACCTGTTTTAAATTTCCTCCGTCGGGAGAATGTACGGTCCTGGCGCTTTTTTCTACCTTACAAAAAAGACAATGCCTGGTGCAGGTATTCCCTAAGATCAAGAAGGTAAACTCTTTATTACAAAAACAATCGGCTATATTGGGGCAGCCGGCCTCTTCGCATACAGTATGCAGAGAAAATTCCCTTAAAAGACTCAACATCGTCCCGGTACTATTGTCCGGCAGGCGCTGCTTTAACCATGGCGGCAATGGACGGGCTGCGGCAACAATCATTTGCACATCCTTATGAAATTATCTATTGAGCGGTCGTAGCTGCCTTCGGCATCAGGAGAGAAAAAACAGGCCGGGATCTGGCGGTTTTTACGGTGGTACAGGACGCATTCACAACAAATTCCCTTACGCACGCAGGACTGATAACTACAATTGCAGTTTGCAAGATTTGCTTTCTGATTTGGACAGACTTTCATCGGCAGACCTCTTTTTTAATTCCTCCAGCTTCTTGCGTATCTTTAACTTATCTATAAAGGAGGCGTAATCGACGATAAGCTTGCCTTTCAAATGGTCTATCTCGTGTTGTAGGCAACAGGCCAATAAACCCTCGGCCTCAATCTCCAAAGACTTGGCTGACTCGTCAAGCGCCCTGACCAAGACCTTTCTGGCGCGTTTTACTTTAAGGCAGACTCCGGGTAGACTCAAACACCCTTCTTCGATAGCGTAGAAACCTTCTCTTTTGACAATAATAGGATTGATCAATTTATACAACCCGTTACCTACATCCACTACGATCATAGACTCGCTCAATCCCACCTGCGGCGCTGCCAAGCCAATACCTCCTCCTTCATACATGATCTTCGCCATGGCGCTTAAAACTTCGGAGTGCCGCGGCTGTACCTTAAGTACGGGCTTGGCCTTCTTTCTTAATATCAGATCCCCATAGATCCTAATTTTTAGCGCGGTTGCGGGCATCTACAGTCACTACCTTTGGTTTTATTTTTTTGGCCTCTTTGTCATCGGCCAGGACGTATGAAACAATGATTATTTCATCCCCGGCACAGGCGCCGCGGGCAGCCGGGCCGTTCAAACAGACTATGCCGCTGTTGGGCTCCCCGGCTATGCAATAGGTCTCAAGGCGATGTCCGTTATTCAGGTTAAAAACTTCCACCTTCTCGCCTTCATACAGATCCGCTTTGCGCATAAGCGCGGCGTCTATAGTAATGCTCCCTTTGTAATAAAGGTTCGCCTCAGTGACACGCGCCCTGTGAATCTTTGATTTCAACATTGTGCGTAACATATTTTATTTTCCTCCCTGCATTAATCTATGCGCCAGCAGCGCGATCATAAATTCTTCGTCAGTGGGTATAACCAACACCCTTGGTTTTTTCTTCAAATGGGAGAACAGGCCTCGACAGATATTTCTTCTGATATCGGGTTGATTCTCTCCGATGCCGGCAGTAAAAACAACCGCGTCGCAGCCTTCTAAGATCGCCGTATATGCGCCGATATATTTTTTGATGCGGTACACAAAAACCTCGATGGCCAATCTGGCGCGTTCATGCGAATGGGCCCGGGTACTCAACTCACGCATATCATTGCTCAACCCCGAAATACCTATCAGGCCGCTCTCTTTATTCAATACCTCTTCTACCTTAGCGATATCCATCGCCTTACGGCGCATAATATAAGTAACCAGCGCCGGGTCGATATCTCCGCAACGCGTACCCATGACTAAACCTTCAAGGGGCGTAAACCCCATGCTCGTATCCACGGATTTTCCCTTATTTACCGCGGTAATGCTGCAACCGTTTCCCAAATGACAGGTAATTATCTTAAGTTGGGAGATCGGTTTATTCAATATCCTGGCTGCCTCATGGGCAACGTACTGATGACTTGTCCCGTGAAAACCGTATTTCCTGATACCCAGGGACTTATAATATTTATAGGGAAGACCGTAGATATAGGCAAAATCCGGGATCGTCTGATGAAAGGCCGTATCAAATATCGCCACCTGGGTTACTCCCGGCAATAATTTTTTACAGGCCAGGATACCTGCCAGGTTGGCCGGATTATGTAACGGCGCGATAGCACAACACTGCCTTATCTTGCGAATGACCGTCTCGTTTATAATGACCGGCTCTTTAAACACTTGCGCCCCGTGCACCACGCGGTGCCCGATCAGATCCACCGCGGGAATCTTCTTAAGTATCAAGCTCAACCCGCTATAATGGTCTTGGACAGAAGATCCCTTTTCGCCGATATGCTCTATAATGCCTTTTAAAACGAATTTCCTTCTGGGCAAATGGAAAAGCTTGTATTTGATGGAAGAACTGCCGCTATTGATTACGAGTATTTTCATCAGCGTTTAGCGTTTAGCGTTTAGCGTTTAGCGTTTAGTTTTCACTCTACGCTCTACGCTATCCGCTATCATTGTGCCCGGACAGCCGTAACCGCCACGCAATCCACCACGTCTTCGGCAGAGCAACCGCGCGATAAGTCACTGCAGGGTTTATTCAACCCTAAAAGCAATGGCCCCAGGGCCCGGCCTTTGCTCATGCGCTCCACTAATTTGTATCCGATATTACCCGCCTCAAGGTTCGGAAAGATGAGAACATTCGCATGGCCTCCCAAGACAGCGTCGGCTTTTTTTATTTTGGCTACTTCCGGGATTATCGCCGCATCCACCTGGAGTTCGCCGTCAAAAAGAAAATCCACCGACATATTGCGGAGCAACTGCATGGCCTCTCTTATTTTATCCACAGAGCCGCCTTTTGCCGAGCCCTTGCTGGAATAACTTAAAAAAGCCACCCGGGGCGGGATTCCTAAAACCTTTTTTCCTAACTCCGCGGCAAGCACCGCTATGCAGGAGAGCTGGCGGGGGTTTGGATCCGGGACTATCCCGCAATCGGCAAAAATAAACGCCCCCTCTTCTCCGTTGGCAAAATCCGGGATCGTCATTATAAAACAGCTGCAGGCAAGCCCTAGACGTTCTTCCACGCCCAGGCAATGGATAGCCGCCCTGGCCATATCAGGTGTCGTATGACTGGCTCCGGCAACAAAACCGTCAATCTTACCTTCGCGGGCAAGCATCGCGGTATAATAAAGCGGGTCTTCAAATATTTTCCTGGCCTCATCTAATCCTAAACCTTTTGATTTACGCATCTCATAATATTGGAGGGAAAACCGTTCCTTCTCTGCCGGGTCCATCTTATCAGGGGACAAAAATAGTATTTTAGCTATCCCTTCCCGCTCAATGATGCGGCGGGCTTCCTGCACGCGCGGATCATTATACTCAGGCAAAACGATGGTCTTAAGGTTGGTCTTGGCCTTTTGGCGGATATTAGTTATAACATCCATTCTACATTCCTCTCAAAATAGCATCCAAATCTACATATTCTTTTATCATATTTTCGATCTTATTGATCTTCTCGCTGTCCCTGGGTCTGATCTTCACGGTCATATCGTGGATTGAACTGGCCACGATATAGGTATCCTGCTTAGCCAATAACACCGGAATTTTAGAGGCACTCAAGGTAGCCCGCAAGGACTCAGACGGCAGAAAACCGCCGGTCAAAATAATACCCGAGATCTTACATTTTTCTCTATCGTTATCTCTGAAACACCCAAGGGCCTTAACAATCATATCCTCCCGGTCTCCGGGCGTAATCAAGAGGCTGTCGTCGGTGATATATTCTATGGCGTCTTCGGGCTGCATCGCACCCACCACCACATGTGAAATGAAATTCTCCACAAAAAGCTTGCCCGAAAATAGTTCGAAATCCGTCTCTTCAAGTATCTGTTCAATGGTAAAGTAACATAGCGAAGGCACATAAGGGATAACCCCCAACACGTTTATGCCTTTACGTTTAAGCCCTTCGCGCACCAACTGGTTTATCTTATCAAACTTCTGCGGCAGGACTTTGTTCACGATCACCCCCAGAACCTTGACTCCCTCTTTGTCAAAAAGGGATTTATTCAGGACGATCTCATCTATGGGCCTGCCGATACCACCAGAAGAAATGATAATCACCTTGGAACTCAGGAGCCTCGCTACCATTGCATTAGAATGATCGAAGACCGAGCCGACTCCGGCATGGCCGGTCCCCTCAATAATGACCAGGTCCTGCCTACACGACACCTTTCTGAAAGCGGCCATAATCTGCACCGTGATAGACGCCTTATCCGGATGGGCGATGTATTTCTCGGTAAAGCCTTTTTCCACCGCAATAGGACTCATATCCTTAAGCCCGCATTTTATCCCGCAGACTTCCTCGATCAAGTAAGAATCCTCGTCGACCTTAGCCCCTTCTTCCTGAAGGTAGCGTTGGCCGATAGGTTTGATAAAACCCACCTTCTTGAAACGCTGCTGAAAATTATTGATAAGCCCCAGGGAAACGGTGGTCTTGCCGTCATTCTGCTTGGTGGCGGCAATAAAGATCTTTTTCATAAATATTCTTCCAGCTTGCGTTTTAGTTCAGCCTTGCCCAGGACTCCCGCTACCTGCTCCATGATCTTGCCTTTATTAAAAAAAATCAATGTGGGAATGGACATTATGCTATAGCGGCTGGCTGAATCCGGGTTATCATCGACATTGAGTTTGGCGATCTTTATGCGGCCTTCATAGGCCTTAGTCAATTCTTCCAATAGAGGCGCGATCATTTTGCATGGACCGCACCAAGGAGCCCAGAAATCTACCAAAACCGGAATTTCCGAATCCAAAACTTCGTGTTTAAAGCTTGCGTCGGTTAAATTTACCATTGTGGTATCCCTGTGTGTGTCGTGCGAATAATATGGTTAATAATATGGGCGGGTGAAATAATAAAATAACATAAATAGGAGTTGAATGCAATAGAATTTTCGCTGAAGGGGCGGCTTTACCCCGTTACACCTAGAAATCCCCGCCCTTTAGGGCGGGGTGTAACGGGGTTTACTTGCTCAAAAGGTAACCGCGGTTACCTTTTGCCGGGGAGGAAGGCGTATTTTGGACTTTCGGTTTTTCTTTTAAGCCCGATTTCTGCGCTTTGCCTTTTAAGGAAATCATGTCCAGCTGATTCTGGCACGCCGTTTTTTCCAGGCGCAGCTTAATCAATCCATCCTGTAACTTGACGATCTTTTCCTGCATCAGGGAATTTTGCTCCCTTAAATCGATTATCTTCTGCATGGTCTTGTCTATCTCGAGCCTCTTAATCCTGCAGTTCAGACGGTTTAGGTCTCGATATAATCTTCTATTCTCGGCATTCATATAATGCCCATACAGCAAGATAGCCGTGATTACCAGCACTAGTATGATTACTCTTTTATGTTTATCCTTCATCATTTACACCTATTAAAAATAGTTACTATAGTCTTATTATAAAACAGAGGATTTAAAAAACAAGTCTTTTTTTCTTAATTTATACCTATTTTTCTAAAATCACCAGCCTTAAGACACCTCTTATATGTCTTTATAAGCTGTATATTTGCGCCTTCCCAGAGAAATTTATGCACCTCCGGGCAGTTTTCCTTCACCCAGTGGCATTTGGCGTTCTTCTGCTTAGGACAATAAAGCCATGTCCCGTGCGACTCAACCAGCGAAAAATAGGTCTTGCCGCCTTCTTTCTCCACGATCATGTCTCCGCGGCTTATCCCCACAAAACCCTCTTCAAGATTATAGCTGGCGTGCTGCGCCTCCCGCAAAAGCGCGCGCATGGGAAGCTTTATCTCTTCATATATATCTTTGAGCCTGGATCTTTTTTCCTTATAGACGGCATCGATATCAAACCAAAATCCCACATCCCCTTTTTCCGTAAGCACATACTCGTCATGTCCGTCGTTATCGATATCCATCTTGTAAAAGGTGAACATCGGGCCGCCTATCTCTTCTATGGTGAAAGAAAAAGAGCCCGGTTCGAATTTCACGTCTTCGAACCGGGACTCTTGCAGCGAATACTTGGCGACCTTTATATTCTGGGCATTGAGGCGGTGCACCAGAGTTTTTACCTCTTGCTCGGAAGCAATAATAGGGTAAGTTACCTCAGCCCGGCAAGGCCATACCCAAACAAAACATATACAAAGCGCGCCTATGCCTGACTTGATAAACTCTCTAACCAGCATCCTGTTTTACAGCCCCTGCATTGCCTCGATTACCCGCTGGCTCACTCCCTGCTTCTTCAAGTAATCTACGTCTTCGGTAGTCAAGGAAAATTTGGAATTGCTAGCCTTGATACGGTTAATAATTTCGTCACTGGATGTACCTTGCTTGCTGAGGTTGACGATCTGAGTCATGGACAAGGGAGTAGTCTGTGCTGCCTGAGTAGGCTGGTTAGGTTTATTGATCTGGCTCCCAACCGCCGCCCCGCCGCCGGCACCTAAAGCCCCTCCGATGAGCGCGCCTTGTACTGCGTGGCCGGACTGATAGCCGATAATCCCACCTGCCAAAGCCCCTACCGCACCTCCTACACCTGCGCCTTCGGCGATCCGAGTCTTATTGGTTTCGCAGCCAGCCAACGCTGCCAAAAATGCAGCGGCGCTTAAAAAAACAAACAGCTTCTTCATTTTTACCCTCCTTCACAGTAGTGAACACGCCTCGCCCAAGCGGATGGGCGAGTGTGCGCTTTTTGCGTTACTGGCCCAATTTCCGCTGCAGAAAGCAGCGCACCCGCCGATCCGATAAGGCGGGGTGCCTAGGACCAGGTGTATTTTGTTTGTAAATTATAGCACAATATTAAAAAAATAATAGAAAATACTGTTCGAGCGAGGCGGAATTTTTATCTTCTCGACTACGCTCACTTCGTTCGCTCCGCTCGAAGAATAAGATGTATCGTTCGAGCGAGGCGCCGCAGGCGCCGAGTCCCTGCCTGCCGGCAGGCAGGGAGAACACCGAATCCAGTGGGAACTCTTGGGGAAACTCCACCTATTTTTTCTGTTGATACGATTGTGCTTTCTTATCAAAATCACTCATGATGTCCTGATATTGCTTCATAATACCGGCAGCCGCAACCGCAGGATCAGCTGCCGGGAGGGCGCCGGACTTCGCATTGATGGAACCTTGCGCATTCGCGATTGCCTGCTGGTATTGCTGTATGATGTTATTCATATTGCCGGAGAGCGCATTTAATTCCCCGTCGTAAAGTCCGGGGTTAGCGGAATTTTGCGCAGGATTATTACCCATGGCGCCATTTACCGGATAACCGGTATTTGATTGAAAACTCCTCTTGATCTGTTCGATCAAAGCGTCGTTCTGACTGCTTCCCTGGCTGCCTACCGGCTCATTCGCGGTTATGCCTTTCTTTATCTCCTGCGTTTGTTTCTCCTGCGCAGGGACAACCCTAGCGGGGTCTTTTTTGAAGGACTCCACTGCCCCCATAGGATAGATCTCTACGCCTCCGGAACGTATCTTAATCTTCAGATAATCTTCTTCCGTATCCAGTATCTCCCCTTCCATTCTTTTGCCGTTTTTAAGGACTACGATATCGGCAAATAGGGAACACTGAACCCCCATTGCTAGAATTAAACCTAAGGCAGCGTAAAAATTCCGCATAACATCCTTCCCCCTATGTTTCAATTATATCACTTCTTATAATGGAACTCAAGCCCTCGGGCATACTTATCTAGTGACATCCGCCAAGCTTTGTGGCGGATAAAAAGACAGAAAATCAGCGCTCATTTGAGATTGGCGGGCTTTTCAACTCGCGGGAGAAATATCCGTCTGTTAAGGCATCTAAAGAAGCAGTGAGCTCCGCGATACGCAATTCTTTATCCGCCCTTTTCTTTCTATCTTCCAGCGCAAGTTCGTCCAGGTCAGCCTTGACCCGCAGGCGCTCAAAATAAACTTTAGTTACCTCATCAAGAATATCGTCGCGCAGCTCCACCATCAGGCGTGAACGCACGTCTATATTGGTCTGATCGTCGCTCCAGATGAGTCCGCCCAGGTCCCAACTTAACGATACGTCCCATTCCACGCTATCGCGGCCCCGGCGCAACACATCATCGTCAGCCTTAGTAGTTGTACCACCCTCCCAATGCCAAAGATCAGTAGTATTCCGGTTAACGCCTGCCGTAAGTTTAGGCAACCAGGCCTTCATTGCCGCCTTCTTTCTCCAGGAGATGATCTTTTGCGGTTCAACCTCGGCATAATGCGCCGCCTTCTCCTGCACATTCCTTATTGAAGGTTCATTATTGGGGCACAAATTAAGGGTGTCTTTAGAGTCCTCTCTCCCCCTATATGTATATCCAGACCAACGGAATAATCCAGAATCAGTCACAGTGTAAATATTACCGTGGTTATCCCAGGCGAGCCCCCGCACTTCTTTTGCCGCCAGGCCCAACGATACCTCAAACCATCTGTCTTCTTTATACACAAAAATACCGGATTTGGTAACGGCATACAATTCACCTTTGGGTGAGAGAAAAAGCTTGTCAACCGCCCTTGTTAGAAGTCCGTAATCAGTCAACTTCAGCCAAGAGGAACCTTGATCCAGACTCTTGTAAACTCCTTTAAGAGTCCCCAGGTAGAGGACTCCTGTCTTTTGCGCGTCAACAACCACATCCCGTATCTTGGAACTCTGCGACTCTCCATCACGCATATCATCAGGTACTTCTTCAAGTTCTTCGTTTTCTTTTGGGACAGATACAAAAATTCTCTCCCACGTCTCTCTTTCCTGGGGCCCCTTAAATACCCCGCTTACAGATACAATATAGACCGCATCGTCCTTTCTCCTGCTGCCTGAGACGGCTAGAATATTTTCCTTGCTGAATCGGCCTTCCCCCCTATCCCAATTCCCTGCGTTTTTTCTCCTGAAGAATAAACCGCCCCTAGTGCCTATAAATACCGTCTCCTGCAAGACCAATACCACGGCGCAGTCTTCTTCAAGGTAATTCCTCCCCTGAAAGACCCTCTTAAAACTTCTTCCATCATCCGCGCTAAAGTATAAACCGCAAGCCGTAGCTATGTATAAAGATTTTCCGTCTTCTGCGAAACTTATCACATTGACTCCCTTATTTCTGTGAGGCAGGTTTAAGATCATTTTCCACGTCTTACCTCCATCGCAACTCTTAAATACTCCGTCTTTAGCGCCGATCAAAATTATATCAGGATTTTTGGGATCGGTTAGAATCGCCCTCAGGTCTGTTGCGGGAGCCGTTAATCTCTGCCAAGAAGGCTCATTCGCAAAGACGGCGGGCAACACAATTTGCAACGAAAGCAAAAACATCGCTATCTTTTTCATTTTAACCACCTCCTACATAATTAGACGTAAGAGGCGGCAAAATCTAACAGGGATTTTTGGAAAATCTTGCAGGTTTGTTTAAGAAGAGGGGGTGACCTTTTGCGGAGAGAAAAGATTTTGTTTACGCTGGGTTACCCTGGACCAGAAAATACCGATCTGTTCCACGATATTATGCTCTTGAAATTCTCGCGTGTGCCTCGGTACATATAGACGGAAATCACGGGCAACCGAATAATCGGGTAGCTCATCTATAACCTCATAAATCTTTGTCTTATCCAAATTCTCTAATTGCTTGATAACCTCTTCCCTGGTCATATCGTACCGGATGTTATATTTTGACCTTATGCCTTCCGGCAGATCTTTTAACACCGCGTAGACCTTGAGGTATCGCTTCTGGAAACGGAGATCGTCCATCCGGTTGAGGTCCGCGATATTATCTTTTTTTAATTTATCGATGTCTTCCAGGGCCACAAAAGTCCTCGCCATGGTCTTTATGGTAGCGCTGATAAACACATCCGACACGCTGGTTTTTTCTTGGGCAAATACGGGAGGGATAAATAATATGCAGGCGAGAAACAAAACAAAAAACTTCTTTGTCATTGAGTGGAAGCGTCGGTCCAGAACTCTTTACCCCCGTTTTCCTGGATCAGTTTTATTGCGGCCTCGACTATCCTGGGTTCGTACCTGGAGCCCGAACCGTCTTTTAGCTCTGCCTGGGCCATATCTAAACCCAGCGCTTCCCGGTAAGGCCGGAAGCTGGTCATCGATTCCAGGACATCGCTTACCGCCAGGATGCGCGCCTCGGGAAGGATTTTGTCGTCTTTGAGCCGATTGGGATAACCGGAGCCGTCGATACGCTCATGGTGCTGATAGACTATATCGGCAAGGGGGAAAGGAAAAGCCATATCCTTGATCAAATTATAGCAATTTTGCACGTGTTCCTGGACCAGGCCGTATTCAAGGTCGCTTAGGCGCCCGGGCTTATTCAGTATATCCAAAGGTATGCTTATCTTTCCCAGATCATGCAGTTCTCCTGCCAGGCGCATGCCTAACAGGCGGTTCTCGTCCCATCCCAGGGTCCTGGCGATCTTCTCGGCAATCGTCGCTACATTGCGGGTATGGCTAAAGGTGTAAGGGTCGCGCTGCTCAAGGGCCCTGCCCAAGACATCAAGGGTATTGATCAACATGCTCATGCGTTCCCGTTCAAGGTTGGCGTAGACCGTCATATCGCGCGTGACACCCATCGTGCCGATAACCTTGCCTTCTTTGTCGTACATGGGGATCTTGGTGGTGATCACCTGGTTCCAGCTGCCATTGGGCAGGATAGTGCGCTCGATCTTGCCGATTATGGGTTTGCCGGTTGTGAGCACATAATTATCATCGGCGAACATCTTCTCTGCCTGCTCTTTAGGAAAAAAATCAAAATCGGACTTTCCCACAATCTGCCCCTGAGGCAGCTTCATGCCTTCGGCATAAAATTTATTCACCTTTATTATGCGGTTTTTTAAATCCTTGAAATATATCGCGTCCGGGATGTGGTCCAGCAGCCCCTGCATGTAATCCCGCTCCAGAGACAGTTCTTCCTCCATCTTTTTGTGGTTTGAGATATCTTCAACAATACCTTCCAGATACTCTTTGTTCCAGCCTTCCTTTACCAAGGAGGCGGTTATAGCCACCCAGATGGGGTCTTCGGATTTACTACGCAGCATGACTTCAAAGAAATTGACCTTCCCTTGGCTTCTGACGATCTCGTAGAATCGGTCCTTATCCTCGTTCTTAAAAAAGAGATTATCCAGCTTTAGCCAAATAATTTCTTCCTTAGATGAATAACCCAGTATCTGGGCGAGGGTAGAATTAGTGGTTATAAAACGGACCTCCGGAGAGAGTCCATACTTAAAAAGGCCGATGCCTAAGTTGTCCGTAGTGGATGTATTAAGGTAAAATGTGTCCCACACCTTGGAGCCTCCTGTTGCTTTATTATAGCATTAATTAATAGCTTGAACACCTAAATTTCCGATGCAGCGGCTGGCGAATCATGTTTCTCGCATCCCCGGTTGTTTTTCACAGCCTGGATTATTAAATGCCCCTGTCGGTTTTCTCGCTCAAGTCGATTTTGCCCCTTCAAGAATCTTTTATCTGGGGGGGGCACGCCAATGGTCTTTCGCATTTCGGTGGCTGCAGAACTCGGCCGTCCCGCTCTGGCGGAGACGGCCTCAAACAGCTTCGCCATCCCGGTGTTGTCGTCCGCCTGCGGCGGACTCCACCGGGATTCCCTCAATGCTCA
>JAPLLV010000024.1 GCA_026387405.1 Candidatus Omnitrophota bacterium
CTAAGGGGACAGGTTAAGTAAGGATAGGGAACGGTTATTTTCCAAGGAAGGCCAGAGTTATTTTGTTCTGGCTTTTTTGCTTTGCTTAAAATTTTTATAATGGTAAAATGTTATCTGTTGAAAGAGTTTAATAGACGAGGCAGCCAGGCACAAATAAGCGGCGTTCGGGAGGCAGGGTTATGAAGACAAAGACCCTTGAAGGTATCGAACAAAAATTACAGCAGATGGACACCGGCACTTTACGTTACCATGTCCTGGAGAGCGCCAAGAACTTTAAGACCTCCTGGATCGAGCTGGGGAGGTCTTTATTTTCCGTCTGGAAGGATAAGCTTTATAAAGACTGGGGTTACGGGTCCTTTGATATCTATACCGCCCGCGAGATCGGTATCAGGAAGCAGACCGCGGTAAAGCTCCTGCGCTCATATTATTTCCTGGAAAAAGAGGAGCCGCAATTACTGAATAAGGAATACGCCGACGGTCTTAAGGCCCAGCAGGTACCCAGCTATGAAGCTATCGATGTGCTGCGCCAGGCCAAGAATAAAAAGACCATTGGCGCGCAGGATTACGCTAATCTCAAAAAAGATATCTTTGAGAAAGCCAAAGACCACCGGGAGGCAAAAAAAGACCTCACGGCATTGATCAGGCAGAGGCAGGAGCTTGAGCCGGAAGAGGCCTGGGAGAAGAGAAGGTCCGGGACGTTAAGAAGATTTTTAGGCACCTTAAAGGCTTTGAGGCAAGAGGCGGAAACTGCCAAGATCCTGACGGCCCCACTTATAAAAGAGGTCGGTGATTTGATCAAAAAGATAGAGGCCGAGTTAAGTTAAAAATATCATGGATGAAATTTACCTTACCAAGAGCGGTTATCATAAATTATCGGAAGAGCTTGAATTTTTGAAAACTACCAAACGCAGGGCATTATCCAAGGCTATCGGCGAAGCCAGGGCCCATGGCGATATCTCTGAGAATGCCGAATATGACGCGGCCAAAGACGCCCAGGGGATGAACGAGAAGATGATCCGGGAGCTGGAAGATAAGCTTTCCCGCGTCAGGATCATCGATGATGAAGGTATCTCAAGCGATGAGGTATTGATAGGCGCTACGGTCCGGATCAAAGATCTGGATACGGGCGAAGAGCTGGCGTATACGTTGGTTTCGGATCTAGAGGCAGATTATGAAAAGGGCAAGATCTCCGTTACTTCCCCGGTAGGCGCGGGCCTCTTGAACCATAAAGAAGACGATACTGTCCAGATCAAGATCCCCGCAGGCGTATTAAGGTATAAGATATTGAAAATATCCAGGGAATAATCCCGAGCATAGCTCGGGATAAAATTAAACCTAACCGCCAAAGGCAGGTTTAATTTTAGAGAGGGAGGGCGCAATATGTCTGAGCAGGCAGTTTTAAAAAAGGAATTGATAGTAAGTATTGCAAATAAAGTAGGCGTTTTGGCAGACATATCCAAGATAATAGCGCACGAAGGCATCAATATCCTTGCGATCAACGGTTATGCCCTAACCAAAGATAAGGCTATAATCAGGTTCGTATCCGAAGACAACTCCGGAGCGCTCAAGATATTGAAAAGGATCGGCTATGGCTCCGTTAAGCAAGGCGAGGTTCTGGTAGTTGAATTAGACAATAGCCCGGGGGCTTTAAGGGAGATGGCGGGCAAGCTCGCAAATTCCAGGATAGATATCAAGTTCATTTATGGCACGGCGTGCAAGGATGGGTGCCCGGCGAGCATCGTACTTTCAACCAGCAACAATAAAAAAGCAAAGCTCGTGCTTTCTAAATAGGATAATTTTGGGTAGGCAGGATGAAAAGAATTGCTCCATATGGATTGATCTTCGCCGCGGTTCTTTTGTTTAACGTCTCTGTAGCACCCGGCCCTATCGGATGGGCCGGTGTTCGCTACTGCGAAGGAGGAGAGATGAAACTATCCAGTTCCGAATTCGCCAATAATGGTTATATCCCTAAAAAATTCACCTGTGAAGGGAAGGACGTTAATCCTACCCTTGTCATAGAAGATATACCAAAAAATACCAAAGGCCTGGCTTTGATCGTGGTTGACCCGGATGCGCCGGCCAAAACCTGGGTGCATTGGGTTGTTTTTGATATACCGCCTGTTTCAAGGATAGCAGAAGGCAGCATACCGGGCATACAGGGGATAAACGATTCCGGTAACCTTAATTACGGGGGGCCCTGCCCGCCTTCCGGCACACACCGCTATTTTTTTAAGATATACGCCTTAGACCAAATATTAAACCTTCCCGAAGGAATTGATAAGCCTGCCCTGGAGAAGGCTATAGAAGGCCATATCCTGTCTCAGACAGAGTTGATCGGCCTCTATAAGCGCTCCGGCCGCTAGAAAAACATTGACTTATTTCGGTATTAGTGTTAATATTTTCCCAATTTAGTTATGTTTTTTTATAAATGACACGGAAGGAGGTGAAAAATGAAAAAAGCAATTTTTTTAATCTTGGCGTTATGCTTTATAACTACCTTGGCTGTGGCTGCAGATATGCCCGTGCCCACGACTGATACAATTACCATTAAAGGCACCGTTATCGATAATATATGCGCTACCGCAAACGTTAACAACATCAGCGAATTTGTCAAGACACACACCAAGCAATGCGCGTTGATGCCGAATTGCGCAGCCAGCGGTTACAGTATATTAAGCGAAGGTAAACTCACCAAGTTCGATAAGGAGAGCAACGTTAAAGTCGAAGAGTTCCTTCAAAAACCGGCAAGTATCCTGGACGTAGTAGTCGTAGCAAAGAAAAACGGCGAGGAACTGACGCTGGTTTCCATTGACAACCAGAAGGAAGAAAAGAAATAATATTTTAGAGATTAAAAAGTGCCCGGAGTTTTCCATGTCCGGGCATTTTTTTGTTTCAATCCAATAGTTTTTTGTGTTACCATAGGATCATTGATTGAGTGGTATGGAGGTAAAGGTCCAATGCATATCCCCGATGGTTATCTAGGGCCAGGCACCTGCGCTTTTTTCTACGCCGTGATGCTGCCGATCTGGCTTGTTGCCTCCAGGATGGTTAAGAAGGCCCTTAAAATAACTCAAGTACCTTTGCTGGCAATAGGAGCGGCATTCAGTTTTGTGATCATGATGTTTAACATTCCTATCCCCGGAGGCACTACCGGTCATGCTACCGGAGGGGTATTAGTGGCGATCCTGATCGGCCCCTGGGCAGCCTGCATCGCGGTGACCGTGGCCCTCGTGCTCCAGGCGTTATTATACGGGGACGGAGGGTTGACTGCGATAGGCGCCAATTGTTTTAATATGGCCTTTGTGCTTGTTTTTACGGGGTATTACGTATATAGATTTATAAGCGGTAATTCCCCTATTAATTCAAGGCGCAGGGTGGCGGCAGCCGGGATAGCCGCGTATCTCGCCCTTACTATAGCCGCATTTTTTACCGGAGTTGAGTTCGGGTTGCAGCCGTTATTATATCATACTTCAGGAGGCACTGCGTTCTACGCCCCTTATAGCCTTAAAGTGGCGGTATCGGCAATGGTAGGGGAGCACATTCTAGTATTTAGCTGGGTTGAGGCAATTGTCACCGCCCTGGTAATAAAGTATCTCCAGAAGCAGGACCCCGCGCTTTTAAGCGGAGGAATTTAAAACGGATGAAGACCACGGCCAAACTTGGGATCGCCATTCTGGTTTTGGCTATATTGACCCCTTTAGCCTTGTTTAGCTCGGCCTATTTTAAAGCAGGACCCGGCTGGGGAGAAGGGGAATTAACCAAAGGGCCTAAGCTGTGGAAGGCGTTATTCCCAAATTACACCTTTCGGGGTTGGGAAAATAAAGGTTTGTTATACAGCGGATTATCTTATGCGGTTTCAGCAGTTATCGGTATCGCGTTTTGTTTGGCGGCCGCATTATTGCTGACCAGATTGCTGACAAGAAAGAAACGATGAGCCTTCGCAATAAGAAAAACAACCAATTCATCGAACATTCTCTTTTAAAAGGTTTAGCCTTGTTCAAGGACTCGGTGTTTTCTGAAGAATACGCTTCGCGTAAGGGATTTCTGCAGTCCCTGGACCCCCGGATCAAAATGGTCACGATTTTATTTTTCTTATGCGCGACAGTCATTACGAAGAGTATTTTTGTCATTATCTCTTTGTATGCATTTTGCCTGGTCCTGGCATTTTTCTCGAAGATACCGATAGGCTTTTTCCTGAAACGCACCTGGATATTTATCCCGTTTTTTTCTCTTTTTGTCCTGCTGCCCGCCATATTTAATGTATTTACTCCCGGGGAAGCGCTTTTTAATTTGAAGTTGGGCGGCGCGTCTTTAAGCATTACCCGGCAGGGCGTTTGCGCAGTGTCATTGGTGGCCGCGCGTATTGTGAGCGCGGTGTCTTTTGCCATACTCTTAAGCCTTACTACCAGGCACACCAG
>JAPLLV010000031.1 GCA_026387405.1 Candidatus Omnitrophota bacterium
CATCTCAGTGGGTGGCAACTGGCTAAACTACGGCACTACCGGCACAGGGCTTACGCCTTCGGTGTTCATCGCCGACAACTCAACCGTGATTCTTACCGGCACAGGCGCCTCAAACACAATTACCTCAGGCCAAACCAACTCTCCATTCTACAACCTCACTCAAAGCGGAACAGCCAGCACAGACACATACACCCTGCAAGACCCGTTAGTCGTAAGCCACACCCTCACTCTTACCACCGGAACATTGGATACCAAGTCAACCGGCAGCTATGCCATCACCGTAGGAAGCGCCAACCCGGTTAACGGCAACTTTGACCAGTCATCCGTAAATTCAAAATTTGTAGCCCGCAGTTCGCTAATCACTTTAAACGGCAATGGGACATTTACGGCAGACGGGACGAAGGACCAAACGCAATACAACGCGGCTTCGCTGGTGCTGAATGGGGTGAATACGCTGACGTATAATAATTTTACAAATTATACGGCTAATGGTTTTTATAACCTGACCGTGGGGCAGAGTACGCATACGACGACTCTATCTTCTAACTTCACTGTTTTAAACCTTTTAACTGTGGGTTCAGGGACATTAACAGGTGGCAGTGCTCAAGTATTTTTACTTGGCAGTACCCCATTAAGTTTTGATGCCGCCTCAGTAGTATCTATCTACATCCTTTGGTTTAATAAAGCAGGTTCTCAGACCATACCATCCCTTGCCAAAGGATACGATTGTCATATTTATTTAAATGCTACTCCTCAAACTGTTACCCAGACTGGCGATGTGGTGTTAAATGGTACAAGAACGCTTATTCTTACAGATAGTATTGCTGCAGCTGGTTCAAATACTTGGAAAACCGATGGATATAACCTTACCGTTGGCGGAAATCTTCAAATCGGTAGAGGTTCTGATACTGGTTTAAAGAAACTCGACGCTACCAAATACGGCGATGGTATCCCTGCTAACGGAGGCCGAACCTCAACCATCTCAGTGGGCGGCAACTGGATTAACTACGGTACCACCGGCACAGGGCTTACGCCGTCGCAGTTCATCGCCGACAACTCAACCGTGATCCTTACCGGCACAGGCGCCTCAAACACAATTACCTCGGGTGTTTCCAACTCTCCATTCTACAACCTCACTCAAAACGGAAGCGGCGGAACATACGCATTGCAGGATGCCCTCATTGTCACTAATACCCTTACCTTGACTAACGGCACCTTCTCTGTCGGGGGAAAGACCCTGACATTGAACGGCCCGGCAATCGCGGGTACACCGGCTAATCTATCCACCACGTCTTCTTCAAGCCTTGTCTTCGGCGGCAGCTCAAGTGGAGTTAATATCCCAAGTAGTGTGACCGCACTGAACAATCTCACCATTAACAATACCAATGGTGTTACCTTAAACTCAAGCCCGGCCATCTCCGGAACGCTCACCTTAACCAGCGGCGCGCTGGGTGCCAATGGTTATAATATAGGAATAGCCGGCGACTGGACTAATAACGGCGGCACTTTTACCTACGGTTCAGGCACAGTGACCTTTAATGGCGCTGGTGCACAAGCTATTAATGGAACCTCAAACTCGCAGACCTTTAATAATTTAATCATTCAGAAGGCCGCAGGCACAACTCTAAGCGTAGGCGGTTCTACTACTAGTTTAACTGTGAATAACCTCACTGAAACAACCGGGAATTTCATTGCGCCGGCTACACTTAATATCAATGGTAATCTTACTATTACCGGCGGCACCTTCACTGCCGGTGCCAACACCAATATTAAAGGCGGCTGGTCCAAGGCCATTGCCGCGACATTCACTCCCAACTCGGGCACAGTCACATTTACAGGAACAGGCGCATCGGCCATCTCCGGCTCAAGCGCGTTCTATAATCTTACCTGCGCGACAGCAGGGAAGACCTTGACCTTTACGGCAGACACG
Organism: Candidatus Omnitrophota bacterium; assembly: GCA_026387405.1. Classification (GTDB taxonomy): domain Bacteria; phylum Omnitrophota; class Gorgyraeia; order Gygaellales; family Profunditerraquicolaceae; genus JAPLLP01. The sequence goes on from JAPLLV010000031.1 coordinate 1,931, forward strand.
GCCCAAACTGTTACCAACTCGCTTACTCTTACAGGCACAGCGGCAAATCCAATTATCATCAATGATACGGGCGCGGGTGCAGTGCCGAAACTGACCGTGAACTCCAGCGCCACACAAAGTATCAACAATGTCAGCATCACCAATAACGACGCCTCAGGCGGCATTCAGCTTGTGGCGCGCGGCACTGGCTCGTCATTACATGGAGTTGTCACAAATTGGGCGCTCGGTTCAACCGGCACAACCTTTACCTGGACGGGTTTAGTTTCCTCTGACTGGAACGCCTCCGGAAACTGGGATTTAGGTCTTGTGCCGTCTTCTACTGATAAGGTAATTATGCCGTCAGGCACGCCGAATCAACCGGCTCTTACAGGCTCGATAAGTTTTGTTAATCTTGATCTGAATGTTTCCCTTGATGTTGGCTCATATACTTTGACCATAAGCGGTAATCTTACCGGTTCCGGGACAATCCAAGGAGTAAGTCCTACTTTATCTGTCGAAGGATACATCGGAATATTTAATCACCCTATTAATATGTCTGTTACCGGCACTCCTACTATATACGCAGGAAGTATGTTTAATAATACTTCTATCGCGTTGTCAGGAGTCAAGCGCCCCTATAATTTCCCAGGGGCAATTCCCGGTTTTGTCTTTATCAACGGTCATCTGGAAGATAAAATAGGGCAGAATACTATCCGGCCGGTGTTAAATACCGGCTTAAACCCGCTCTACCGCGGCACGAATAATTTTATCGCTCCCGTTCCCACGATGATTACGGTTCCAATGTTTATGCCTATGAGAGGATTTGGAGTTATGCCTATGCCGGCGCCTGTCCCGGCGGCAATACCATTACCTGCTCCTGTGCCTGTTCCTATAGTAGTACCGATACCTTCAATTGCGCCTGCTGTACATATGCCGCCTGTTATTGCGCCTGAAGAATTCATCGGCGCGAGGACTCATTCAATCCTTCCTCAGATCGCCACCTCAGAAACATTCCTTGGCAATATCGCCGAGGCGAATCTGCCTGAGCCTTTATTTAGAGGCATTGCAACCTCTGTTAATCTGCCTCTACCGGTAACCTTTGAGGAATTCAGGGGGAGCCTGGCCGGAGTAAATCTGCCGCAGCCTGCCATTGCCCCGGGATTTAAAGGCATAAGTTCAGAAGGCCTGCTGCCGCCTGTTATTGCGCCTGAAGAATTCATCGGCGCGAGGACTCATTCAATCCTTCCTCAGATCGCTACTCTAGAAACATTCCTTGGCAATATCGCCGAGGTGAATCTGCCTGAGCCTTTATTTAGAGGCATTGCAACCTCTGTTAATCTGCCTCTACCGGTAATCTTTGAGGAATTCAGGGGGAGCCTGGCCGGAGTAAATCTGCCGCAGCCTGCCATTGCCCCGGGATTTAAAGGCATAAGTTTAAAGACAGCAATACCAATAGTAGAATCTTTAGTTATTAAAGAGATTGTTCCGGGAACGAGGGTTGAGCTTATGTTTCCTGGGGGAAAGAATATAATTCCGACTTATGGGATAGGTATTCCGTTTGGGGTAGAAGGCCCGGTTATGGACACTAAAATACGGTTAGAGAAAGAGAAAGGAAAACAAGAGCGATAACCTTTTTATTGCACTTTGAAGATAGTGGATTTTAGAGTTTGTTTCCCAAAATTTAAATCTATTCTATATTGTCCGACCGGTAGTTTTTTGCCCTCCGGCATGGTCAGCGAAACGCTGCCCGAGCCTTCTTTTCTCGGTATCGTAAAATTATAATCTAGTATATGAATATTGTCCGTGACAAAATACCATCGAGCCATAACTGTTGTATTGACTTCAGTATTCTTCCATTGAAACCAACAGAATACTTTTTGGGTTCCATCAGGGAAGACACCGGTTACGCCAAGAGGCATTAGTTTCTCATCTATCCCCTTCGCCGTCTTGATATCAGTTATATTTATAGCGGTAGTTTGCTGCAAAGAACAAGCAGATAAAATAAAAGCCATCAATAGAACCAAACAAATGTTTTTCTTTTCGACCAGCATATTCACCTCCGTATAGCTATTTTTCTGACCCGCTATATTAAATCATCTTTTCGTTATTAAAGCAAGGAAATTTCTATTTAACAATTTTTTGGCTAAAAAAGGACAGATTATAACAGCGCATGGAAAAGTGATATAGTTCCAGATATAGCCAGAGACAAGAAGGGCATAGCTCAAAACAAAAAATAAGCATATTTCCAAGAGGATTATCATGGCGGCCTTTGGCGCGCTAAGTAATAATAAAAAAATAGATGCTAAAATCACGCCGATAATTATAACCATCTTTTCAATTAATTTTGGCACTTCTTTTAGAAAGTCATGCGTGTAAAGAGCAAGAAAGGCATTTGCATTCAGGATCACTCCCGGCAAGAAGCCAAAAGAGGTGTTTTGGATATCTTGGAACAAGGCAGGCAAAACACCTATTAAAACAATTTTATTTTTTACAAGGCGCGGATCGAAATCTCCTTTTAAGGCATGGTAAAAGGAGATATTTTGAAAATTTTTAGTATGCGCGCGAAAATGTATGAGGAAAGATTTGCTGACGGGATCAACGGGTACATACCATTTTTCGCCAAACTTACTTTGGAAAGTAACCGCGTTGCCTTTCTCCGCTATAGAAGCAATATCGATTCCCTTGGCGGCTTTAAGAATTTGCATTTCCCAAAACAGAAAACCTTCTTGTTTTTTCTCTTTGCTAACCAGATAGATTAGGTTTCTGCGGATTATGCCATCTTCATCCTGAAGCTTTGTTGTGATGCCATAAGTGGCGTTGCTTCCAAACGATAGAGCATCAGGGATAGTTAAGTATCCGTATTCATTGATAGTGGTGGCAAGGATCACTTTATTAGAATCTAAAGCTTTCTGAAGAAGGGCATCGTCTTCCTTGGCAGATTTACCGAAATAAGCCAAGTCGATCCCAATCACCCGTGGCGCTGCTTTTTTAAGATTTTCGATAACGGCAGCGAAATCTGAACGCGGATAGGGCCAGCGATATGGCATATTCGATACTGTTTCGTTATCAATGCCGACGATAACAATATCGTTGCAGGCCGTAGGCGGAGCTCTAAGGATATATTCCAAATGGAGCAGCCCGCCATAAATTCTGCGGTCTATATTCTTAAGAAAAGGTTGGTAATCGAAATAAAATAGCGGAAAAGTTGAGAGAAGCAGGGATGTTCCGATAATCAATATTTTTTGTTTCAGGGAGATAGCAAGCGCTTTCGCCGGAATATAGAGATACTCCTCTTGCTGACTAAGGGCATTGGCAAGATCTCCTTCGCTTACAAACCCATTTTTAAGCAGTATCTGGCCAATAAGGCCACCTTCATTTTTTTGTATCTTCAAGGCGGCCTCAAGTTCTGTTTTAGTCAGCAGCCCTTTTTCAATCAGGATTTCTCCAAGCCTTTTAGGTCTTTTTTCCATAATATTTTGTTTAATTTCTGGAAAAACCAAAAAGAAGTAATTAAGGGTTTCGGGAAATTACATGAAATTTAATCAGAACGGCCCACTGTGTTTGTTATTCTATATCATCTTTTTAGTCATTGCAACAAATTAGATTTACAGTATCGCTTTAATTAAACTTATTTTATGATATAATACCGCGAATATGAATAATAAAATTAGAAGAATAGTTATATTCTCGGCAGTCTTCATATTGTGCGCCGCTATCGGCGTGGCGGCATTCACGGTATTCTTTGACCAGGCGGTCATAGTCAGGAGGAAGACTATCTATCGCATTAATACTCCTGATAAGGTCGTAGCTATAACGTTTGACGACGGCCCTTCACCGGTTTGGACGCCAAAGATACTTGACGCGCTTAAAAAGGCAGGCGTCAAGGCCACATTCTTTATGATCGGGGAACATATAGTCAGGTATCCGGAAGTGGCGCGCAGGGTCAGGGATGAGGGGCATGAGATCGGCAATCATAGTTATGACCACCACGTGCTTCTGCGTTATTCGATGGATTCTCTTGCGCAGGAGATAAAAAAGGACGAGAAGGTTATTCAAGAGGTTACCGGAGTCACTACGCATTATTTTCGTCCGCCCAAGGCCTGGCTTACCTCAAAAGAGAAGAAAAAGGTTGAAGGTATGGGCTATAGGGTGGTCCTCTGGTCGCTTAATTCCAAAGACTGGGTGACCTTTGATGAAAAATATATCGTGGGGTATCTTGCGCGCAACATCCGGCCCGGAGATATTATACTTTTTCACGATAGCGGCGGGGTCTTTGTTACCGAAGGCGGTAATCGCAGTGAGACCGTAAAGGCTATCCCCAGGCTGGTAGAAAAACTAAGGGCAAAAGGTTACAAGTTTGTGACTATAACCGGGCTATTGGATTACGCAAAACAATGAAAACACGGACATCCAGTGAAATCCCGCTGAAGCAGGAATGCGAAAGCGGGATGAAAAAGACCGACCTTAAGTATATACTCATTTTGCTCGGCCTATCGTATCTGTTTTTCATGATAGGCAGCGGCAGCCTCGCCCTTACTAATCCTGACGAAGTATTTTACGGCCAGACCGCCAAGGAGATGATCTCTCACCACAGTTGGATGACTCCTTATCTGTTTGATAAGCCGCAGTTTGAAAAACCCATTCTTTTGTATTGGTTTTTGCGTTTGGCATACGGGATCTTCGGGATCTCCAGTTTCGCCGCGCGGTTTTTCCCCGCCTTGTTTGCCGCAGCAGGCGTGTTGTCAACATACCTGTTGGCCGCACTGTTCTTTGGCGACCGCAAAAAGGCCTTCCTCGCGGGCTTGATCCTCGCCTCCGGCGGACTTTACATCGGATTAGCCAGGACCGTATTTACCGATTTGATCTTTTCTATATTTATACTCCTGGCATTACATTCGTTCCTCCTTGCGTATCTTGATAGAAGAAAGGAGGGGGCGGGGATATTATTATTCTTTATTTTTTCAAGCCTCGCCGTATTGACCAAGGGGCCGCTGGGATTATTGATCCCGCTATTTATAATCCTCTTATTCCTATTTTTCAAAAGAGAGTTTAAGTTCTTATTTACCCCGTATTTTTTCTGGGGCGCGGTCATCTTTATTATTACTACATTTCCCTGGTATGTTTTCATGATCCGGAGATTCGGCGGGGCATTTACGCACGAGTTTTTTTATAACGACCATATAAGGCGGATTTTAGAGGCAGAGCACACAAGCAACGATACCTGGTATTTCTATCCTTTGTCGATGTTCGGCTGCATGTTTCCCTGGAGCCTGTTCGTTCTTGCGGGGGCAGTCCATTTATTCAGGCGCGTCAGGTCCGGGTCAACGCCGGTTTATCTTTTCTTGGCTTGCTGGATAGGCGTGGTCTTCCTGGTCTTTCAATCCGCGCACTCAAAATTAGTCAGCTATATCTTTCCTTTGTTTCCCGCCCTGGCTATCATGAGCGGCGATTTTATATACAGCCATGCCCCATCGGCGAGTAAGGGCCGTATGTTTTTCCTCCTCTGTTTTTCCTCTGTGGCGGCTTTGGTTGTTTTCCCCATTGGCCTGGTGGTGGCGCGGCTGCGATTCCCGGAATATCTTCCGCAGCAGTGTCCGGTATTCCTTTTTATTCTCGCCTACTCGGCGCTTATTGCCGCGGCGCTATTTTTTGTTTTCAGGCGCGAATTTTTAAGAAGTATTTATCTCCTTTCTTTATCAATACCGCTCTTATTGGTGTTTTTCGCCGCCATAGATAAGCATGTTGAGCCGTATATATCCAGCCGCGAGGCATGTGACTTTCTTTTAAAAAACTACAAGGTCGATAATACCATACTTTGTTCCAAGCCTTTCCTGCGCGGCGTGCGATATTGTTCCGATAAAGAAGTCGCCGTCGTGGATCCCTATGGCTCAAATTTTTTCAGTCCCCACCCGGTGCTTTTTCTGGATACCGATGAAAAGATAAAAGGATTTATGCAGAGGCAAGGTATAACCTACGGCGTCTTTAAGAAGTCCGTCATCAGCGACATTGAGCGCGCGCTGGGTAAAGCTGCCAGGTTGGAAGTGCTTAAGGTGATCGGTAATGAGTATGTCGTGCGGGTGGATTTTAGCAAGGCAAGCTGATTGCCTATTATGTTGACAGGAGCAGTATTAATAGTAAAATTAATATTATGGCAGAGCAGACAGTTAAAGAGATGAAGGTGAAATTGGCCGCGCTTTTAAAGAGGGAGGCCTTGAAGCGGGGGAGGTTTGTCCTGTCTTCGGGCAAGGTCAGCGATTATTACCTTGATGGCCGGGTGATCACCCTGACCCCGGAAGGCGCGCACCTGGTGGCTAGTATTATCCTGGATTACGTCAAGGATAACCATATTGACGCGGTAGGAGGCCCGACATTGGGCGCAGACCCGATAGTAGGGGCGGTTGCAGCCTTGGCCCATCTGAATGATATTCCTCTACGGACTTTTATCGTGCGTAAGGCGGTTAAGGAGCATGGCACACAGCGCCAGATTGAGGGGCCAACGCTTGATCCGGGCCTGAACGTGCTTCTGGTGGATGATGTGGCTACTACGGGTAAGGCGATCCTGGAGGCCAAAGAGGCCCTGGAGAAGATAGGTATAAAACCGGGCCATGCGTTGGTTATCGTGGACAGGCAGGAAGGCGCTAGCGAGAATCTGGCGGCATCCGGCTTGAAACTTGAGGCTATTTTCCAGATAAAAGAGCTTTTGGCCCCGTAAGATGTTTAGAGGCTATGAAAGAGCATCGAAGTATATCAAATAGTATCAGATAGTTTCAGAAGGAATAAGATAACAATTGATAGTAGTATAGAGTATCTTGTGGTGAAAAAAAAGATTATTGTTGTAGGCGCGGGTCCTGCCGGGATGATGGCGGCTATCCGGGCGAAGGAGTTGGGGCAGGATGTGGCCCTTATCGAAAAAAATCCCTCTCCCGGCGCGAAACTCGTCTTAAGCGGAAAAGGCCGCTGCAATCTTACCAATACCGCCGGTTTAGAATCTTTTCTGGCCCGATTCTCCCGCCAGGGCCAATTCTTAAGAGACGCTTTCAAGAAATTCTTCCACGAAGAGCTGATAAGGTTTTTTGAAGATAGAGGCCTGAAGATAAAAATAGAGCGGCAGCTGCGCGCCTTTCCCGTCACTGACAGTTCATTAAGTATCCTCGATGTGCTGAAAAAAGAGCTGGAGAGAAGCAAGGTAAGCCTGATCTTCGGAAGGCCGGCCAAAGGTATCATCATAAAAGACGATCGCGCTGCGGGCGTATTGCTGGATAATTCCAGGATTGAATCGGGGGACAGGATCATTATTGCGACCGGCGGGGTCACTTTTAGCTTTACCGGTTCAACCGGTGATGGGATCAATTGGGCCAGGTCGCTTGGCCACCGCGTAAGCGAACTTCGGCCCGGCCTTGTCCCTTTAGATGTTCGCCAGCAGTATCCAGGGCGCCTGGAAGGTTTGACCTTAAAGAATATCCGGCTCAAAGTTTGTAACGCTAAAGAGAAATTGGTCTCTGAGATAGGGGAGTTGTTGTTTACCCGTTCCGGAATATCCGGACCGCTGGTTTTAACATTAAGCGGCAGGATTATTGATCTACTGGAGGAACATAATGCTATGCATGTGGAGATAGACCTCAAGCCGGCGTTAAGCCGGGAACAATTGGATGCGCGTCTGCGCAGAGAATTTATTTTAAATTCGCGGCGGTCATTGAAAAACACGCTTAAGGGGCTGCTTCCCTTGAGATTGATAGATGTCTGTATAGATATCCTGGGTATCGCTCCGGAAAAGAAGGTAAGCCATATCGCTTACGAAGAGCGTAAGAGGATAGTCGAGCTGCTAAAAGGCTTTCGCCTCGATATCAGAGGCCCCCGGCCGATGCAGGAGGCAATGATCACCCGGGGCGGCGTTTCTTTAAAAGACATAAACCCGCGCACCATGGAGTCGCGCCTGGTTAAGGGATTATATTTTTGCGGCGAGATGATCGATGTGGATGCCGACACCGGCGGGTTCAATCTTCAGGCGGCATTTTCTACGGGTTATCTTGCCGGCGAGAGCGCGGCGTTAAAGTAGAGTAAAAAGTGCAATTTAAAAGTTAAAAATTATGCCTGACATTTATCTGGCTTCGCGCTCTAAGGCGCGCAGAGAACTGCTTAAGTCTCTAGGGATAAAATTTAAGGTCATCCCTGTTGATATTAAGGAAAAAAGTAATCCTAAGTATTCATCTTACGCGCGTCTGGTCAGGCATAACGCTTTGCTCAAGGCGCGCGCGGCAGGGCGCAGAGTTGAAAGCGGCGTCATTATCGCAGCCGATACCCTGATGGTGCAGGACAAAATTATTTTCGTCAAGCCGAAAAATTTAGCCGATGCCCGCAGGATGCTGAAAAATTTAAGCGCTAAGCCGCAGACAGTCTATACCGGCATTGCGCTTATTGATAAAGACAGCGGCAGAGAGTCTTGCGATTACGAAAAGACAAAAGTTTATATGGATAAATTGAGCGATAATGATATTGATAATTATTTTGCCTGCGTTTCGCCATTAGGTAAGGCCGGCAGTTACGATATCTCGGGGCGCGGTGCTTTTTTTATCCGGCGTATTGAGGGTTGTTTCTATAACGTGGTCGGGCTGCCTATAAGAAAACTATACAGGATGCTTAGAAAATTGGATATTAAAGTTTTTTCATTTGCTATCTGCTATATGCTATATGCTATTTTTTTATGTGGTTGTTCCACGGAATATAACGTCGCTACTAATAAGGAGGAGACGTTCTTCTACACTACCGAAAAGGAAGTCGCGATGGGCAAGGCTATCGACCGCCAGGTACTGACCCAGCATAAACTTACAGAGGATCTTCTTGTGCAGAAGCGGATAGAGGATATAGGCCGGAAGATCGTAGCTGTCTGCGACAGAAAAGATATCGATTACCATTTTAAGGTGCTGGAGGACGATGAGGTCAATGCCGTATCGCTTCCGGGCGGGTTTGTGTATGTCAATAGCGGGTTGGTCAAGAGGGCAGCTAATGACGACGAATTGGCCGCGGTATTAGCGCATGAAGTGGGGCATATCGTTGCCCGGCACAGCATCAAGAAGCTGCAGGGTATGATGGGCTATACCCTGCTGCGCCTCCTGACCCTGGCAGCCCCTTCCGGCGGCGGGGCAGTTGGAGGGGCCGCGGACGCCGCTTTTAATGAACTGATGCTGGGGTATTCGCGGGAAGATGAATTTCTGGCGGATCAGATGTCCGTGCGTTATACAAAGTTAGCCGGCTATAATCCTCACGCGATGATAGATTTTTTAAAGAAACTCAAGGAGTCAGACCGCAGGAAACCGCTTAGGCAAATAAATTATTTCAAGACTCACCCCTATGTCCCGGACCGCATTCGGGTGGTCAAACAGGCGTTAGGCGAGAGCATAGGCTTTTCCGACTATATTAATACCGAGCAGCAGCCCCATGACTAGAAAGGCCTTATGCATAATTTTTGTGTTTTTAATCCTGATAGGCTGTCAGGCGCAAAGAGAGAGGGTCCGGGAGAATAGAATGACAGATCCCGGCTCAAGGCGCGAAAATCCCTTTGGCGTGTTGGAATTCCTGCATTGGAACCATCCTTGGAATAACCACAAATACGCGACCCGCAAGGATCTTGAAAAAGCGGCGGCCTTGATGCGGGAGGCCGGCGTAGGAACGGTGCGCATGGATTTTCTTTGGCAGGATATCGAACCGCAGCAGGGAAAATTTGATTTTGCGAAGTACGATTTTATCGTTGAGCTGCTACGCAATAATAATATAACCGTCCTGGGTATATTGGATTATAGCGTAGATTGGGACTCGCCGCAAAGAAAGTGGAACTATCCCTCCAAAGACCACCGCAGATTCATAGATTATGCCCGGAAGGTCGTAGTTCGCTATCGGGATAAGGTAAAATACTGGGAGGTCTGGAATGAGCCGGATTCCCATACTTATTGGGAGCCTCAAGACGGCCTGGCGGGTTACTGCGCTTTATTAAAGGATGCCTATATTGCCTTAAAAGAGATTGACCCTGAATGCCGGATACTTAACGGCGGCCTGGCCGGCGGTCTCTCGAGCGTAAACAACCTTTATGATCACGGCGCAAAAGGTTACTTCGATATCCTTAACTTGCATATTTTTGACTCGCCCCTTCATCCCGGGGCCTTAAGCCGGGTCAAGGCCTACCCTAAGCTGGCTTACAAGGTGATGCAACGTAACGGCGACGGCGCAAAGAAAATCTGGATCACCGAGATCGGCTGTCCCGGCGTGCCAAAGGGGGTAAAGACCAATAACTGGTGGATGGGTAATAATCCGGGCGAAGAAGAACAGGCCGTCTGGGCAAAAGATGTTTTTAGCGGGTTATTAAAGATAGAAAGGGTTGAGAAAATATTCTGGGCATTCTTCCGGGACACCTTGGAGCACTGGAAAGACGGGACTGATTATTTTGGACTGGTGCGTTGGGATTTTACCAAGAAGGGCTCATATGCGGCGTTTAAGAGATGTTTTGAGTCCTGGAAGCAATCGAGCGGTTTGGAATAAAGGGGAAGTGTCGCTATGCGTATCTTAGTGGTTGAAGATGAAAAAAAAGTAGCGGATTTTATCCGCCGCGGCCTGAAAGAGGAAGGTTATGCGGTTGATGTGGCTTATGACGGCGAAGAGGGATATTTTTTAGCCGGCACCAACCCTTATGATCTGATAGTGCTTGACCTAATGTTGCCTAAACAAGACGGTCTGAGTTTATGCCGTTCTTTACGGCAGGATAGATTGACTACACCCATACTTATGCTTACGGCCAAGGACGCGGTCAAAGATAAAGTGGCGGGCCTGGATTCAGGGGCGGACGATTACCTTACCAAGCCCTTTGCCTTTGAGGAATTTCTGGCCAGGGTGAGGGCGCTCTTGCGCAAAAAAGATAACCTGGCCTCAACGCTGCTTAAGGTAGACGACCTTGTGCTGGACACGCTGAGCCGCAAGGTTATCCGCGGGGGAAAAGAAATATCCCTTACCCATAAGGAATATTCGCTCCTTGAATATCTTGTGCGCAATAAAGGGACAGTAGTGACCCGGACCATGATCTCCGAGCATGTCTGGGATATCAGTTTTGATACGCTCACTAACGTTATCGACGTCTATATAAATTACCTGCGCAGGAAGATCGACCGCGGCCGGAAGAAAGAACTCATCCACACCCTGCGCGGTTCAGGATACATCCTTAAGGAATAATACGATGTTCCGCAAATCCGTCCGCATAAAATTTATACTCTGGTATACATTGCTCCTTGCGGTTACCTTCCTTTTATTCAGTTTTATACTATACTTTGATTTTGAGAAGAGCCAGCGGGACAATATGGATGACCTGCTGTTTTCCCAGGCAGAGGGCGTGGTCAGTTCCATCAATACCTACTGGGAAACGGAAAAAATGGAGGCAATTAAAGGCGGGGTGAGCGAGAGCGTATTCACCAAGATAAATAATGAAAATTTTGTAAAGATCGCCCGGAGATGGGTAAGCGAAAAGTCCCGGGAGCCGGAATTGCTTAATATCATGGTGAGTATCTATGACTATAGCGGAGCTATAATCGCCTCTTCGGCCGGCCTTGGCCAGGGGTCTTATCTGCCTGACGGGATCGCCAACAAGCTTGACGAAGATAACGTGTTTTACGAAAACCGCAGGATAAGGTTAAGCCGGAGCAGCGAAATGTCGTTCAGGGTATTGACCTTGGGGGTGGTAGAGAACGGAAAGATCGTCTATTTTGTCCAGGTGGCCAGCCCGTTGACCTTATTCTACGCCTCTATCCGGCGGCTGCGTTTTATCTTGTTTTTGCTGCTTCCCTTAACCGTTTTTATTGCCAGTATTGCGGCCGGTGAATTCCTCGTCAGCATTACGCTTAAGCCTCTGAACCGGATGATGAAGACCGTGAGGCAGATCACGGGTGAGAATATGCATCTGAGGCTTCAGATACCCGAAACCAAGGACGAGATCAAGAAACTGGCCGAGACCTTTAACGAGATGTTGGATAAGATCAACAGCGCTTTTATCTCGCAGAAGCGTTTTATGCACGACGCCTCCCATGAATTAAGGACCCCGCTTACCATACTCAAAGGTGAACTTGAGGTAGCTTTGAAAAAAGCCCGCTCACAGGATGAGTACCTATCAGTCCTGCGCAGTAATTTGGAGGAGATAAACCGGATCGTGCGCATCGTGGAGAATCTTCTTTTATTGGCCCGGTTTGACAGCCAGGAGGCCGTGCTTAAAAAAAATCCGCTGGACTTAGGCCTGCTCCTCGAAGAAACAGTAAAGGATACGCGCGTGCTTGCCGAGAAGAAGAATATTTCCGTAGAGTCTTCTCTGGAAGGGAACGTTGAGTTTGAGGCAGACGGAGAAAAGCTGCGCCGTGTATTTCTAAACCTTTTGGATAACGCCATTAAATATACCCTCGAAGGAGGCAGGGTATCTGTGGGCCTCGCGAAACGGGGTTCTTACGCAGAAATAGAAATAGCCGATACCGGTATCGGCATAGATAATAAAGACCTGCCTTTCATTTTTGAGCGGCTGTACCGCGCGGACAAATCCCGCAGCAGCCAGGGTTTTGGCCTGGGTTTAAGCATCGCTAAATCTATCGTCCAGGCCCACCGGGGCACGATCAGCGTACAGAGTAAGCTGCATCAGGGTACCACCTTTAAAGTTTGCCTTCCGTTAACAGCCCTCCCAGATTAGAAAATTTTAATCTTGTTCTAACCCCTTTTTAATGATCTCTATGTTACCTTCATTGAGGAAGAAGGGGGGTGAAGAAATATGAAAAAAATAATAGGGATTTTTGTTAGCGTGTTTATGCTGGTGTGTTTCCTGACAACGGGTTTTGCCGCCCAGGAAGGCAATACTACTGTTCTTGATTCGACCGCCAAACCGGCAGCGACATCCAAGGTAGCAGCAAAGCATAAGAAGGCTTCGAAAAAACATAAAGAGGCCAAGAAACCAAAACATCTTAATAAAGATGTAGCGGGCCAAACGCAGGGAACGAAAGCGGAGGTAACGAAATGAAAAAGATTTTGCTGCTGGCGTTGTTAATCCTGCCCCTAATGATAGGGGGGATTGTTTTCGCCGAAAATGCCTCCTCCTGCGCAGGCGTAAATACGTCTGCATTGCCCTCTCCGAAGGCAGCAGTAACTCACGAGACGCCGAAAGTAAATATAGTTACCGGTAAGGTGGAAGAAGTCAATCTTGCCGATCCGGCAAAAGGCACCAAGTCGGAAGTAACGGTGGTTAGCGAAGACGGCGCTAAGGTTACCGTCTTAGTAAAAACAAATACCACGATTTATGGCGCTGATTGGAAGGCAATAGGATTGGAGAAGATAAAACCCGGCGATACGGTTAAAATAAAATATTTGATCAGTAAAGAAGGGGTTCGCGAGGCCAGGTCTTTAAGCCTGGTGAAATAAGCCTTTGTTTTAAGATGCGGCAGGCGAAGGCTTGCCGCATCTTGATAAATATAAGGCTGCTGCAGGAATTCTATTGTGAAATACAATTTCTTATCATATAATGTTTTCAAACTATGTCGCTAGAATTCAAGTTTAATTTAAAAAAACCGTCTTTTCCGGAGGCACCTCCGCAGGTCCGTAATGGCCATGGCCTGTTTTTGGAAGGTGATAACGGGGCCGCGGTCATCCTGGTCCACGGCCTCACCGGCACTCCGCAAGAGATGAGATTTCTGGCATCGTACTTAAATAAGAGGGGATACACGGTATCATGCCCGCTCCTGGCAAACCACGGCGAACACTTAGAGGTGCTTAAAGCTACCAAATGGCAGGATTTTTATCAATCGGTAAGGAACGCTTTTATGGAGGTAAAGGATAGGCGCGCCGTTTTTGCCGCGGGATTATCTATGGGGGCGCTGCTTGTTTTGCTGCTTGCCGAGGAATTCCCGCAGCAGGTAAGCGGCGTAAGCTGCATTTCACCCACATTGTTTTATGACGGCTGGAATATGCCGTGGTATAGATGTTTTCTCCCCCTGGCATGCTCGACTCCCATAAGGCACTTCTTGTATTTTAAGGAAGATTATCCCTACGGTATAAAAAACGAGGCCATCCGCGAGCGCGTGCACAGGTATTATACGCAGGTCAGGTTGCAGGATCATGATGCACAAAAGGTCATGCAATATGGTTACCCCTTTTTCCCGGTCACGCTTCTTCGTGAGCTAAAGTTTCTGGTAGACCATTTAAGCAATAAGCTGGCAGTCATTCATACCCCCACGCAGATCATCCAGGCTGTCGATGACGATATGACCAGCGTCAAGAACGCGCAGTTTATCTACGATAGAATCAGATCTCTCAAGAAAGAAATAGTGCTCCTGGAGAATTCCTATCATGTAATTACCGCAGATCAGGAGAGGGAGAAGGCAGCGCAGAAATTGTTTGAGTTCTTCGATAGTATCTATCAGGGCAAAATACAAAAAAACATAAGCTATGCCTCCGTATCTTAAAAGATTATCGGGCTACAATTTCCTGTTTGATTTTGACAATACTATTACGCCTTTTGACGTGCTGGACGATATAATAGAAAAATTTTCGGTTAACGATGATTGGGTTGTCTATGAAGAGGCCTGGCGCGCGGGGTTTGCCAACAGGATAGGATTTGATAAGGACAGGTTGGTTCCTTTTTTTCCGCATCAGCACGATGCCTGTCCTTGCTGCGCTAACTGTAAGACAAGGCACCTGACGAAATATAGCTCCGCGGGAAATATCGTCGTTTACATCGGCGACGGGCTCTCGGATACCTGCGCTGCCCAGAACGCTTCTTTAGTTTTTGCCAAAGGGCATCTCTTGGAATATTTGAGGAAAAAAGGCGTTAGCTGCACGGCCTTTGAGAACCTGGGAGATATCCAACGTTACCTCGGGGAGGTAATTGATAATGGGACAGAAGATAAAGCTCGGCAAAAGGCAGGTAAGGCCTAAGGGAAATGGTATCCTTGATCTGGAGGCAAAATACTGCTCCTGGGGCGATACGGTCCATTATGCCAAGAAGTTAAAGGTCTTTGACCGCTGCGAGGGGATATATTTATATGATAAGGGAGGGACGCAATATCTGGACCTCCAGATGTGGTATTCTGCGGTAAACTTCGGATATAAAAACCCCAGGTTAAATGAGGCCCTGAAGCGGCAGATCGACCGTCTTCCGCAGCTCGCCTGTCAATATCTGCATGAAGAAAAGATCCTGCTTGCCGCAAAACTCTCCCGGAGAATAGAGCTGGCTTTTGAAACGGAAGGGAGGGTGCATTTTAATGTCGGCGGCTCAAGCGCGGTGGAAGATTCTTTGAAATTGGTCAGGAACCACACGGGCAGAAACCTGGTTTTCGCCTTTATGGGCGGTTACCACGGGCGCACCCTCGGAGCCTCGGCTATTACTTCCAGCTATCGTTACCGCGAGAAATTCGGGCATTTTTCAGACCGCGCTCTCTTTATACCCTATCCGTATTGTTTTAGATGTCCCTACGAAAAAAAGAGGGAATATTGCGATTTATACTGCCTGAGGCAGTTTGAAAGACTGTTTGAAACAGAATACTATTCTGTGCTGAATACCAAGACAAAGAAATGCGAATGCGGGGCGTTTTATGTTGAACCGGTGCAGGGAACCGGAGGTTATATTATCCCTCCCCGCGACTATTTCTCGGGCCTGAAAGAAGTATTGGACAGGTACAATATACTGCTGGTGGATGACGAGATCCAGATGGGCTTTTTCCGCACGGGAAAATTCTGGGCCATTGAGCATTTTAACGTTATCCCCGATATTATTGTTTTCGGAAAAGCGCTTACCAACGGCCTCAATCCTCTTTCGGGTATATGGGCTAAAGAAGAACTTATTTCACCCAAGGTATTCCCCGCCGGCTCTACCCATTCCACTTTTTCCGCCAACACCCTTGGGACAACCGTGGGCCTGGAGACCATGAAGCTGATCGAGGAATCCGATTTTGTCAATGAGGTCCCTAAAAAGGGCGAGTATTTCGTTTCCCGACTAAAGCAGCTAAGACGAAAATACCCCCAGATAGGGCATGTTGAAGGTCTGGGGTTGGCGCTCAGGATAGAGATATGTCAGAAGGACGGCTATACCCCCAACCGTGAACTGACCGACGCCGTAATGAATATCGGCTTAACCGGGAGATTGCGCGCGGGCGGCAAAAGACAAGGGCTTATCCTTGATGTGGGAGGTTACTACAAAAACGTATTTACCCTGGCTCCTTCGTTATATATCGAGAATCGCGAGATAGACCTGGCGGTTGAGCTTTTCGAAGAGGCGTTAGCCAAAGGGATTACCGAGACCTCCTAGCTTAGATCCCCTTGATCCTTTCTATTATGAAATCCTGTTCTTCGTCTTTTAAGAATTGGCTGGTAGAGAGAGTGATGTGTTTTTCTGCAAGGCGCCGCGCGTTTGGGCATTCTGTTTTCGGCAGTATGGTTTTTAAATAAGCGTAATCCGTAATCGCGGATAAGTAAATCCGTGATATGCCCAGTCCGGAATTTTTGAAAATCTCAAGCGCCTGCTCGCGTTTTAAGGGGTCATCGAAAACGAGGGTGAGATAAGGATAATTTGATGAATCTCCCGCTGATTCGGTAATTAATTCTATCCCCGCCATACCTTTGAACCCTTCTATATAACGCAGGGCTTTTTGCCTTTGCCTGGTTATTTCCTGCCGCAGGCGAGGGAATAGCGTGTGCCCGACTTGTTTTCTTATCTTTGATACCTTATGTAGAGGGAAATCCATAGTGAAATATTCAATAGCCGCCCGTTCAGGTTGTCTCATTGTTTCCCAGAATAACCCGGGAAGCCCGAACGCCAGCCAAAACAAAAGCGGCCGGTAAAAGACCGAATATCCGAATAGCTCAACTAACTTTAATCCTTCAGAAAAAACGTCATTTTTTGCTACTCTAGCCGCGGTTTTATCGATCAGCGGGTCAAATTCCTGTTTGTTTATGATCGCCCCGCCTTCGTAAATCGTCAGGCCTTTCCCGCGGCAAAGGCTAAAGAAAGAGAAATCTCCGAGCGTCCCTGTAATTTCGCCGTCATACATTGCGCCCAGGCTCTGGGCACAATCTTCGATAATAAATATATCTTTATTTTGCGTTATTTTTTTTACGGTTTTTATGTCTGCGGGGATACCCGCTAAATGGACGGGAAGAACCGCCAGTATATTTTTATTTTCGGCGCATATTTTTTCCAGACTGCTTGTTTCGAAATTGAAATCGTGATCATTTATGTCGCACACCTCAACCTCAAGGCCGGCTCTTTTTATAGCTAATGGGACTAAGGGACAGATGAAAGAGGGTATGATCACCGTTTTCCTGGAGGAAATGTCTTTCAGGGCCTGCAAAATAATGTAGAAGGCGGCTGTCCCGGAATAAGTTATCCGGACGTTAGATACGCCGAAAAGAATATTCAGGTCCTCTTCGAGGGTTGCAGCAGGCCGGTTGGTTTTTGTAAAAATAGAGAAGAGGTCCCTGGCGGATATTGGCAGGCCTGCAGTAGGCGGTATTTCCCTTAAGAATCTCATTTTCGCGAATTGTCATTGCGAGGGAGCGAAGCGACCGAAGCAATCCCAAAAACGAGATTGCTTCGCCCCTTCCCTGCCTGCCGGCAGGCAGGGGGGCTCGCAATGGGGCTAATTTAGACAACAATGATTTTTTATGATAAAATATCCCTAGTTATGTTGCTATCTATTATATATGCCTAAAATTACCTGTCAAATTATTGATTCGGTCGGCAAGATCCCGCGAGAAGATTGGGATAGGTTATTTGGCGATATCACCGAAGGTTATGAATTCTATAAGGTGCTTGAAGAATCGCGGCTTGAGGAATTCACTTTTTACTACCTTATCTTATATTGGGACCAAAGAATTATTCTTATCGCCCCTTTATTTATAGCCGACTTTAACCTTGATATAGCGGTTGAAGGCCGGCTGGAAAGGGTTATTTCCTGCGTGCGCAGGTTTCTCCCGCGATTCCTGACCACAAGAACTTTGTTTTGCGGCTCTCCTTTCGGCGAGCAGGGGATTATCGGGATCGATAAATCCATGGAGAGTGATTTTGAGATCGCCGGAGAATTTTTTAAGAACATTGATATGTTTAGCAGGCAGAAAAAAACCCCCCTTTTTATGTTTAAGGATTTTACGCAGGCCGATCTCGAATTTCTAGAGTTGTTTAGAGGATACGGATTATTCCGGGTGAATAGTTTTCCCTGCGCAATCGCCGAACTCAATTTCGGGTCGTTCGAGGAATACCTGAAAAGCCTGGGGCACTCGACAAGAAAAGGTTTGCGCCGCAAGATTAAAGAGGCTTCGGGGGGTGGAGGGGTTATCATAAAGGCGGTTGACCGCGCCGATGGAGCAATCGATGATATATACCGGTTATATCTGAATACGCATCATGGCGGCACCACTAAATTCGAGAGATTGACAAAGGAGTTTTTCTTGAGCGTTTCCAGGAATATGCAGCCGCATACGAAATTCTTCCTCTACTATGTTGATGGCGAGCTGGGGGCATTCAACCTAGTTTTTATATACAAGGATTTATTCATTGATAAATTCATCGGTTTCGATTACGATATATCCAACCGGAGCCACCTATATTTCATAAGCTGGTGCAACAATGCAGAGTGGTGCATTAAAAACGGCGTGCGTTCCTATACATCCGGCCAGACAGATTACCATGCCAAGATAAAATTAGGCAGCAAGTTGTCCCGGAGGTATGCCTATCTCAGGCACAGGAATAATATAGCCAATATTCTTCTTAAGGCCCTGGTGTTGATACTTAAGCCGGAAAATTATGACGCGGATATCCTGATAAATAAGCATGCATAAAAAAAGACTTACCTTTAGAATAATGTTTTTTCTTATATCCGCGGATTTTCTGGAGACATTCACGCACCTCTGTTTTAAAAAGGGGGTCCTCTCCAGAAGCGCGTTTGCCATTCATAATATATCCGACATTTTTGTTTTTCTCCAGGGCGTTTTCTCTTCGCCGTTTATCTGGTTTGGGCTATTCTCGGTGTTTACGACATTCATTATCTGGGCAACGCTGCTTTCTAAAATAGACTTGAGCGTTGCTGTGCCCATATGCAGTTTTAGTTATATGCTCATCCCTTTAGCCTCGCTTGTTTTTCTGCATGAAAAAATAAGCCTCCTGAGATGGGCCGGGGTGTTATTGATACTACTGGGAGTGGTTTACGTTTCTTTAAGCAGCGCGGATAAGGAGCCTTTGCCCAAATGAGAGAAGGACTGATTTTTATCTTATTTCTTATAGCGCTGACCAGCGTCTGCGATACCATAAACCAGATTGTTTTGAAATCCGCCATCAATTCTCTATCTTCTCCCGCGGCCAATTTCCGGGCTATAATAAAGTATGTTCTCAAGCTTATTCTAGTGCCAAGGGTCTGGGTCAGCTTTTTGTTCAGCGTTATATCGTTGTGCATCTGGCTGTTTGTCCTTTCCCGGGCGGACTTAAGCTTTGCCTTTTCCGCAGACAGTATGCATTATATTTTTATTGCCCTGGCGTCAAGGTCCGTATTGAAGGAGAGCATTTCTTTCAAGCGATGGATGGGTATCGCGCTTATTATGGCCGGCATAACCCTGGTATCCTTAAGTTGATCATTCGTGAGCCACAAAGGACTTGACAGGGCAAAAAAATGTTATACAATTGTATTCGATACGAAGGCGTGTCAAAAAGAGCAGACAGAGACGTTCAGCAGAGCGTCTTTTTTTATGCGCCTTATACATGCTTAATTTCTTTTATTTTCCCGTTTATCGGGGAAATGAAAGAAGGCGGGGAGACCAAGAATTCGATCAAGCGGATCTTGGGGCGAATATCTGGATTTTTAGATTAGGGTTTCTCAACCCGAGCCCGACAGCTAACCTCGTGAGCATTGATGAGAGAACACACCAGAGAAGGCGTTCTCTGGTTTTTTGTTGTAGGAGGGGAGCATGGATTTGTTATTTTTAGGGATTACAGTGTTCTTCTTGGTGGTTTCAATCGGTTTCATCGTTCTCTGCGATCGAATATGAATATAAATAATAGAGGCGCGCGATGACGATTATCTATTGGGTCGGGGGGATTGTTGCTGTCTTCTTATTTGTTTATCTATCGGTAGCTCTTCTTAAACCGGAGATATTCTCATGAACTGGAATAATTTTATTCAAAGCGCCAGCTATATTACCGTGTTGCTCATTATGGTCAAGCCGCTGGGGATTTATATGGCGCGTATATATACAGGTAAGAAGGCCGGCCTTAACGTATGGTTCGCGCCTGCGGAAAGATGGACCTATCAGCTTTCGGGCATTGACCCTCAAAGAGAGATGTCGTGGAAGCAATATGCCTTTTCGGCCATGCTTTTTAATATCATAGGTATAGCGGCAGTTTACGCGATCCAGCGTCTTCAATCGCACCTTCCTTTAAACCCTATGTAGGTAATTTCTGGAGAGATCTTGTCCGGTCAACATTATATATACTCCTTCCGCTTGCGATAATATTTTCTGTTATATTAATTTCTCAGGGTGTTGTCCAGACATTTGCCCCAAGCGTAAAAGCGGCGTTTATCGAGCCAATTAAAGATGCGGATGGAAAGGTTATTCCTGAACAGGCGATCGCGCTTGGGCCTGTTGCCTCGCAGGTTGCTATCAAGCAATTAGGGACAAATGGAGGAGGTTTTTTCAATGTCAATTCTGCCCATCCCTTTGAGAACCCCACGCCTTTGTCAAATTTCATGGAAGTTTTGGCAATACTTTTGATAGCTGCCGCATTATGTTATACATTCGGATATATGGTTAAAGACAGGCGACAGGGGTGGGCAATTCTGGCGGCGATGCTCATTATATTTGTTCCTTGCCTTTGGATTTGCATGCACTTTGAGCAAGCCGGCAATCCTATCTTCGATAAATTAGGCATTGACCAACGCGCAAGCGTTCTTCAACCAGGCGGAAACATGGAAGGAAAAGAAGCGCGTTTTGGGATCGCGAACTCCGTCATCTGGGCGACAGCTACAACCGCGGCTTCTAATGGCTAGGTAAATTCCATGCATGATTCCTATATGCCTCTTGGCGGAATGATCCCGATGTGGCTTATGCAATTAGGGGAGATCATATTTGGCGGCGTAGGCTCAGGGCTTTACGGCATGATAGCGTTTATAATTATCGCTGTATTTATAGCAGGCCTCATGATCGGCCGTACTCCCGAATACTTAGGAAAGAAAATCGAAGCATATGAAATGAAAATGGCTTCTCTTATGATTTTAATACCGCCTATACTTGTTCTTATGGGCACGGCAATTTCAGTTATTCTGCCCGCAGGGAAAAACCCAATTTTAAATCCCGGGACTCACGGATTTAGTGAAATATTATATGCTTTTTCATCGGTAAGCAATAACAATGGGAGCGCGTTTGCCGGGTTAACTACTAATACTTTCTTTTATAATGTGGCTCAAGGATTAGCGATGTTTTTTGCGCGATATTGGCTTCTTATTCCCGCCCTTGCGATTGCCGGTTCGCTTTCAAAGAAAAAAATAGTGCCTGTAAGCCAGGGGACATTGCCCACACATACGCCGCTTTTCATTGTTTTTTTAGTAATGGTTATTTTGATAGTGGGAGCTCTTACATTTTTCCCGGCTTTGGCTTTGGGCCCTATTGTCGAGCATCTTATGTTGAGAGGTATTTAATGAGCAGATCGCATAAAGCTAAATCTTTGTTTGATCCGGATATTTGCTGGCCGGCAGCCGTAAATTCCATAAAAAAATTAGATCCCCGGCATCAGATCAAAAATCCCGTAATGTTTGTAGTCTTAGTGGGGAGTCTATTGACTACGGGTTTATATTTTCAAGCCTTAATGGGGCGCGGGGAAGCCCCGGCAAGTTTTATTTTAGCCATAACCTTATGGTTGTGGTTTACGCTTATTTTTGCTAATTTTGCCGAAGCTATGGCCGAAGGCCGCGGCAAAGCCCAGGCCGAGAGTCTAAGAAAGGCGCGCAAAGATACTATTGCCAAAAAACTTTTAAAACCAAGTTACGGTTCCTCTCAAGAGAAAGTATCTGCCAGTACGCTTCGCAAAGGTGACGTTGTACTTGTTGAAACGGGAGAAATAATCCCGATGGATGGAGATGTCATCGAGGGAGTGGCTTCTGTTGATGAGAGCGCCATTACCGGAGAGAGCGCTCCGGTTATACGTGAAAGCGGAGGAGACCGCAGCGCTGTTACCGGCGGGACAAAAGTGCTCTCTGACTGGCTTGTAATACGCATAACAACAAACCCGGGAGAGACATTCCTTGACCATATGATTGCGATGGTTGAAGGAGCAAAGAGACAGAAGACCCCAAATGAAATCGCGCTGAGTATCCTTTTGGCAGTTTTTACGCTCATTTTTCTTTTAGCCACAGCAACGTTATTGCCGTTTTCTCTTTATAGCGTAAGTGCGGCAGGTTTTGGACAACCCATTACAGTAACGGTGTTAGTCGCCTTGCTTGTGTGCCTTATCCCGACCACTATCGGAGGATTGTTGTCCGCTATAGGTATCGCCGGCATGGATAGGATGATCCAGGCCAATATAATTGCTACATCGGGCAGGGCAGTAGAAGCATCCGGAGATGTGGATGTATTGCTTTTGGATAAAACCGGAACGATCACCCTTGGCAATAGACAGGCGGTAGCTTTTATTCCGGCCCAGGGCATTAGCGCTGAAGCGTTGGCCGATGCCGCCCAACTTGCTTCCTTGTCAGACGAAACTCCTGAGGGAAGGAGCATCGTAGTCCTGGCTAAAGAGAAATACGCTATCAGGGAGCGTCAAATCCACGAGCTTAACGCGCATTTTATTCCTTTTTCTGCACAAACGCGCATGAGCGGAGTGGATTTAGGCGATGGCAGGCAGATAAGAAAAGGAGCGGTTGATGCCATCGAAGATTATGTAAGGAAACTCAATGGTTTGTTTCCCGAAGATTTAAAGGCATCCATTGATTCCATATCCAAAAGCGGGGGTACGCCTTTGGTTGTCGCGGAACATAGCAATGTGCTTGGGGTAATCCAGCTAAAAGATATTATCAAAGGCGGAATTAAAGAGCGTTTTGCCGAACTCCGGCGCATGGGTATTAAAACCGTAATGATTACGGGGGATAATCCTTTGACTGCCGCGGCAATTGCCGCTGAAGCCGGCATGGATGATTTTCTGGCGCAAGCCACGCCTGAAACAAAGCTTAAATATATACGTCAAATGCAGGCAGGGGGTAGGCTTGTTGCCATGACCGGTGACGGGACAAACGACGCGCCCGCCCTTGCGCAGGCAGATGTCGCCGTTGCCATGAATACCGGCACGCAGGCGGCAAAAGAAGCCGGGAATATGGTTGATCTTGATTCTAATCCCACGAAGCTTATTGAGATCGTTGAAATCGGCAAACAACTTCTTATGACCCGCGGCTCACTTACGACATTTAGTATCGCCAACGATGTATCCAAATACTTTGCCATCATCCCCGCCGCCTTTGTAGGGACATACCCGGTTCTTAGGGCGCTCAATATTATGCATTTGGCTACACCTGAGAGCGCGGTTCTCTCTGCGGTCATATTTAACGCGCTTATTATTATATTTCTTATTCCTCTGGCATTAAAAGGTATCCGTTATAAGCCGATGCCGGCAAGCCGGCTCTTGCGCGATAATCTATTTATCTATGGGATAGGGGGGATCATAGCGCCATTTATAGGGATAAAATTGATTGATATGGTTTTGGTGGCGTTACATCTAGTGCGATGAGGAAAGATATGATTAAGGGACAGGTAAAACAAGCAATTTTAATCTTCATAGTTCTATCAATAATTACAGGCATTATCTATCCGCTTTTTATTACCGGTATCGCCCAGTTATTTTTTAGAGGTCAAGCCAATGGCAGCTTGATCTACCGGAACGGTACGCCGGTTGGTTCAAGCTTGATCGGCCAGGCATTTAACGATCCCAGGTATTTTTGGGGCCGTATTTCAGCGACATCGTCCGTTCCTTTTAACGCAGCTTCTTCATCAGGCTCAAATTTAGGCCCGTCTAATCCGGCATTACTTGAGGAAGTGAAGGCGCGTGTCAAAGCTTTAAAGGACTCCGATCCCGATAATACAGGTCCTATACCGGTAGACCTAGTTACTTCATCAGCAAGCGGGCTAGACCCGCATATTAGTTTAGCGGCGGCATATTTTCAGGCCCCGCGTATCGCACGGCTTAGGGGATTATCGCAGGGTACCGTTAAGATCCTTATCGTCAAGCATACTTCCGGGCGTTTATTTGGGCTGATAGGGGAGCCGGTGGTAAATGTGCTGGAACTTAATTTAGCGTTAGACGAGTATAAGAAATGAATAACACAGATATATTTTATGAGGTATAATTAAACCTATGGAAAGACCGGATCCGGATGTAATCTTAGCCAAGGTTAAAGCCGAAGAGAGCCGCCGCGGTAAACTTAAGATTTTCTTTGGAGCAGTCGCGGGTGTCGGTAAGACCTATTCCATGCTTGAAGCGGCTCGCTCGCGAAAAAAAGAAGGCATTGATGTTATAGTTGGTTATGTAGAAACTCACAAGCGCGCCGAGACCGAAGCGCTTTTGGAAGGCCTCGAAATACTCCCGCCTAAAATCATCTCTTATAAAAATGTTCAGTTGCGTGAGTTTGATATTGATGCCGGTCTAAATAGAAAACCAAAGCTTATTTTAGTGGATGAATTAGCGCACACCAATTCCCCCGGTTCCCGTCATCCAAAGCGTTGGCAGGACGTCCAGGAGCTTCTTGACCAGGGCATCGATGTATATACTACCTTGAATGTTCAGCATTGCGAGAGCGCAAACGATATCGTCGCTCAGGTGACCGGGGTCGTGGTGCGTGAAACAGTGCCTGATACTTTTATTGAACAGGCTGATGAAGTAGAGTTGGTTGATCTTCCCACTGAAGAGCTTCTCAAACGGTTAAAAGAAGGAAAGGTGTATCTCGGCGAACAAGCTCAGGCGGCGACAGAGCATTTCTTCCAGCCGGGGAATTTGATTGCTTTGCGTCAGTTAGCCCTGCGCTACACAGAACGCAACGTAGATACTAAATTGATGTCGTATAAAAAGGAGCATGCTGTTTCAAAAGTCTGGAATGTACGGGACAGGTTTTTGGTTTGTATTAGCCCGAGCCCCTCTGCGATGGGATTGATCAGGGCCGGTAAGCGTATCGCTTTAGACTTGGGAGTAGAGTGGATTGTGGCATATGTTGAGCCTCTGGCTGAGTTGCGTCCGGAAGATAAAGGCAGGGTGTCCGAGATGCTTAATTTTGCGGAAAAATTGGGCGCTCAAGTAGTGGCGCTTAGCGGACAGGATATCGCGGAGACATTGATTTCATACGCCCGCTCAAAAAATGTAACAAAGATAATCATTGGAAAACCCGGAAAACCAAAGCTGCGGGAATTGATCTTCGGCTCAATATTTGATAAGTTAGCCCGTAAATGCCAAGATATTGATCTGTATTTATTGAGCGGAGATACCCAGGAGCAACCGGTTAAATTTAAGCCGCTTGCCCTGACTCTTTTTTCCTGGGAAAATCTCTGGCTAGCCTTTGGTATTGTTATACTTTGTACTTTAGTTGACTGGGGCTTGGCATTGTTGCGCCTGTCGTTAGTCAATATGATTATGGTTTACCTTCTGGGCGTGACTTGGATAGCTTTCCGGTATGGACGCCGCATATCAATGATAGCATCGTTTTTTAGTGTCTTATTTTTTGATTTCTTTTTTGTGCCGCCATTTTTTACCATTGTGGTAAGACATGTTGAGTATATTTTTACATTTATAGTGATGCTCGGAGTCGGCCTTATGATAGCGCATTTAACCGGCCAACTCAGGCGTCAAACTATCTTCATGATGGCGCGCGAAGAACGGACTAAAACGCTATATGCCTTAAGCCGCGAACTTTCAAAAAGTTCTTACCCCGACGAATTATTCAAAATCGCGCTTGCGCACATTGAAGATTTTTTTAAATGCAGGGTAGTTATTTTTATTCTGGATAAGAATAAGAGGCTGGCAGCTAAGTTTGGCGAAGCAATCCAGTTAGCGCTGGATCCAAATGAGCTTGCTGTTGCGCAATGGGTATTTGATCATAAGAAATCCGCAGGTAAGGGTACAGATACTCTACCCGGATCAAACGGAATGTACTTGTCTTTTACGGGCGCTGAAAAAACTGTAGGGGTTTTGGGGATTTTCCCAATCCAGGAGAAACAATTTGTTGAGCCGGAGCAGTTACATATATTGGAGATGTTCGTTAATCAAACTGCTTTGGCGGTTGAAGGAGCACAGCTTGCCGCAGCAGCCCTTGATGCGGAGTCTAAGATTGAGAATGAAAGGTTGAGGAATCTAATTCTAACAACTTTTTCTTCGGGGCTTACTGAACCTCTTACGTCTATTTCTCAAACTGCATCCGAATTACTGAATCTGGAAAACATTCAAGATGACTCAAAGCGCGCTGCGTTGATAGGAAGAATGCGACAGGAGGTAGAGCGTCTAAACACTCTCATAGCTGAATTACCTCAAATACTTGAGATTAAAGAATAGGGTATAGAGAGGTTTGGCGATTATAGCGTTGGTTCTTGACCGGGATCAGCGCTTCTTTTTTAATGAGTATGCTCGGAGTGTAGAGGCACGGGGTGTGCTTTATGATGCAGTAGGCTGTGTTCGAAGCTGTAGGTGAAATAAATGATCAGCCCAAGGATCAGCCAGATGACAAACCTTATCCAGGTGATGCCGGGCAGCGCGGTCATGAGAAATATGCAGCTGGCTACGCCCAGAAGCGGGAAGACCGGGTTAAACGGGACTTTAAAGGTGCGCTGCCTTAAGGGTTCTTTGATGCGCAGGATTATAATACCGAAGCAGACCAGGACAAAGGCAAAGAGAGTGCCGATATTGGTCAGGTCAACCATTTCGTCGATATTGGTAAAAGCGGCGATAGAAGCAATAATTATACCCACGACAATCGTTGTAACATGAGGCGTTTTGAATTTCTCATGGACGCGTGCGAAAACTTTCGGCAGAAGTCCGTCGCGGGCCATGGAAAAGAAGATCCTGGATTGCCCGAGTATCAAAACCAGCAGTACCGCGATGTGGGCCACAATAGAACCGAAGGCCACGATAACCCCAGCCCAGGGGAGATTAATATGCTGCATGGCTAAGGTCAACGGCTCTGCCTTTTCGTGGGCAAGGGATGTTTTTAACAGCGAGAAGGGGACGATGCCGGTAAAGACCGCGGCCACCAACATATAAATAATCGTGCATATAACCAGCGAGCCTATGATCCCGATAGGCATATCGCGTTTCGGGTTGCGCGTTTCTTCGGCAACGGTAGAGACGCAGTCAAATCCGATATAGGCAAAGAACGCGATAGCAGCTCCCGCCTTGATCCCGGCGAACCCATTGGGCGCGAAGGGAACCCAGTTCTGCGGCTTTACGTAGAAAGAGCCGAGCGCCACAAAGAAACCAAGCACTACAAGCTTCACAATGACCATGGCGACATTAAACCGGGAACTCTGTTTTATGCCGGTTACCAGGATCGCGGTTAAAAGCAGTACGATAAAACAGGCAGGAATATTACATATAATAGGCAAGCCAAGGATATGCGGCGCGCTATTAACCGCATTCCAGGCATTCTGCAGCACAGGCTGCAGTTTATCAAAGTTCGTTCCGGAATTAAGAAGCCCGGCAGCTTTGTGAAAGCCATGCATTGCCGAACGGTAGTCGATAGTGGCCCATGGCGGCAGGGTTATTCCGAAACCATGCAATAGCGCGGTGAAGTATCCCGACCAGCTGATGGCAACCGCAATGCTTCCCACGCAATACTCAAGCATCAGGTCCCACCCGATGATCCAGGCGATCAACTCTCCGAATGAAGCATAAGAATAGGTATAGGCGCTGCCGGATATAGGGACAAGCGAGGCGAATTCGGCGTAGCAGAGGGCGGCGAAACAACAGGCCACCGCGGTGATGGCAAAAGAAACTATCAGGGCGGGCCCGGCTCCCGGGCGCAGCGCGTCCCCGGCTGCGGCTGTTCCGACTGTGGCGAAGATTCCCGCGCCGATGATAACGCCGATACCAAGGAGGATAAGTTCGAATGGACCGAGGACCTTTTTTAGCCGGTGCCCGGGTTCATGGCTTTCGGCTAAGATCATATTCAGGTCTTTAAGGCGGAAAAGCTGGCGTGAGAATCTTTTCATAGTAGATGAACACCCGCGCAAATTCCCCCGCGGGGGACACTGGCCCAATTCCGATCTGGGCCAGGTAGCCGCTTAGCGCGGGGTGTCTCATATTACTACAAAATAAATGGTGCGGAAGGAGGGAGTTGAACCCTCATGTCTCGCGACACAGGCTTCTGAGACCTGCGTGTCTGCCATTCCACCACTTCCGCAAAATCATTCCAAGTATATCCTACCTTTGTGGTTCTGTCAACATTGCCTTTTCAGTAATCGGTTAGTGCATGGGGGTGTCACCCTGCAGTCATTGTGAGGAGCCCCCTTATTCTTGCTTTCGCAAGAAAGTATAGGGGCGACGAAGCAATCTCTGTAGGGATTGCTTCCCGCCACGCTTCGCTCGCGGCTTCGGCTTTGGTCGCTCGCAATGACAACTCGGAAATTAATCGATTGCGATAGGTTTGTTTTGTTGATATAATGTAATGTTCTAAGGGGGAACTATAAGATGTTTTTAGAGTCTTTTAAGGTTACCGGATTGGCCATGGCAGAGATATTCCTGCTGGGGGCCATAGGCTATCTTTTGGTGAAAAAAGAAGTCCTGGGGGAAGGTTGTTTAGATACCTTAAGTCGGCTGGTTGTTGAGGTTACATTGCCTCTCTTAATTTTTTGTCAGCTGATCAGGGATTTCAGGTTTGACCGGTATCCGCATTGGTGGGTCTATCCTTTGTTGAGTATAGTCATAACCCTCGCGGCTTTAATAGTCGGATATTTGTTCACGGTATTTATCAAAGGAAACCAGCATAAGGTGCAGTTCTTAAGCCTGGTCACCTTTCAGAATTCAGGGTTTCTGCCGCTGGTTTTGATCGCGGCTTTACTGCCGCCGGGCAAGTCCGACATTATGTTCATTTATTTGTTTTTATTCCTGATAGGTTTTAATCTTGTAGTTTTCCCTCTGGGGATTTATATATTATCGTTCCACGAAAATAAAAAATTTGATCTGGGTATTTTATTGAATCCGCCGGTTGTCGCTTCTATTATAAGCCTGGCGGTCATATCTTTCAGGTTAACCGGATTTTTCCCGGATGTGGTGATTAAGCCGTTGCGTATGATCGGAGACTGCACGCTGCCGCTGGCGATGTTTGTGGTCGGAGGGAGCCTTGCCGTGGTGCGCCTAAAACATATAGACGTAAAGGCGATGAGTCTCCTGGTTTTAGTGAAACTGGTGGTATTGCCTTTACTGGGGCTGGCCCTGGTAATCAAATTGCAGATGCCGGAATTAATCGGCCTTTTGATTATCTTAGAGCTGGCAGTGCCTCCGGCAACCACGCTATCGGTGATCACCCGGCACTACAAAAAAGATGACCTTTTGATCAGCCAGGGGATATTTTTCGGGCATATCGCCAGCCTTATCACCCTGCCTGTATTTTTAAGTTTATATTTAATGCGCTTCATGATAAAATGATCAATCTTGCTACGAACCGAAAGGCGCGTCGCGATTACGAGATACTTGAGACTGTTGAATGCGGCATTGAATTGAAGGGCTCGGAAGTCAAGTCTTTACGCGACAAACGCGTTAACCTGGATGAGAGTTTCGCGCGCATCGATGGGGGCGAGGTCATTTTATACAACGCGCATATAAGCCCATACGAACAAGCAAGTTACCTGAATGTTGAACCTACGCGCCCGCGTAAGCTGCTTCTGCACAAGGGGCAGATAATAAAGTTGACCGCTAAAATAGACCAGAGGGGTTTTACCCTTATTCCGTTACGGGTATATTTTAGCGAGCGGGGGTTTGCCAAAGTAGAGATAGCGCTTGCTAAAGGCAAAAAGTTGTATGACCGGCGCCAGGATATCAAGAAGCGCGAGTTGAATCTGGAGATGCGCCGGGTGATGAAGAACAGAAGAAGTCGTTAGTAATAAACTAACGACCAACGACTAATTGGGGGGGTGAAAGGGCTCGACTTAGGTAAGTCGGGTAAGAGTAGCATGCCGCGGACGCAGGGTGGGCCGCGTTAACAATCCTTGCACAATATAAACGCAAAAACGAACATCAGTTCGATGGCAGCAGAAAGATATAGTGCCGTTCTTCCTTTAGGTTTAGGAGTGGCACCTATATTTACTGCTCCAGCGTTTGCAGCCCTTCCTTAATTAAATAAGGAAGGCCTCAACCCGGGATGCCCACGATCCGGGATTGAGCGCAAGTGGGCTAACCATGCGCTTTTTGCCTTTGGGTGCCTGGTGAAAGTTTAAAAGGCTGCTGCTTGCCTGATCCTGTCTATCGGAGCGGGCAAGAGCAAGCGTAAAAGACAGACTAAGCATGTAGCGACTTTTATCTGATTGCTTAGGGACGGCGGTTCGATTCACTAGAGTCGCGCTAAGAGGTGACTTTTAGCGAAAACCTAGCTTAATCAGGGAAGCCCTAACGTACCTGCCTGTCGTCAGACAGGAAGCCGAGGGTAATCCTGAGGGGTGCAAGCCCTGCAGAGACTCCTGATGCAAAGGGGATAGGGGGTGTTACCGTTGGAAGAAGTCGAGAAAGCGTATATTGCGGGAATCGTTGATGGCGAAGGGACAGTAACCCTGATGAAGCACCATAAAAATGAAACGCATATCCCTTTTATCGGGATTGCTAATAATAATTTGGTGCTTCTGAAGTGGATTAAGTCTTTAGCCGGAGGCAATATTTGCTCAAAGAAGAAAAGGTTGCCGCATCACAATGATTCCTATGTCTTGAATATAAGACAAGATAGGGCTTTACGCTTCCTCGGCGAAATAGGCAAATACCTAATCATAAAGAAGCCACAGGCAGAGTTAATACTGAATAAGTATAAATCTGTCACGCGTCGTAACGGAAGATATACTACTGCGTTACTACAAAAAAAGATGCGGTTGGTTGCTGAGATTAGGAAGCTTAACCATCGGTAAAATTATGCCTCCTATAATACGCTAGGCTCTTGCTAGATAAAGCAAGATGAAGAGATAGTCCACGCTATCTGGAAACAGATAGAGCACGTGTCCGCCCACCTCCACCAAATTTGCAAATGGCACGTGGCACGTGGCAAATGGCGAATAGCAGAAAGAAAATGAAACGCGCAATATTTAATCACAGATCGAGGATATTTTATTATGGCTATTTGCTATTTGCTATTTGCCCCGTGCTATTTGCTATTTGCTATTTGCTATCCGGTTGCGCCACTCTTCCTACGAGAGAGTCTTTGCCCACCTATACCATAAAAGGAGTTACCTATTTGCCTTTAGCTGCCCTTTGTAATTCCAGGGATATAACTTGGGAATACGATACCTTCACCCGTTCGGCTGTCCTGAAAAAGGAGGGCCATAAGATAAATCTGCGCGTGGGAGATGATCTCGTGTTGGTTGACGGTGTTGCCGAAAACATCAGCAGCCCTGTGGATATTTATCAGGGGGTTTTGGTGGTGCCTTACAGGTTCAAGGTAAAGATACTGGACGATTTATATAAGACCCCGACTGCCGGCAGAAGGTTGCCGGTTGTTTTATCAAGGCTTAAGACCATAGTTATAGATGCCGGACACGGCGGAAAAGACCCCGGGACTACAGGCAAGACCGGCTTAAAGGAGAAAGATATCAATCTGGATATCGCAAGAAGGCTTGCCAGGATTCTTAAGAACAGCGGGGTCAATGTGATCATGACGCGCACCAATGATACGTATCCGTCGCTTGCGCGCAGGGTGGCCATCGCGAATAATGCCAAAGCGGATCTGTTCATGAGCATCCATACCAACGCCAACCGGGTAAGGAGTCTTAAGGGTTTTGAGGTGTATTATGTCTCTCCCAAGGCGGATGATTCAAAACGCGCGCTTGCCAGCGCCAGGGAGGCAGCTTTAAATCTAGATAAGAGTTGTTTTGCCGGTAATTCCCTGTATCTGAGAGCCACGGTCTGGGATCTGCTTTATACCTATAACCGCGGCGAATCCATGGAACTCGCCAGCTCTATATGCCATACGATACATAAAAACGTTGATGTCTGCGTGCTGGGAGTGAAGAACGCGAATTTTTTTGTCCTGCGCGGGGCGCGCATGCCCGCGGTGTTGGTGGAGATAGGCTTTCTTTCAAATTCGAAAGAAGAGCGGTTGCTGAAGAATAATTTTTACCGTCAGGAGATCGCCGAATCCCTGACGCGCGGGTTAGAGGATTATGAACAAGGATTACCGATTGTCACCTCGCGCTATTAGCACCTGGCTCAGATAGGTATTGGGCCAGTATTCACCTTGTGGTGAAGATTTGCGCGGGTGTATCCTTTCTGGACAGGGAGGCTTCTAAGTGAGAAAACCCATAGGCGTATTTGATTCGGGCGTGGGAGGTTTAACCGTGGTCAAGGAATTGATCCGCGACCTGCCGGATGAGGATATCGTTTATTTCGGGGATATCGCGCGGGTGCCCTACGGGATACGTTCCCGGGAGACGATAATACGTTATTCCATCGAAGACACGCTGTTTTTATTAAAACAGGACGTAAAACTGATCTGTGTTGCCTGCAATACCGCCTCAAGCGTTGCCTTGCCGGTGATCAAGAATCATTTCAAGGTTCCTATTATCGGGGTGTTGGTCCCCGGAGCGCGGGAGGCCGTATACGCCACGCGTAATAAACGTATCGGGGTCATCGGTACGCGCGGCACCATAAAAAGCCGAAGCTATGAAATGGAGATAAAACAGCTTGATCCCAAGGTCTCGGTTTATACCGCGAGTTGTCCTTTATTTGTCCCTTTTGTAGAAGAGGGTTGGTATAAAGGCCCGGAGGTTTTAAGCGTGGCCAGGACATATCTGGCTCCCCTAAAACAGGCCCGGGTGGATACGCTTATTTTAGGCTGTACGCATTATCCGCTGATCAAACCGGTGATAGCGCGGGTCATGGGCCCGGGCGTCACCCTGATAGATTCTGCCAAACAAGTAGCCATCGAGGTGAAGAAGATCCTCGCCAGCGAAGGCCTGCTTAATACTAACGGCAGAAAGGGGGATCATAAGTTCTATGTAAGCGATAACCCGGAATGGTTTAGCGACCTGGCCAAGAGCTTTTTAGGCCGCCCGATCAAGAATGTGAGGAAGACCAGTAATGTATAGCATAAAGATAGAGGCTTATTTCAGCGCGGCCCACAACCTCAGGGGATATAAAGGAAAATGCGAAGCGCTGCATGGGCACAACTGGAAGGTGGAGGTAGCGGTGGCCCGGGAAAACCCGGATAAGGCAGGCATGGTCGTGGATTTCAGGCTATTGAAGAATGAGCTGCATAAGATTTTAGAAAAACTGGACCATAAATACCTGAATAATATTACGTATTTTAAGAAGATTAATCCCACCTCTGAGAATCTCGCTAAGTACGTATATGATCGTATCAAACTCCATACGCCTGACATCAGATCCGTAACGGTATGGGAATCGGAAAATTCATCGGCAACTTATTATGAATAGCAAGAAGGCAATCGTTCTTTTGTCAGGCGGATTGGATTCAGCGACTACGCTGTACATCGCCAAAAAGCAGAAATTTAAATGTCTCTGTCTAATTTTTGATTACGGTCAGCGCCACCGCAGGGAAATAGTGTCAGCTAAAAAAATCGCGCGGAGCGCGGGCTGCAAATGGCAGATCGTAAAAATCTCCTTACCCTGGAAAGGTTCGAGCCTGCTGGATAAAAGTATTGCTTTTACCAACGACCAGCCCCGCCTGCCTAGTGATACGCGGGGCGGGCAGGGACTAACGACTAACGACCAAGCAGGCATTCCCAATACCTATGTCCCCGGCCGCAACATCATATTTTTGAGCTTTGCCTTATCTTGCGCCGAGGCAATCGGCGCGCAGGCAATATTTATCGGAGCAAACGCCATAGATTTTTCGGTTGCTATTGATAGCAAGGTAATCAAAAAAGACGATGGTTTAATTCCGATTCAAAGGTGCAGTATCGGTGATTACATATTGAGTATGGATAGAGATACTTTGAAAATTCGATGGAGCAGGGTTCAGGGGCTAATAAGACATAAATATTTCAGCCAAATCATGTATCGAATTGTTACAGAACATGGTAGAGAAATAATCGTTTCTAATGGGCATTCACTTTTTACATTAAATGATGAAGGGATAATACAGCCAATCAAAGTAGACTGTATCAAAAAAGGAGATTATATATTGGCCCCTTCTAAGCTAAAAATGTTCAGTAATATTAATAGCTTGAATTTATTAGACTTATTAGCTAATGAAGAATACCTTTTCATTATGCATCCTAAGCTTGGTTGTTTAATAAAACATTACAAAAATGAACGGGAGAGATGGTGGAAAAGAACCAATGTTATGCCTCTAAACATCTACAATAATCTTTTTAGGATGCATTTAAAGATTAAAGATGATGAAATCCTAATTAAGTCTAGGAAAGATAGAGAACGAGCAATTCCGGCAGTGATGAAACTTAATAAGATTTTATCTTTCTTTTTTGGGTTATGGTTGGCTGAAGGAAGTTACGGGAAAAGAGGGGCTGTCTGTATTTCATGCGGTAATGAAGAAGCCACAATAAATTTTAGAGATGTGTGTAGAATCTTTAGTGCTAAAATGAGTGTAAGAAAAAACAAGATTGATAAGTCAATGAGTTCACCTTTGTTGATGAAGATAATGAAGAGGTTAGGGTTTGTAGGTAAGGCGAGAACAAAAATAGTGCCTCCGATTATCTATGATTTACCGCTTGAATTACAAGCTGCATTTTTGCGCGGTTTCATAATTGGAGATGGTTCGGTTAGTAAAGACGGAGCTGTCGGCATATACTCTGCGAGTAAACCGTTAATCAATAGTATCCAAGACTTATTGCTCAATTTTAACATCATTGCATATAAAAAACAAAATAAGCATAAAAAGACAAATTTCTACGATAAACCTTCTACCATTTATTGTTTAATGATTGAGAACAGCATCGATAAACAGTTTTTTTTGAAATTCATCGGCAACATTAATAATAAAATTAGATTATCGCCAACTTATCGTTCAAGAATAAGAGGCATTCCACCATACAAAAAATTGAATGATGAACTTAAGTTATGCAGAACTCCTGTCGCAATTACTAAGATAAAAAATGCAATTAGAAATAATGGAATATATACAGAAAACCGTTTTGACAGGAAACTCCTTCTAAAACTTATACCTCAAACGGCAGATAGAACTTTAAAAGAAAAGTGGAGTTCTTTGGTTAATAACGATCTTATATTTGCTAAAGTTGAACAGAAAAGAAGGGTCCCGTATATTAATAAATATATTTATGATGTATCTGTAGAAAACAATCAAAATTTCGTTTGTGATGGAGTTATAGCTCATAATAGCGGTTATCCGGATTGCCGTCCGGAATTCTACCGGGCCTTTAGTCATGTGATCGCGACAGGCACTAAAGCCGGCTCAGAAAGAAAAAAGATTGCCGTCGAAACACCCTTGATCCATTTGGGAAAGGCAGAGATCATAAAATTAGGTTTTAGCCTGGGCGTGCCTTTTGAAAAGACCTGGTCGTGCTATAGGGGCGCCGGCGTTCCCTGCGGGAAATGTGACAGCTGTTTTTATCGCGCCAAGGGTTTTAAAGAAGCGGGGATCAGGGATCCATTGTTAAGGAGCAGATAAAAATGAAAGGCCGGATTAACGAGGTATTTAAGAGTGTCCAGGGCGAAGGCCCCTATGCGGGCGAAGAGCAGGTCTTCGTGCGTTTATTCGGCTGCAATTTGAGCTGCAGATTTTGCGATACGCCTTTGAAGGGCTTTCGCGAATATGAGCCACAGGAGCTCCTGGAAGACATAAAGTCGCATAAACAGGAAGTGCATTCCGTGTCCTTTACCGGAGGGGAGCCGCTTTTGCAGAGAGATTTCTTAAGGGAGGTGTTGATGCTTACCTCTCAGGCGGGATATAAGAATTACCTTGAGACCAACGGCACGCTATTCTCCGAATTAAAAGGTCTGATAGATTTTGTGGATATTGTGGCCATGGATTTCAAATTATCCAGTTCCGCAGGCATGGGAGATCTCCTGTGGATGCACCGCAGGTTCCTGGAGATCGCCTCAAAAAAAGAGGTTTTCATAAAGGCGGTTGTCTGCGCGACAACAACCGAGAGCGACCTGGCTGAAAGCTTAAAATTAATAAAAGAAGTAAAGCGCGACGCGATCTTAGTGCTGCAGCCTAATAGCCGCGAAGCGGGACCCCAGCTTCAGGATAAATTAGCTCGTTTCAAAGAACTGAGTGAGGCTGAAGGCGTGGATACGCGCGTCATCCCGCAGATGCATAAGGAGTGGGGAGTCAAGTAGTCGTTAGTCGTTGGTCGCTAGTCGTTGGTAAAGAAAAAAAGGATAAGGCGTGAAGAAGAAATCTTTGTATGAAGGGTTGCAGAAGGGTGTGCGGAAATTAAAAACGCCTGGAATAGAGGTCTGGAAGAATCAATATCCGGATAAAACATATTCCATACAGTTAGAAGTTCCCGAATTTACCTGTATTTGTCCAAAGACCGGGTTGCCGGATTTTGCCGTTATCACTATAGAATACTCTCCGCGCAAATACTGTATCGAGCTAAAGTCTTTTAAGATGTACACAATTTTCTTCCGTAATGTCGGGATATTCCACGAACATCTCATTAATAAGATGCTTGAAGATTTCGTACTTGCCTGCAGGCCGCGCCGGGCTAAGATCAAAGGGGTATTTAATCCACGCGGCGGGATCACTACTACCGTCAGCCGGGAGTATAAGGGATGAGAAAGATATCAGCGCGAATGATAACTGATACGGTCGCGGGTTTATGTGTTAAGGCTAATCTGATATTGAGGGATGATGTATTGTCGGCATTAAAGACGGCTTTTGCCCTGGAGACTAACGCAAGGGCTAAAGGAATAATCAAGGCAATTATTGAGAATGCCCGCGTTGCCCGGGTAGATAAGCTTGCTATATGCCAGGATACCGGGATGCCGGTGGTATTTGCCCAGATCGGACGTGAGGTAGTGATCGAGGGCAATTTTAACGCAGCGATAAATAAGGGGATTGAGTCAGGATATAGAAAGGCGTGTTTAAGGAGTTCGATAGTAGAAGATCCGTTATCGCGCGGAAGGGCCCGGTATACCCCGGCGGTAATACATATTGGGATGGTAAATTCGAATAAATTGAAATTAACCGTATTGCCCAAGGGTTTTGGCTGCGAGAATAAATCTCAAGCCTTGATGTTTAAGCCCACGGCAGATATAAGCGAGATAAAAAAATTTATAGTCAACGCGGTAAAAATTGCAGGCCCGGATGCCTGTCCGCCGTATGTGGTGGGCGTGGGTATAGGAGGGACGGCTGATTATGCCTCGTTATTGGCGAAGAAGGCCTTATTGCGAAAGATAAAAAGTAAAAAATCAAAATTAGAAAAAGAATTATTGGGGAAAATTAATAAGCTCAACATCGGCCCCATGGGCCTAGGCGGCAAGACAACGGCCTTGGCGGTTAATATTGAAACTTATCCTACGCACATCGCCGGACTGCCGGTGGCGGTGAATATCAGCTGCCACGCCTTAAGGAGCGCTACAGCAGTACTATAGTAAAAATGCGATTACTTCACTTCGTTCGCAATGATATGTGGTAGTCATTGCGAGGGAGCGAAGCGACCGAAGCAATCTCTGATATGAAAAGAATAGTAACACCTTTAAATAAAGGACAGATCAAACAACTAAACTCGGGGGATGAGGTTTTGTTAAGCGGTGTTATTTATACTGCCCGCGATCAGGCGCATAAAAGGCTGGACGAGACAATCAAAAGAGGCAGGAAGCTTCCGATAGATCTAAAAGGCGCGGTTATTTATTATTGTGGCCCGACAAGAACTCCCAAAGGAAAAGTTATCGGTTCTTGCGGCCCAACCACCAGTTCGCGCATGGACGCCTTTACGCCCGCCTTGCTTAAGAAGGTCGGCCTGAAAGCCATGATCGGCAAAGGGGCCAGGTCAAAAGACGTAGTCAGGGCGATTAAAAAACACAAAGCAGTTTATTTCCTGGCCTATGCCGGATGCGGGGCTCTTATAGCCGGATATATTAAAAAGGCAAAAACCATTCTCTACAAAGACCTGGGGGCTGAGGCGATCCACAGGTTAGAGGTAAAAGATTTACCTCTCATAGTTGCCATTGATTCGCGAGGGAGAGATATTTATAGTTAAGGCATCTGGGCCAATGTTCACTACTGTGAAAGGATAATATTATGAAACGCATAGACGGACGAGCCGCCAATGAATTAAGAAAATGTAAGATCACGCGCCATTACCTCAAATTTCCCGAAGGTTCCTGTCTTATAGAGCTGGGTAATACCAGAGTCATTTGCACTGCCTCGGTTGAGGATAAAGTGCCGCCCTTTTTGAAGAATTCAGGAACAGGGTGGGTGACCGCGGAATACGGGATGCTTCCGCGTTCCTGCGACAAGCGTATCCCGCGCGGTAAAGATTCCGGCAGGACCTATGAGATACAGCGCCTGGTAGGCAGATCCTTGCGCACGGTTACCGAATTAAATAAATTGGGCGAGCGCACGATCTGGATCGACTGCGATGTGATCCAGGGGGACGGCGGAACGCGCACTGCCTCGATCACGGGAAGTTTTGTGGCGCTGGCCGATGCGCTGCATAAATTGCAAAAGGACGGGTTGTTCGGCAGCCTGCCCGCCAAGGGTTCAGTGGCGGGCCTGCCTATCAAAGACTTTGTCGCCGCTACCAGCGTCGGGATATTTGACGGAGAACATATACTTGATCTGTGCTATGAAGAGGATTCTAAGGCGGAAGTGGATATGAATATCGTGATGACCGGAAGCGGAGAATTCATAGAGATCCAGGGAACGGCCGAGCGCAAGCCGTTCAGTAAAGTTCATATGGACAAGTTGTTGGTCCTGGCCAAAAAAGGCGTTGAGGATTTGATCGAAATTCAGAAGGGCCTTTTAAAAAGCGTGCTTTGATGGAATTAGTTGTTGCCACCAAGAATAAGAAGAAGCTCAAAGAGATCAGGGATATCTGGAAGAATTTAGGACTTGAAGTAAGTTCTCTGGCGGATTATCCGCGGGCTCCCCGTATTATCGAGAACGGCAAGACGTTCAAAGAAAATGCGGTCAAAAAAGCGGTCAAGACAGCCCGTTTCACCGGAAAACTTACTCTGGGTGAAGATTCCGGGCTTTGCGTGGAGGCTTTAAAGGGGAGACCAGGGGTTTATTCATCCCGGTTTTCCGGTAGAAACAAGAGCGACCCTCAGAATAACCTGAAGGTGCTGCGTTTATTGGGAGATCTGCCTCCGGCAAAGAGAAAAGCTTATTATATCTGCGCCGTGGCTTTGGCTGATCAAGACGGAGTGGTCGGTGTAGTAGAAGGAAGGTGCGATGGCAGGATCGGTTTTCAACCCAAGGGCACCAGCGGTTTCGGATACGACCCTTTGTTTATAATTCCCGAATATAACAAGACCTTTGCGCAATTGGGCGAGCGTATAAAACACAAGATGAGCCATCGTTTCCACGCCCTTGAAAAAGCCAAAAAGATCATCGAGAAATATATTGAGGGAAAGAAGAGCGGTTGATATAATTGAACCGTAAAATGTATTTCGTATATATATAAAAATTAAAGAAATTTGTAACGGGGCGTAGCTCAGTTTGGCTAGAGCGTTTGGTTTGGGACCAAAAGGCCACAGGTTCAAGTCCTGTCGCCCCGACCAGTTAGCTAATGGCACGTAGCATATGGCAAATGGCACGTAGCAGAGGGCACATGGCCGGATATGTTTAGATTTGAGGAACTAGATATCTGGAAGCTCGCAGTGGATTACGCTCACGATATTTATACCATTGCAAATAAATTTCCTCTTAATGAGCAGTATAACGTTACTTCACAACTTAAAAGAGCTGGTTTATCAATTTCGAACAACATCGCTGAAGGGTCGGGTGTTACGACAAACAAAAATTTTAGTTCGTTCTTAGATATCAGCGTATCATCTGCTTTAGAGACAGTAAACATTTTGTATTTTGCGGCTCGAAGAGGTTATATTAGCGAATCTGAACGATTAAACTATTACCAAAAAGCCGAAACATTAATTAAGAAGATCAGAGCATTTAAGAATTCTTTGAAATAGCCTATTTGCTATTTGCAATATGCTATTTGCAAACCTGCGCCTGTAGCTCAAATGGACAGAGCATCTGCCTTCTAAGCCGAGGGTTGGCCGTTCGATTCGGCCCAGGCGCGCCAAATTTAAATGAAACTGACGATAAGAATATTCCTGGTGATCATTCTGGCCGTAGCCTTGATTTTATGCTCGGTTTTTGTCTTTTTTTCAATACGCGGCAAAGATTTAATAGTCAGAGAACTGCAAAATGCCACCCAAAAAAAGGTAAGTATAGATTATTTCGCGCTTCACCTTCCTTCGGAGATAACGCTCGGTAATATTGATATCAACGGTTTGGCCAGGGTGCGCTCTGTGGTCATCCGTCCGAATATAATCGAGTGTCTCACCGGGCGCCTGGTGTTTGATAAAATCGCGCTGCAAGGCCTTGAGTTTACTTATGTGAAGGCAGGGTCTGCCCCGGAGTCCATCTTTCAGCCCGCGGAGGATTTCCGAAAAAAGATGCCTTTTGCCCGGGGTATATTTATCAAAAATCTCGATTCCGCGTCCGGTAAAGTTGATTTCATCGACCGGTCTGTAGGCAGCGGAGGCCTGGAGCTTCGTCTTGATGAACTGAGTTTTTCGTTCCATAATTTGACATTTTTTGCGCATTCCGTAGTGACAAAATTTACTTTGAAGGCAGAGATTCCCTGGCATGAAGGTCAAGGAAAAGGGAGCGTGGAGGCTAAAGGTTGGTTTGACCTGGGCAAGAAAGATATGGAAGCCACGCTCAAGGTAGCGGATATAGACGCCGTTTATCTTTCTCCTTATTATGCCGGTTGGCTGAACCTTGACAATGCGCGCATCGATAAGGCAAGGTTTGATTTTAATAGTGCGATACAGGGAGAGGACAATAACCTTACGGCGCTGTGTCATCTGGAATTAAAGGATATTGTATTTAAACCGCGGTCCCCCAAGGAAGAGCTGAAGAAGGAGGAACGGGCGGTCAATACCGTGATAGGCGCTTTTAAGGCCATGGACAACGGTAAGATGTTCGTGGATTTTGTCGTCAGCACCAGGATGGACCGGCCGGAATTCGGTCTCGCCAATATCAAGGCCGCCGTTAAAGATAAAATGACGCAGGCCAGGCAGGCGAATCGCCTGACAGTCCAGAAGGCCGCGTTATTGCCCGGTAAAGTATTCGGTGGGACCGTAAAAGGGACCACGGATATAACCAGGGCGCTTATCGGCGGGACTTTAAGCCTGGGTAAAGAATTGAAAAAGGCCTTTGAGATAGCTTTTCAAAAGGAAAGATAGAGACGAGGAACAAACGGCGGGTGTTCAATGAATATCCCGATCCCGCAGCCAAAATACTAGACGATGATTAAAAGATACCTGAAGAGGCTTGGCAATTTTTTGGTTGATTGCGCCAGTATCCTGTCTTCCCGCAAAAATTCCGAGATAGCTTTACAAAGAATTAGCAATTTTAACAAGACGCTCCTGAATACTATTCCCTTTGGCCTTGATATTGTAGATGAGCGGGGAAATATTATGTATATGAACCAGATACTGGAAAATGCCATCGGCGAAAAGACTACCGGTAAGAAGTGCTGGGAGGTATACACGGACGATAAGAAGCAGTGCGATCTTTGTCCTTTAAAAGTAGGTTTTGAAACCGGCGAAACAAAGACTATTGAGGTCAATGGCGCGTTTGGCGGCAAGACGTTTCTTGTCACGCATACGGGCATGATTTATAACGGCAAAAAGTCAGTCATGGAGGTTTTTATCGATATCACCGGCCGCAAAAAAGCAGAACAGGTGATCCAGCAGGCGCTAAAGGCAAAATCGGATTTTACCAGCATGGTTTCTCACGAGCTTAGGACCCCGCTCACCGCTATAAAAGAAGGGATTTCAATTGTTCTGGACGGAGAGGCGGGGGCGA
This sequence comes from Candidatus Omnitrophota bacterium, assembly GCA_026387405.1. Lineage (GTDB taxonomy): Bacteria > Omnitrophota > Gorgyraeia > Gygaellales > Profunditerraquicolaceae > JAPLLP01. The sequence continues at coordinate 44,107 of JAPLLV010000031.1, forward strand.
TCAATAAAGAACAAAAGACATTCCTGGACATAGCCAAGAGAAACGTGGACAGGCTCAACAGGCTTATTAACGAGGTCCTGGATTTCCAGAAGCTTGAAGCCGGCAAGATGGCGCTCAAAATGGAAGAGAACGATATCAACCAAGTTGTAAAAGAGGTCTATGACACCATGTTTTCTTTGGCGCAGGGAAAAGGTTTGGGGTTTGTTATTAATACCGCAGAGCATCTGCCCAAAGTTAAATTTGACCGGGATAAGATAATCCAGGTTTTGAACAATCTTGTCACTAACGCGATCAAGTTCACCGAGAAAGGTTCTATTAACATCGCCACTACCGGGGGAGATAATTTTATCCGTGTCTCTGTGCAGGATACCGGACCCGGCATTAAGGCAGAAGACATCCCGCGGCTATTCCATGAGTTCGAGCAATTGGAGGGCGAAGTAGACCGGAAAACCGGCGGGACAGGGCTGGGCTTGATAATCTCTAAAGAAATTATAGAGAGTCACGGCGGAAAGATCTGGGTAGAGTCAAAAATGGAGCAAGGTTCAACTTTCCATTTTATTCTGCCTATTGAAGAACGCAGGGGTTAAGTAGTATGCACGCGGCCATATCGGATTGGCCGGTGTGCACATTGTGCAAAGGAGAGCTGACCGTATGGCAAATCTAAAGGTCCTCTTGGTGGATGATGAAGGTGATTTCCGTAAGATCTTAGGGGTAAGAATAAGAGCATGGGGATATGATTTCATTGAGGCCGACAGCGGCGAAAAAGCCATTGATATTTTAGCGCACCAGGGGCCGGATATTGTGATCCTCGATTATTTGATGCCGGGCATGGACGGGGTTTCCACTTTAAGAGAGATACGCAAGCTAGACAATAAGATACCGGTGATCATGCTTACCGCGCATCTGCATGAAAAGACTATCACCGAAGTGAAGGACTTAGGCGTCAGCGCTTTTGTGCCGAAAATAAGCGCATATACGGATACCATATCTGCTTTGCAGGCGGCATTAAAGATAACAGAGGATCAATCGCATAAAAAGAAGTAGCCATGTCAAAGAAAAGGATATTATTGGTTGACGATGAAGAGGACCTGGTAAAGACAGTAGCCTTTCGCCTGGAGGCTAACGGATACGAAGTTACAAGCGCTTATAATGGCATGGAGGCTATTGATAAGGTGCACAAGGATAATCCGGACCTGGTCATCCTTGATATTATGCTGCCTAAGATTGACGGGTATAAGGTCTGCGGGCTGCTCAAGAAAGACCCAAGGTACAAAGATATCCCCATTATAATGTTTAGCGCCCGGGCCCAGGAGTCAGACATAAAGATGGGAGAAGAGGCGGGCGCGGATGCCTACATTACCAAGCCGTTTGAGCCGCAGGCGCTGCTGGAAAAGATCCGTGAGCTATTAAAATAAATGAAAAAAGAACCTGAGCAATACCGGCTTTTAAGGGATTTTATGGACCACGTGCCCGATGTTATCTATTTCAAGGATAAAAAAGGCAGGTTTGTCCTGGTGAATAGGGCGCACGCCAAAGGGCTGGGGCTTAAACCGGAAGAGGTAATAGGAAAAACCGATTTTGATATCTTTCCCCGGGAACGTGCGAAACTGATGGAGCGCGATGACCGTAAGGTGATGACTACCGGTAAGCCTATAATCGATAAGGTGGAACGGGCCACCAGGCCGGACGGCGTGGATAACTATGTTTCTACGACCAAGATACCGCGTTTTGATGAAAAAGGCAGGGTTATCGGGCTCGTGGGCATTACCCGCGATATCACCCATCGTATGCAGATCAAGCGTCTGGAAGAGGAGCGGGCCCGGATCGGCAAGAAATTAGAGGTCCTGGAGGAGCTTAATAAATTAGAGTCGGGCTTTATCTCGGCGGTTTCCCATGAGTTGAGGACGCCGCTGGCGATCATTAAAGAGGCGATAGGCGTGGTTATCGACGGCCTGGCCGGCCCGGTAAACAGCCAGCAAAAAGACTTCCTGAATAGGGCCGGCAATAATATAGGCCGGCTAAAAAATCTTATCGATGATCTGCTGGATATATCGCGCATTGAGACCGGAAGGCTAAGGTTACATTATTCCCTGGTTAACCTTAATGATCTGATCGTTGATTCTGCCGATCATTTCCGGCGCCTTGCGTTTGATAAGGGTGTAAAACTGCAGTATCAACTGCCCAAAAAAGAGATCAATATTTTTGTGGACGCGGAAAGGACCGTCCAGATCGTCAACAATCTTATTGACAACGCGTTAAAATTTACCGAGGAGAAGGGCGAGGTAAGGGTGAGGGTTGATATCCTGGAAGATAAGGTCAGGGTAGCGGTTTTTGATACGGGCGTAGGCATAGGTAAGGAAGACCTGCCTAAACTGTTCAATAGGTTCGTGCAGGTATCCAGGGTCGCGGGGGCGGGAAAAAAGGGCGTGGGCCTGGGGCTTTCCATTGTAAAGGAATTGGTGCATAAGCACGGCGGAGAGATCTGGGTGGAGTCTAAATCCGGGGTAGGAAGCAGGTTTTACTTTACCCTGCCGCGCATCCATAGCGTGAATATCCTTAACGGTGATACAAGAGACAGGGTAAACAATTTGCTAAATGACGGCAAGAGGGTGTATCTGATCAACCTGCTTGTGATCAACAGCCGCGAAATTAAAATAGATACCCTGAAATTGATCAATGACCTGAAAAATATCGTCGAGCAGGCCTTCAGGCTCGTCGCCAGCACCGGCGAGGGCGGTTTTCGGATAAACAGTGCGGATACCCGCAGGGCCGAATTCAGCGTTATCTTTCCCGATGCTACGGATAAGAAGGTCTCTCTGGCCGTTGATTTCCTCAAAGAGAAGATCAGGGATTATTTTATCAAAAACAGGGTAATGAACCTGTTCGTCAATATAGGCAAGTTTCCCTACGTCGAAAAAGAAGAGGATGCCGGGAATTTTCATATCAAGAATGTCCACATCGGCTTTGAGAAAAGAAATTTTAAAAGGGTCGATTGCAATGGGGATATGGAAATCTGTTTTTCTGACAGGTCCATAGGATTGTCGGTCCAGACAGTGGATATCTCTCAGGGAGGGATCTGTTTTCTAAGCAAGGGACAATTAAAGACGAACAAGTTGATAGAGGTTAAATTAAGATCCTCCAAGTCAAAGGCGCCCGTATCTTTTAAGGCCAGGGTTGCCTGGATCAAGCCCATTGAAGAATCCAGGGGTAAGGTAAATAAGTATAAAATAGGGGCAGAGTTTTCCGGGATAAAAGGCAAAAGCAAGAAGGAACTTTTAAGGCTTATCAAGTCTCTGTCTTCTTTGAATAAGAGATTAAAGTTGTAAGTTGCGGGTTTTTGGTTATAATAAAATACAGATTTAGGGGGGACTTAGGGAGGTAGTAATTGAGGCTGATTCTTTTTGGACAGACTAAGGAAGTTTCCAATACGCTCATGTATAGCATAGCGGCGGGTGTTGCTATTCTATTTGTATATTTTATTTTTTACGCGCCGTTAGCCAAAGAAATAAAGAAAAAATCGCGGGAATATAAATCCCTTGAGGCTAAATTACAAGAGGCTCGTAATACAATAGAATCCTTGCGCAATAAAGGTGTCTCTTCCTCAAAGGCTGAATTATCCGGGAGATTGGAATTAAGGGGCGTATTCTTGGATAAAAAGGTTCCCTTGGCTATTATCAACGATAAGGTAGTTGCTGTTGGTGATAAGATCGGGAGGAACGCGGTAACTGATATCAAAGAAGACGTGGTGGTCCTGAACGACGGCAGCAAAGACTTCGAGCTAAGGTTAAATCAATAAAAACTCCGGAATAAATACCTATATTGAAAATCGGCATTGTGGTGGCTATAGCTCAATTGGTTAGAGCATCAGACTGTGGCTCTGAGGGTTGGCGGTTCGATCCCGCTTAGCCACCCCAACTTATTGCAGCACAAGAGGTTATGATAAAAGAAGGCTTGGATAGATAAAACCAAAAGTTTTAGCTTTATGCAGAATTATAGTTTCATTTAAATTTTAGAATCAAAAATTTTTGTTAGATTTTGCCACTTTCTACGTCTATTGTAGTAGGAGGTGGTAAAATATGGAAAATAAAATAGTAAAGATCCCGCTTCTCACTTATATGCCCATCATCACTCAAGAGAAAGTAACCCACAAAAAAGATATTTCCCGCCTGTTTGAAGATATCCCACAAAAGCCGTATTTTGAAGATACGAAGCGTAATATTGCCTTATTCAAAGCAAATTGTTTCGATATACTTCCTAATCTTCATGAAAACTCCATAGATATGATTTTTGCTGATCCTCCATATTTTCTTTCTAACGGTGGATTTACTTGTCATGCCGGGAAGAAGGTCTCTGTTAATAAAGGCAAGTGGGATATATCAAAAGGCTTAGAAGAAAACTATATTTTTACCCAAAGATGGCTAAGAGAATGTCAGAGGGTTTTGACACCCAATGGAACTATTTGGGTATCTGGCACTTCACACATTATCTATACGGTAGGCTCGGCAATGCAGACTTTAGGTTATAAAATATTAAATGATATTGCTTGGTTCAAAGTAAATCCTCCGCCAAATTTAAGCTGTCGTTATTTTACGCATTCCACCGAAACTATTCTCTGGGCAGCTAAGAACAAAGACAGTAAGCATTTTTTTAATTATCCCTTGATGAAAAAGATGAACAATGATAAGCAAATGCTAAGCCTTTGGTCTATTAAAGCGCCAGGTTCGGCAGAGAAAATATATGGTAAGCATCCTACACAGAAACCTATAGAATTATTGGATAGGATTGTGAAGGCCTCAACAAGGACAGGAGATATAATCCTGGATCCTTTTAGCGGTAGCGCTACAACCGGAATAGCGGCACATAAAGAGGGAAGGCAATACATAGGAATAGAATTAGAGGAAGAGTATTTAAAAACTTCGATAAAAAGACTTAAAGATGCTTTTAGAGATAAGGAAAGGCTAAGTGGCAACCATTGACAAAGGCAGAGCAATCATCAAGTTGAAAGAGTTAATTGGCAAAGACTTGAGGCCATTAGCTCGTAAATTTGGGGTGACGGTTTTTACAGATGAACTTAATTGTGTTGGACGGAATAAGGGGTGGGCGGGGCAGGTATTAGAAAGGTATATCGGCTTAGGAGTAAATAATATTCAGGCTCCTAATGGGGGTTATTGGGAATTGAAGATGGCTTCACTTAAGAAGTTGAAAAATGGAGTTGTTGTTCCTAAAGAAACAATGCAGATTACTATGATTAATCCCGAGCAAGTTAAGAACACGCCGTTTGAGAGTAGCCATTTATTGGCTAAATTGAGAGAGACGATTATTTGCGCAAGGCTGTATAATGATATAAATGAAACGCGGTCAGTTTTACTTTCGGTAGGAAAATTTGACTTGGGAGATAAGTATTTGTATGAACAAGTTAAGGCAGACTACGACTTGGTGAGGAATGCTATTAGAACGAGAGGGTTTAGTGTTTTAACCGGAGCTATGGGCGTTTATGTTCAGCCGCGTACTAAAGGAGCTGGACATGGAAGTATTAGCCGCGCTTTCTATGCACGTCCGGTATTTATAAAGAAAATATTAGGCCTTTAAAAGCCTGTAATCGCAATACAATAATGTCCGGTTTTAGCAAAGCAAGAATGTCCTGTTCCAAAGTTGCTATAATGATCCTTTCCAAAGGAGGATCACATGGCAGGAAGGGACATTATAATGGCTACGCAGGAGGAACTAAAACGGCTTAAT
>JAPLLV010000045.1 GCA_026387405.1 Candidatus Omnitrophota bacterium
GCCTGCTTTCGGTGATCTGTGAACCAATGTGTATATGCAGCCCGCAGATCCTGATATTGGAGAACCTATCCCGCAAGGAAAGGATCCTGTGGGTATTCTTGAAATCTATACCGAACTTGTTGGTGAGCTTGCCCGTAGTGATGAACTTGTGGGTGGAGGCTTCCACGTCCGGGTTTATGCGCAAGGCAACGCGGGTAACTTTGCGCAGCCTGCCGGAAATACGGTTGATATTCTCCAGCTCCGGCAGGGATTCGACGTTAAAAAACAGTATCCCTCTTCTGATCGCCTCTTCTATTTCCCCGTCGGTCTTACCCACCGAGGCATAAACGATCTTTTGCGCCGGGCAACCCGCCTTGAGCGCGCGAAAAAGCTCTCCTCCTGAAACAATATCCAGGCCTGCCCCTAAATCCACCAGGCTCTTTAGGATCGCCAGGTTGGAATTCGCCTTTACGGAAAAGCAGATCAGCGGATGCACCCCTTTAAAGGCAGCGCTCAATTTACTGAAATGGTCCACCAGGGTCTTGTAACTATAAACATAAAGCGGCGTGCCGAACTTCTTGGCCAAAACCTCAACCGGAAGTTTCTCGCAATAGAGTTTATTATTTCGGTATTTGAATTCGTGCATTTATATCTATTCTTCTATTTAGCGGGTCCTGTCTTGGCATATTTCTCGCATCACCGCTCACTTTTTCCCAGCGTGAAAAAGCTCGCTCGAATCGGCTTCCTCGCTCGTCCCTCGCTATCGCTCGGGACACCTTGCCCGCTCGTCGCCTTTACGTGCTGCTCGAAACATACCAAGCCACCCGCTAACTATCTTTTGATAGAAAGCTTGGATTTAACTGATTTCTCGGGATCAAATAACTTAACTATTTCTTTCTTAATAAGTTTGACGGAAAACTTCTTTAATAAGGACTCCGCCATATTCTTAATCGGTATATCATTATCGAGAGAATATTTTACAAGCCTACCGACAATAGTATGCGCATCTTTAAATGGCACTTTTTTATCAACTAAATAATAAACTATATCAGTAGCATAAAGACCTTCGTCTTTAAGTTGCTCTTTTATTTTGGTCTCATTAAATTTCAACGTTTTAATCAGGCCAGTCAAAACTTTTAGCTCACTAGAAACTATTTCAAAGGAGTTAAACAGCGGCTCTTTATCAAGTTGCATATCTCTGTTGTAAGTTAAAGGCAAGCCTTTCATCATCGTTAAAACACTCATCAGGTTTCCGTATATCTTTCCAGTGTTTCCTCGTATAAGCTCCAAAGAATCTGGGTTTTTCTTCTGTGGCATCAGAGAACTTCCAGTACAGAACTCCTCAGCAATATCAACAAATCCGAATTCCGGAGAAGACCAAATGATAAAATCCTCTGCGATCCGTGACAGATGCATCTGTAAAATTGAGAGGACACTCAACACATCAATGATAAAATCTCTGTCGCTAACGCTATCTATACTGCTTGACAATGAAGCAATGCGTACCCCAAATTCTTTTGCGAGTTTTTCAGTAGCCTGAGTATATTGACTTGAATCAATTGCAACTCCCGCAAGTGCGCCTGAACCGAGAGTTAATGTGATACGATCCGCAGCTGCCTTTATCCTTTGAACATCCCGCCCAAGAAAATTAAACAATGCCTGCAGGTAGTTTGCGCAGGCAACAGGTTGTGCGTGCTGAAAATGAGTAAATCCGGGAAAAATAAGCTTTGGATATTTTTCTTTCAAACGCAGGATTTCCCAACCTACCTTCTGAATTAGTTGAATAATCTTTGGTAATTCGATTTTACAAAAAAGCTTCGTATCAAAAACTACCTGATCGTTCCTTGACCGGTAGGTATGAAGTTTTAATGCAGCGCTTCCTGCTTTTTTTTCTAGCTCATTCTGAATATTAGTATGTATATCTTCGGCCTTCTTATTAAATCTAAATTTCCCGGAACCAATCTCACCAAGAATAATATGAAGATTTTTTTTCAGAACAGTATATTCTGGCAGAGAGAGCACTCCCGATCCTGATTTATAAAGAACCTCAAGGTGTAGCAAAGAACCCCACACATCGCAATAGGCCAGTTTATAATCGAAGTGTATAGACCGAGAAAATATTTCAAAGACTGGGTCTGTTTTTTTACTAAATCTCCCGCCCCACAATTTCTTAGCCATTTTTGCTCCTGCTATATGCCATTAGCCATATGCTATATGCTATTTTCTATACGGCATTCCCCATATCTTAATAAAGCCGTTCGCCAGCTTCTGATCAAACTTGTCTTCCTTGCCGTAGGTGCTCAACTCCTTTTTGTAGAGCGAGTGCGGAGAGCTTCTGCCTACAGCCACGCAGTTGCCCTTGAATAATTTAAGTCTTATCGACCCGGTTACATATTGCTGTGTCGTATGCACAAAGCCGTCCAACGCCTCTTTTAAAGGAGAGAACCAGAGCCCGTTATAGACCAGTTCCGAATACTTTAACGAAACGATCTCCTTAAAATGCGCCAGCTCCCTGTCCAACACCAGGCTCTCCAGTTCCCGGTGCGCGGTATGCAGTATCGTGGCTGCCGGAGCCTCATAGATCTCCCGCGACTTGATCCCCACCAGCCTGTTCTCTACCAGATCGCTTCTCCCCACTCCATGGGCCCCGCCGATCTCATTCAGGAGATTAATAAGCCTCTTCAAAGCATACTTTTTGCCGTCTATTTTTTGCGGCTGGCCCTGCTCAAAATAAACCTCGACATATTTAGGGTAAGTGGCTATATGGCTCGGGCTTTTGGTGATCAGATAAGCATCCTCGGGAGGCTCCTGCTGGAGGTCCTCCAGGATACCGGCCTCTATACTTATGCCCCAGATATTCCGATCAATGCTGTAAGGTTTTTTCTTGGTCACATCAATGGGGATGTTATGCATCCGGCAGTATTCAATCTCTTCTTCCCGGGATTTAAACTCCCATTCCCTGACCGGAGCGATGATTTCCAGCCTGGGGTCCAGTATATTTGCCGTAACCTCAAAACGCACCTGGTCATTGCCTTTTCCGGTGCAGCCGTGGGCTATGCAGTCGGCTTTCTCTTTATGGGCTATCTGCACCAGGTATTTGGCGATCAAAGGCCTACCCAGGGCAGTGGCTAAGAGATACTTCCCCTCATATACGGCTCCCGCCTTCAGCGCCGGCAGGACAAAATCCCGCACGAATTCTTCCTGTATATCCTTGACGTAGACCTTAGACGCGCCTGCGGCCAGGGCCCGGGCCTCGATAGCGGTGAAATCCTCACCCCTCCCTAGCCCCTGCCCCAGGTCAGCTACAAAACAGATAACCTCAAAATCCCGCTCTTTAAGCCATCTCACAATGCAAGAGGTATCCAGTCCGCCTGAATATGCCAATACTACCTTCTTCATTTGATTAATCCCTTTTTCATGAACCGCATGCGTTGGTCAGCGGCGCAAATTCGCCAATACTCAGATGCCATTTTCTTGTGCTATCGCCCCTGCGGTTAACCTGGACACAACCTGAGTTATATACCCAGTAATCCCAATGCCGCGTACCTGTATTAGGCAAATAGACATTCAATTCGCTATTGATATCGGCAATAGTTGAACTCGTACCGTAGTAATGACCCGTTTCAAGCTTATAATTCTTCTCGGCTGATTGGAGAAGAAACAGTATCGAATAGGCCTCTTTATCCTCTGACTTTATCCTGGTCTTGGTGTAACTGGGCCAGGCAATGCTAGTGAGTATGCATATAACAATTATCACAATGAGCAACTCCATAAGGGTATACCCCGTTAGAAAACTTTGCTCTTTTACCCCGTTAGAAAAGAATTTTCTAACGGGGCGAGCGGTCTGCGCTTTTTCTAATGGGGTATATGCGTCCTGTCTTATCGGCATCTTAATAATACCATCAAAATTGCCTTCTGCACGTGCATCCGGTTTTCCGCTTGGTCAAAAACAACGGAATTCTTGCTGTCGATAACCTCGCCGGTTATCTCCTCTCCGCGGTGCGCGGGCAGGCAATGCATAACCAGCGCCCCCTCTTTAGCTAAACCCAGTAATTGTTTATTGATCTGAAAATCTTTGAATGCCTTCTTTCTCTCCTCGGCCTCTTCCTCTTGCCCCATACTCGCCCAGACATCGGTGTAAAGGACGTCTGCGCCCCGGGCCGCGTCTTGCGCATTATCAAATAGCTCGATACCGGACTTATTCAATAAGGCGGCCTCCCTGGCTTCTTCCATTACCCGGGGATCCGGGGCGTATCCTTTTGGCGCGGCTACCTTCATATTCAATCCGACTTTAGCGCCGGCAAAGAGCAGAGAATTACAGACATTGTTCCCGTCTCCCACGTAAGCCAAACTTCTACCCTTAAAAGTTTTCAATTTCTCTTTTATCGTATACAAATCTGCCAAGGCCTGGCAGGGATGGGAAAAATCCGACAACCCGTTTATCACCGGGATCGATGCCGCCTTTGCCATTTCAAGCACGTTCTTGTGCTCAAACGTCCTTAAAACGATCCCGTCAACATACCTGGATAAAGTCTTGGCCGCATCGTTAATGGATTCCCTTACCCCCAGGTTTATCTCTCCCGGCCCCAGGTAAATAGAATTTCCTCCCATCTGATACATCCCCACTTCAAAGGAGACGCGCGTGCGGTTTGAAGGTTTCTGGAAAAGCAGGGCCAGTGATTTTCCGAAAAGCGCCTTGCTGAATTTGGCTTTATTCTTTTTAAGCTTATCGGTAAGGAGGAATATCTCTTCTATTTCCCGAAGGTTCAGGTCCTTAATTGATATCAGGTCTTTTTTCATTTTGCTGCCTCTCTCAAAACTCCCTCCAGTATCCCAATTGCTTTATCGATCTGCTTCTTGTTCACATTTAACGCCGGCATCAACCTCAACACGGTATCATGCGTGCAATTAATAAGCAGCCCTTTTTCTACGCACTTCTCCACGATCTGTTTACCGGCAATGTTCAACTCTACCCCTGCCATTAACCCCAAACCTCTTATGTTCTTTATGACCGGGAATTTATCCTTTAATAATGCCAGCTTATCAAAAAGATACGCCCCCATTACTTGGGCATTTTCCAGCATCTTCTCCTTCTGGATAGCCTTAAGCACTGCCAGGCCGGCATTGGCGATCACCGGTCCGCCGCCAAATGTGGAGGCGTGCATGCCCGGGCCTAAGGTATCGGCGATCTCTTTTCTCACTACCATCGCCCCTATAGGCAGACCTCCACCCAGGGCCTTGGCCAGGGTCATTACATCCGGGGTTATGCCGTAATGCTGGAAGGCGAAATATTTTCCCGTCCTGCCGATGCCGGTCTGCACCTCGTCAACGATCAATAACAGTTTCTTCTCATCGCAGATCTTTCTTAATTCCGAGACATACTGCTTTTCCGCGACATTTACCCCGCCTTCGCCCTGGATCAGTTCCAATAATATCCCCACTGTTTTTTCGCTGATCGCGCTTCTGACCTGCGCGATATCATTGAACTTTACCTGGCGGAATCCTTCAGGCAAAGGAGCAAAACCGTCCATATATTTTTTCTGCCCGGTGGCCGCGAGCGCCGCAAGGGTGCGCCCGTGAAAGGCATTTTCGAATGTAATGATCTCGTAGCGTCCGTTACCGAACTTACGCGCTAATTTTATGGCCCCCTCGTTGGCCTCGGCCCCGGAATTACAGAAAAAAACCTTGCCCGCGAAAGACAATCGCACCAATTCCTTGGCTAATTTCGCCTGCGGGATCTGATAATAATTATTGGGAATAAATATAAGCTTGGAGACCTGGTCCCGCACTGCCTGCATCACCTTAGGGTGACAGTGGCCCAGGCTGCCTACGCCCCATCCCGGGAAAAAATCAAGGTATTCTTTATGCCGTATATCCCAGATGCGCGAGCCCTTCCCCTTAACGAATACCAGGGGAACCTTGGTATATGTAGGCATAATGTACTCTTTATAGCTATTGAATATCTCTTCAAGCTTCATCTTAGTTTTTAGTTAAAGCCTTTTCTAACAACTAACGACCAGCGACTAACGACTACTCTATTATCTCCGTTCCCACGCCCCTGTCGGTAAATATCTCAAGTAGAAGCCCGTGAGGGGTGCGGGCATCTATCATATGCGTCTTCTTCACTCCGCGCTCCAAACCGCTTATGCATGCCATAACCTTAGGGATCATGCCTTGCTGGATGATCTTGTTCGCTATTAATGCCTTTGCCTCTTTGATGGTCAATGTAGAGATGAAAGAGCTGGGGTCCTCGGAGTTACGCATCACCCCTTTTACGTTCGTGAGGAGCACCAGTTTCTCCGCTTCCAGCGCTCCGGAGATACTCGCCGCAGCCTCATCCGCGTTCACATTGTAATTTTTTTTATCCTGCCCTCTGCCCATAGGCAGTATCACCGGCAAACGGTCTTTCTTCAATTCCTCAAGCACCGCCTCGGTATTGCTGCTGGTGATATTACCCACAAGCCCCAGATCAACCTTACCCTTCTTTTTTTCTGCCTGGATTATCCCGCGGTCTTTACCGTTAAGCCCAACGGCCCTCCCGCCCAACTCGTTCAATTCCTTGACTATAATATCATTCAAGGCCTGTAATTCTTCTTCTACTACCACCAGCGTTTCTTCGTCAGTCACGCGCATCCCGTCCACGAACTCCGTCTTCTTACCCGAGGCGCGCATCCTGTCGCTGATATTCGGGCCTCCTCCATGCACCAACACCGGCTTTAAGCCCATAAAACTCAAGAAAACGATATCCTCCAGCACCCCCCGCCTGATCTTTTCTTCGCCGAGGATACTCCCGCCGTATTTAATAACAATGGTTTTCTTATGGAATTTCTTTATATAAGGTAATGCCTCGATTAAAACATCGGCCTTTTTGATCGCGTCTTCCATCGCGCCTTTCTTTAGTTGCCCCTGCCATTGCTTTGCAATGTCAGGGATAATTTCGTCCAGACGACTTATGTTCGCTCATTTCATTCGCTCCATAAGTCGTGGACTCAATTATATTCTGCGTTTATCTTGACATATTCCGGGGAGAGGTCGCAAGTATATACTGCCGCGCCTGCCTTACCCCGCCCTAAGCCCACTTCTATATCCACATCCCTTTTCTTCAGGGAGGAAAACTTTATGCTTAATCCCTCTTCTTGCGCGGGCACGCCGCTTGCGCCGATCGCGGCTACGATCCTGCCTATGATGTTAGCGCTTGAGCCGTACATCGCGCACTTGAAAAGGTTGGAATTGGCGATAGAGAGCGCGGATCTTTTTGCCTCGCTAACGCTGGCCGCTCCCTTTACCCTTATCCGGATGAATTTGCTCGCGCCTTCTCCGTCCCGCACGATGCTCTTAGCCAACTCAAGGCAAACGGCTCCCAGGGCCCGGGAAAATGCAGCGAGATCTTTGCCGCCGCTAATCAGCCGGGAGTTGCTGGCCGAATTTGCAAAGGCAATTACCGAATCATTAGTGCTCATACAGCCATCGACCGTAATACAGTTAAAGGAATCCTGTACGCATGCCCCTAAGGAACTCTCCAGCGCGCGCTGCGTAATGCAGGCGTCCGTGAAAATGAAACAAAGCATTGTCGCCGTATTGGGAGCGATCATCCCCGCGCCCTTGGCAATTCCGCATACGGTAACGGCCTTACCTCCGATAAAACATCTAACGGTGATCTCTTTAACAAAGGTATCTGTGGTCATAATGGCCTTTTTGGCCTTATCTATACCGTGCTTTGAAAGCCCTTTGATCAGCTGCGGCACGGCTTTTTTTATTTTAGCCACATCCAATCGTTTTCCGATGATACCGGTAGAGGCAACCAGGACTTCCTCTTTCTTTAAGCAAAGGTTTTGTGCAGTGTACCTGGTCATCTCCCGTGCATCCCGGAGGCCGGCCTTGCCGCAGAAGGCATTGGCATTGCCGCTATTGGCAATAAGCGCGTGGAAAAACTTACTATGTTCCAAAATGATACTATCCAGCTGCACCGGAGCCGCCTTGATCTTATTTGCCGTAAACTTACAGGCGGCTTTAGCCCGAGGCTCGGAATAAAAAAGCGCCAGGTCCAACTTGCCGGACCGCTTTAAACCGCAAGACACTCCGTTAGCCTTGAACCCCTGGGGAAGAACAGCTTTTTTATATATCTTCATCTAAACTTTTGCCTTTTCCCTTGCACTTTTTACTTTTGTCTTTTTACTTTTTACTTTAATGCCGTGGCCTCGGGGAATCCGCACATGATATTCATATTCTGCACCGCCTGTCCGGAGGCGCCCTTTAATAAATTATCTATTGCCGCAATGATAATCATGCCGTCGGATTCCTCTTGAATGCCTATATCGCAGTAGTTGGTCC